>PGXT01000124.1:2660-21335 GCA_002839285.1 Spirochaetae bacterium HGW-Spirochaetae-5 | reverse complement strand
ATTATATCCCCGCCGCCTTCGGCGGCGGGGATAATAGAGTTTTTTTACTTTAGAAAAGTTAAGGAATAAATACTGTAATTTTTTTATCAAAAAGCCATAACACCTTTACCGTGTAATTATTAATTAATATTAAACTTACACCCGGTTGATTCCATTGTGTCCATTTGATAAGAAGAAGAGGAGCTTCGTAAAACAAATTATTCCTCTGAAATACTCAATAAATTTCCCGTCTCAAGCTCCCCTCTCTTTCTCTCCAAAGAGAGGGGTCGAGGGGTGAGTCCGGAAAGTATGCGGCATTACATATTCATTACGGCAAGGTATGCCTGGTGTATGGCGTTGTCAATCCTTCCAGGCTTAAGACCGTCTCCTATAACCGTATAGGGGATTCCCAATCCGTCAAGAAGGGATGATATTTTATTCACAGATTTTGACCCGGCTCCGTTTACAACATTGTCAAACTGCATCTCCAGAATCTCCCCGCCCTTTTCATACTTCACCACTCCACCGGCTATTGAAATGACCTTTGCGTCTGTAACTATATCAATATTCATTTTATCAATATTTCCAAGAAGAACCCACCTGTTGGACTTACCCATATCCATGGCAACCTTAGTGCGCATTTCAAATACTGTCACCCTCTTCGAACCGTGATGAACCAGTTCTCTAAGCCGCTCCACACTCTCGGCATTATTCTTGAACAGAAAATATAACGTCTCCGCGTCTATAGTCCCCTTCTCTGCAATAAACTCCGCAGTTTCAAGACCTACCGATCCTCCGCCGATAACAGCTATGTTTTTTCCCATGGGCGGGTCTTCTTCGAGTACAGTCCATGCAGAGATTACCTCCGGTGAGCCGCTGATCCCTTCAATCGGCGGGATCAGCGGCTCGGCCCCCTCGGCTGCAATTATAAAATCCGGTTTCTCATTTTTTATTATTTCTAAAGACACTTCAGTTTCAAGCCGTACATCAACATTATATCTATTAAGCATTGCTTCATAGTATCGTATCAGCTCCCAGAGTTCCTGTTTGTTTGGAGGAGTGCCCGCTATCCAGAGCTGCCCTCCGATTGTATCTTTTTTCTCGTAGAGTGTCACATTGTGCCCGGCTTTAGCGGCACGGTATGCAGCCTCCAGTCCTCCGGGTCCTGCACCTATGACCATTACATTCTTCGGATTATCGGTCCAGGGAATAACGCGCTCATCTTCGAATCCCGCTTCGGCGTTAGCTATACACATTACGGGCCTTCCGCTGAAAAGTTCATCGGAACACCCCTGGGAACATGCCACGCACGGACGTATCTCATCCTCGCGAAGTTCCATGGCTTTCTTCGGCCAGTAGGGATCTGCAATGAGAACCCTCCCGAGACTTACCATATCGGCCATTCCATCTCTGATTATCTGTTCGGCAAGGTGAGGTTTCCATTGCAAGCTGAGGAACCCGTGACTCATGCCATCCCCCTGTGACGCTTATGGCATCAATCCCGGCCTTTTCATACATCATCGCTATGGCGGGCATATCTTCATCTGTATTACTCCCGGCAACAAAGTCATTTCCGGCCATCCTTATGGTAATTGGAAAATCCGGGCCAAGTCTTAAGCGCATCTTCTCTATCAGTTCGCGGACAAAGCGTGTGCGGTTTTCAAAGCTCCCGCCGTATTCATCGGTGCGCAGATTTTTAAGAGGGGATAAAAACTGTGTAATAAGATAACCTGCGGAACCTAAAAGCTCCACTCCATCGAATCCCGCCTCTTTTGCTTTTTCTGCGCCGCGGATAAACATCTCATGAACCCGGTTGATATCTTCAATTGTCATCTCGCGGGGAGTATCCTTGGCGTAATTTGAATAAACAGCTGATGGAGCGATGGACTGCTCCCCCCCCATAAGAACACGGTACGAGTAGGCCCCGGCGTGATATAGCTGAATCCAGGCCAGTGCGCCCTCATCTTTTATCGCCTTAACCAGTTTCCGGAATTCAGGGATAGATTCATCAAACTCTATGGACGGTGCAATGACACCTGCTCCTGTTTTACAGAAGAGAACAGGTCCTACTGTTACAATACCAGCACCACCGCGCGCCCTCTCCCTGAAATAATTTATATATCGTTCGTTTATTGTGTTGTCCATGGAATACATAAGAGCCAGAGCGGGATAGACAATCCTGTTCCTTGCAGTAACCTTATTAATTTTAATTGGTTCAAATAGTCTGTTGAACATATATCCTCTCTCTTTGTATTATTCACTTTAAAATAAAGTATTATATCTCCACATCGCTTCGGGCTGAGGAGAATATAATTTATTATAATATTGCATTATACGAATGAATTAGATCATCATTCAGACTTCGGCTCCGCTCAGCCAGCGTATAAACCGCTCCCTGCTTGTATTGAGCTTGTCAAAATGAGCGTAGCCGAAGGGTTATCTGGTTAAATTCAATCGTCAGCTGTTATAATAAAAGAATTTCCAAATATTTCACTATTTTAGTAAATTATTTAATTGAATCAATAATTTATCAGCTATAAACTTGAAATCCCCCCGTTTCGCTTCGCTCAACATCCCCCTTTGATAAAGGGGGTTATGAAATTCCTGGAGTTTAAACCATCTTTATCAAAAAGGGTGGCCGAGAGCGATGTGCTGAGCCTGCCGAAGTAGCCGGGAGATTTTTCGGTATTATACAGAGGACTATTTAATGAAAATCTATCCGGTCACAGCACTAACAGACAGCCGGTGATGCTCTGCACTGCCTGTAAGGTGTGGATTAAACACCGTTGATTCTAGAGCAGATTTTTTTAATACTATAAATCAAAAAATCAACCCGGCCATCAGACTTCTACAGATTACCGTCGAGATATTCTGCAGTCTCTTCCATGCAGAGAGTGCAGAAATCCCGCTTCTTTTTTCTGATATCGCTGCATTTCAGTGATCCCGCCTGATCTGTAAAAAAATTCTCGAACTCTTCAATATTTTCAGACTTCCCGGAATTATCAAGTATATACTTCGCGGCATATACCATTCCGCATTCACCGCCCGGGGCTTTACCCACACCCATTTTTTTAAAATCTGAAACGGTTTTATCAGAAATAAAATCGACTCTATCTTTAAAAATCTCCAGAATAGTCTGGGCACAGTTTAATCTGCTGTACCCTTTCTTCCCGGTAAAATGATTAACAGCACGCTCTTTTATCATCTTAAACTCCGCGGTTTTTAATTGTAATAACGATTTTCATGAAAAGAATAATCCACGGAATGCCGTGAAAGAAAAGATCGAACCAGTCGATGGGTCTCTTCAGAGTTCCATTCAACAGCATCGAAAGCTTTTCAAATATATGAGGAGGAGTAAAAGGGGCAAGCCCTAGAGTAAGACAGATAATAATTATTATATGCCACTCCATATTTGTGATTAACGTTATAATCTGATTCATCGGATTTCCTGTAAATATGCTCTTTTGAATATAACATATTTTTTAAATTTAGTCAACACCATTTAGGGTTTCTAAAATGTTGAGAGTTACGAAAATATAATTCGCCCCCTTCTCTAAAGCCTTAACTCACCCCCGATCCCCCTCTCTTTGAAGAGAAATAGAGGGGGCGTTATTTAAAACTATTTTTATATATCTAATTCCAGGTACACGGATAATCCATTACTTAAAAAAGTTGTCAATTGCGTAAGCAGCAAGTGAATGCAGAAAAAATAATTTGCGGTAATCACTAAACAGGATGCAAATTCGTAACGTTTAAATCTTACTCCCCCTTCTCTAGAGCCTTAGAGAAGGGGGCCGTGGGGATGAGTCTCTCTTATTTCAGCAGCGAATACTGCTCTACAAGTCCGATGAACTCCGATCTATACCCCTCTTCGTCGTAGCCCTTCGCATCTTTTGCAATTTTAATTACATCCTTTGCTGTAAGATCGTTTTTAAACTGTGAGTCCCGGAGAAGCATTCCGAATCCTGCAACAGCCGATGCGAAGCGGAAGTTTTCAGATGTTTTTCCGAACTTGATGTTTTCATCAATTACAGTTTTAACTATAAGCTTACTCTTATCCTCTTTGATCGGCTTGTATCTCATCTTGAGCACCATGATCTCATTTCCGGAAGCGGCGTCTTTTTTAATTTTGCTCTCCTGATATCTGAGTTCAATTGATTTATCCTGTGAACTGTCTCCATCAGCCGGAACTATTTCATATAATGCAGTTACAGTATGTCCTGCACCAAGCTCACCTGCATCTTTTTTGTCATTGTCAAAATCCTCTTTCGCCATGACCCGGTTTTCATATCCAATGAGTCTGTAGGACTTTACTTTCAGCGGATTAAACTCTATCTGAATTTTAACATCCTTCGCAATAGTAAACATATTTGCCCGCATCTCTTTAACAAAAACTTTTTCCGCCTCTTTAATACCATCTATGTAGAAGTAGTTTCCGTTTCCTGCATTGCTGATCTGCTCCATCCGTCCGTCCTTGTAGTTACCCATGCCGAATCCGCAGATTGTAAGATAGATATCATCCTTTCTCTTCTCTTCGATAAGACGTACCATCTCCGAGGTTGATGATGCGCCAACATTAAAATCTCCATCTGTGCAGAGAATTACACGGTTATTCCCCTCTTTAATGAGATTCTCTTTTGCTATTTTATACGCAAGGATAATCCCCTCTCCCCCTGCAGTTGAACCACCGGCATTGAGTTTTTCAAATGCGCCGAGAATCGTATCGCTCTTTGTCGCGGGTGTTGACGGGAGAACCAGACCCGCAGAACCGGCATAAGCAACAATTGCTATACGGTCATTTTTATTAAGTCCTTTAAGCATAAGAGCTAAAGATTTTTTAAGCAGCGGAAGTTTCTCCGGTGAGTTCATCGAACCGGATGTATCAAGCAGAAACACAAAATTGCACGGTTTAAGATCGTTGTAGTTCAGAGATTTGCCCTGAATTCCGATGAGCATAAGCCTGTTGCTCTTATTCCACGGTGCCTCTGAAATTTCTGTATTTATAGAAAATGGGTGTTCACCCTGCGGTTGCGGATATGAATACTTGAAGTAGTTAATCATCTCTTCTATACGAACTGCGTCCTTAGGTGGAAGCTGGCTTCCGCTTAAATATCTTCTCACATTCGAATAAGATGCAGTATCTACATCAATTGACAGTGTCGAGAGAGGGTTGTCTTTTACCCCTTTAAACTCATTCTCTTTTATAAGATCGTACTCCTCCGTGTTGTGGCGGACAAATGAATCATCTGCGGCCTCTTCATCGGCCACACCAGCCGGAGCATACTCCATCATCATAGATTTTTTTTCTGCTCTCGCGTAATCCTTATAGACTTCCCCCTGAACCTGCCCGCCAAGTCTCTGGCCGCCGCATGCTGTAAAAAGTAAAATCAGAAACGCCGAGACACCGGCTGCCGGGTAAATAAAAGTCTTTTTAAAACTGCGGTAATCTCTCTTATACATAATTCTCCTCCGGAAAACTGTTTTTTAATGTATAATAGACAGGGCGGATAGACAATCGGTTCTCAAAAAAAATCTGCAGGAAAAAAAATCTTTAAATCACTTACCCTTGACGTATTCGCGGATTACTTTTTTATTCTCAGCAGATAACCCGGTAAACTCAATCGCGCCTGAATATGAATCGCCATGAAGGTTAACCCTTCTTACAACACCTTCACAATCTATAGTTCTTGATTTATCACCGATATATATAGCAATCTGAAAATTTACAATAGAACTGATCGCAAGCGATTCCTCTGTTCTGAAAGAGACTCCCCCTTCGCTGAGATCCACACCCTTTACAGGAATATAGATCTCACGTCCCATATATATCTCGCACATCTGGTTTATTTTAAAACGGTGATGCTTGCGTTTCTCATCTTTCATCTGAAATCTCCTATTGTAAACTCTCCGGCCTTAGAACATACTCCCTTTTGTTGTCAGTTTCCAGATGCCGTTAACCTTCTCTGCAACAACATATTTCTCGGCTTTAGATTTATCTTTGTATATGATTTTAACGGTAACAGTTGAAAGCAGCTTATTTTTGGGGTCAGTCTTCTCTTTAAGAGAGAGTGAAACTATCTGCTTATTCATTGTAAGATTACTGTCACAATGCTGCCGGTACTGCTCAAGAGTTATCTCTCCGCTGCTTACAGGATCGCTTTTAAAAAACTCAAGCGATTCTTCATATCTGCCGCTGTTAATTTCGGCCATAAATGCAGCGACAGTTCCCCGTGCAGTTTTCAGATTCTTTTTTGCATCTATTTTCATAGTCTGAGCCATAACAGCCGATGCAGAAATCAGAAAGATTGAAAGAATTAAAATACGTATTTTCATTAACCAACTCCTTAAAATGATAAGAATTTTAATATAATTTCAGTATACATTCCATAATTTATTAATGAATAAACAGATGCTATCCGCGCTACGAATAAGGCAGAGTTGCACAATTTTATTCTTTTAAATTAAAATATATGTTCAGGAATTATTACTGACACAGTTTTATTTAAATATGATAATGCGGCATTGTCAACAAAATACTCAAATCATTAAAGTTATAACCCCGCCATGCTAAATCTGCAAAACACAATTTTCTGATTGACCTGATATCAATTATCATATAAAATCCCTTCAATATAAATTCTCCGGGATTAAAATTATGGATTATTCTCAATATACCGAAAGTTCAACCACAGTTAATGAATATATGGTTCAGATGTCAGATGGAGTTTCTCTGAAGATAATTGATTTTATTCCGGAGAATATTTCACGGGATAAACCGGTAATTCTTTTTGTAGCAGGATGGATATCCCTTATTTCGGGATGGAAAGGTGTGCTGAAGATTCTCACATCAGAATACCGTGTAATGTACCTTGAGTCCAGAGAAAAAAAGTCATCGATTGTACCCGATATTAAAAAAACCGTTTTTTCCATGGAGAGGCTCAAACTCGACATAGGTGAAATAATTCAAAAGACAATCCCGGAAAATGACGGTTTTATACTTGCCGGGAGTTCACTGGGCGCTTCGGCAATTATAGAATACTGCGGAACTGAAGGGAGAATGCCCTTATCAGCCATACTCATAGGCCCTAACGCAGAATTCAGATTTCCTAAAATACTCGGTTCAATAATCCCTGCACCTGTAATAAAATGGTACCTGAGAAACTTCAGACTGGATAAAAAAAACAGCCTGGAGCAGATTAAAAAATACGAGAATACTCTGGACTGCGCCGATCCGTATAAACTGAAAGCCAATGCCCTTGCCATCAGAAACTACACATTGTGGGACCGTATAGAAAATATAAACATTCCATCTCTGATAATTGGAGCTACAACAGATACTCTTCATGGAACAGAAAATATAAAAAAACTGATAGATGCATTACCCTGCTCAATTTACATAGAACTTAAAAGCAACATGGAAACACACAGCGAAAAAGCCGGGCATGTGATTATTGACTATATCCGGAATAACATTTAAAATAGATTTTAATATTTATTCCTGAAGTTTTTAAAATAAAAAAACCCTTTCTATCTCTTCATCGCTCTTTTTTCTAAAAACCCACATATCCGGATTATCTAAAGACTCCCTTTCATAAATTCAACTATATAAAACATTAGATTAGCTGTACATTTATCAAAAAAAGAACATTTAATCCCGCCGGAAGCAAAAAAAATTTGTTTTTACTCTTTAATACTATTTTTATTCATTATATATACTATTTAATAGCAAATAATTTTACCGAACGGGAGGGTTATGAGTGTAATAACCGGTGAAAATAAAGCAGAAAAAATTGAGGCCGATAACCCCCATGATAAAAACAACATCCTCCAGAGTATCTTCCGCGCTGCTCCTGTGGGGATAGGTATGGTCGTAGACAGAGTTATAGTTGAGGCAAATAATAAACTATGTGAAATGACCGATTATTCAATGGATGAAATAATTGGCAAAAGCGCCCGAATGCTCTACCCCTCCGATGAAGATTTTAATTATGTGGGCATAGATAAATATGAGCAGATAAAAGAAAAAGGTAATGGTCATGTAGAAACCAGATGGATGAAAAAAAACGGAGAGATAATCGATATATTTCTCAGCTCAAGCGCGATTGACATAAATGATATTTCAAGGGGAGTTACCTTCACTGCACTTGATATTTCAGAACTTAAAACTTTTGAACAAACGATACGGATGCGTGATATTCAACTTAATAATATTGCTGAAAATGTCCCTGCTGCACTTTTCCAGTATTTCGTTAGAAACAATGGTGACACAGGTTTTTACTATATCAGCGAGAGCTCTGAACAGATATTCGGCCTGAAAAACAATCTTGACGGCTTCTTTGAACTGTTCACTTCACATGTAGTACCTGAATTTAGAGAGCAATTTCTGAAATCTATTGAAAAATCGGTTACAGGCAAAAAAACCTGGGAATATGAAGGAGTTTTCCAGAAAGATTCCGGTGAATTCATATGGTTCCGCTGCACATCAAATCCTGTCATCATGGATGATGAAGTTATTTACAACGGAATAGGTATGGATATTAACGATAAGATAAAATTTCTTTCATTAAGTGAAAGAGCAACAAAACTCGAATCACTAGCTCTCCTTGCCGGAGGAATAGCGCACGATTTCAATAATATTCTCGGCGGCATATTCGGCTACATTGAGATGGCACGAAATTACAGCAGTGCGGATAAAACTGTAAGCGGATATCTCGACAGCGCAATGCAGATCTTCGATCGTTCCAAAGCTCTTACCGGGCAGCTTCTGACTTTTGCAAAAGGGGGAGAGCCGGTTAAAAAAAACGGTTCAATATCACAGACACTTATTGACCTTACAACATTTTTAATGAAGGATTCCGGTCACGCCTATGAATTCAATCTACCTGATGATCTAAAAATATGCACTTACGACCACGAACAGATATCTAATGCACTTGAAAACATTATAACAAACGCGATACAGGCCATGCCGGCGGGCGGAAGCCTCTACGTATCCGCTGAAAACACGCATGTACCGGAAAAAAAAGATACATACCTTAGACCGGGGGATTACGTGAAAATTTCAATTAAAGACAGCGGAACAGGAATTCCCGGAGAGATGCTCCCTAAAATATTCGATCCCTTTTTCACCACAAAGAATAAATGCAAAGGGATGGGACTTGCAACAAGTCATTCAATAATAACAAAACACCACGGCTGCATTGATGTAAACTCATCACCCGGGAAAGGAACAGCCTTTTATATATTTCTCCCGGCATCGGAGGGTGAAGCGGAAGTGAAACCTGTAAAAAAAGAAGATGAGCACACCGGTAACGGGTCTATTCTGCTTATGGATGATGAAGTATTCATAAGGGAGACTGTTGGAGAAATGCTTAAAATTATGGGATATAAAGTCTATAAAGCCACAGACGGCGGAGAAGCAATAAAAATGGTTAAAGAGGGATTGACCAATGGAGTCAGCTTCAAAGCTTTTATTCTTGATCTGAATATACCAAACGGTATAGGGGGAAAAGAGACCATCAGCAGATTAAGACAGATGGGCATTGAAGCACCGGCATTTGCTTCCAGCGGCTACTCCGATGATCCCGTTATTGCATCCCCTGCCGACTTCGGATTTACCGACAGCCTTAGAAAACCCTACAGGATGGAGGATCTCGCATTGATGCTGAACTACTATCTTAAGAATAATCACAATTAATTAAAAATCAGCCTTTGTTCGAAAAACTGGAATCGGGGGGTATTTTACTATTCTTACAGCTCTTTTTAAGACAGAGTTCACACCTTTCATCGCTGCAGTACCCGCAGCTGTAACAATCTCTGCAGGGATGTTTTTTTCTCCCCTGATTTGTCTCCGGTACATAAATATTCCCGACAAAACCCTCTATTTTTATAAACGCCATTATCTTTTCCCGCTGATTTAATATAATAACTTTTTCAGTATTACTGCCGTATTATATCAGCAAACTGAAAAATTATTGACAAAAATATTTAATTTAATTAACCGGTTAATTAAATTAAATGGTTAAATCCGCAAGGTTTTCCCGGAATTAAAAAATAATTATTATTACCAAAAGGAAGCAGCAATGAATATCGCCCGCCTCTCCATAAAAAGACCTATTCTTATAACCTGCATAGTATTATCTATGCTGACTTTCGGAGTTATATCTCTAAACAGGCTCGGAGTTGACCTCTATCCTGAAATAAATTTTCCCATGCTCTCTATATCAACAGTATATGCAGGGGCAGCACCCGAGGAGATTGAAAAACTTATCACAAAACCTCTCGAAGAGGAACTCGGAGCGATCGGTGGTATAAGACATATATATTCAACCAATCTTGAGGGTGTTTCAATCATCACCATTGAATTTACACTCGATACGGATTTAAGACAGGCCGATCAGAATGTCCGCGGCAAAATCAATATAGCAAAGAACAAGCTTCCCGATGATATAGATGAACCTCTTGTTCAGCAGCTCGACCCCTCTGACGCGCCGATACTCAGGATGGGTCTTGTTGCCGATCTTACACCATCTGAACTTTATGATATTGCAAAAGAGGTGCTTAAACCGAGACTTGTCCGTATAGAGGGTGTAGGTGATGTAAAAATACTGGGAGGGACAAGACGTGAAATTCAGGTTGAGCTTGATCAGAACAGGCTTAATGAACTGAGACTCTCAACATCATCTGTTGTAAACAGTATGAAGGGTTCAGGTTCAAACATTCCAGTTGGTAAAAGAGAACATGGAAACACTGAAACCAATTTCCGTGCGATCGGAGAGTATACAAACTTTTCACAAATTGAAAACAGCCTGGTCTCGTTCTCCGGCGACATCGGAAGCGGTATTGCCCTAAAGGATCTGGGCAGAGTGAAAGATGGAAATGAAGATGTTAAAAATATTGCATACCTGTACTACCCTTTTGAAAAGGGGGCTAAATATAAAAAGAAAAAAAATGAGCCCGAAACAGAAAGGACAACCAGATACTGCCTGTTTCTGGATGTACAGAAAAGATCCGGCGCCAACACTGTTAAAGTTGTTGATGAAGTAAATAACAGGCTTGGTGAAGTTAATGAGATGCTTAAAACATATAAGGGATCTCCGCAGCTTATCACGGTTCTGGACACTTCACACTGGATACGGATAAATGTTGAAGAGACATCAAGAGATATAATTCTTGGAATAATACTGGCAATATTCGTCGTTTATCTTTTCCTGGGTAATATACGTTCAACGCTGATTACAGGATTTGCAATACCCAACTCTCTTATCGGCGCATTTATAATAATGTACGCAATGGGCTTCACTATAAATATAGTAACACTGCTTGCCCTTTCGCTCACGGTTGGTCTACTTGTTGATGACGCGATTGTTGTAAGGGAAAATATATTCCGGAAACTGGAGGATGGGCTCCCTCCGGAAGAGGCTGCAGAGCAGGGAACAAAAGAGGTTACGCTTGCAGTAATCGCGACTACACTTACAATTATGTCTGTCTTTATACCTATAGCTTTTCTCCAGGGTATTGTCGGAAGATTTTTTATGCAGTTCGGGTTTACAGTTGTTTTTGCAATGGCAGTGAGCCTCTTTGATGCTCTGACGGTTGCCCCGTTTCTAAGTGCTTACTTCGCCGGCTCGGGACACAAGGCAAAAAATATTCTGGTCACATCATTCGAAAAATTTCAGGAATATCTGGAAGAGAAATATCTGATTGTAATGAACTTCTGCCTTGACAGATCTATGATTGTTATTGTTGTAACAACGGTAATTTTTATCGGCAGCATCGGACTGATGGCTTTTATAAAACAGGGTTTCATTTCCGGTGGTGATGACGGCATGTACACTGTTACATTAAAACTCCCCACAGGAACCAGTCTTCAGGGAACATATGAAGTTGTCCAAAAAATTGAAGAGAGAATTAAAAATCTAAAAGACCTAGATTACATGTCTGTAACAGTGGGGGGAGATCAGGGTGAACCGGAACAGGGTAAAATAGATTGTTTTCTGCTTCCTCCGGAAATGAGACAAAACGATACTGAATGGAACAAGCAGGAGACAAGAAAATATCTTACAGATTTTAAATTTGCAAAACCTGCCGTAGACAGAATAAAAATTTCATCACTCGATGATAAACCGTTTATTCTTGCTGTGAAAGGGAATAATCTTGAAGTGATAGAAGAGTACTCTTCAAGAATAATAAAAGATATAGAACAGATTAAAGACTTAACTGAAGTTGAATCGAGTTACGAAACCGGTAAACCTGAATTTCAGATAAAAATGAATCAGACAAAGATGAAAGAACTTGGTGTAATCCAGGGTATGGCAGGCATGGAGCTCCGGTACAATGTTGCCGGTGCTGTTGTGGGCAAACTCTCTGACAATGGGCTGGAGTACGACATACGTGCCAGACTCAAACCGGAGCAGCGGGATTTAAGATATACTTATACTTCTACTAAAGTTCCCAACATGCACAATATGATGGTTCCTCTGACTGCGATTGCAGAGTTCAGCAATACAAACGGTAAGGCAAAGATCAGCAGACAGGACCGTGCATATGTAATTGTCATCACTGCCAATCTGACACCCGATGGAGCAGTTGGTACAGCCATGACGAGTGTGCACAAACTAATTAAAGAAAAATACCCTCTCCCTAATGGAGTTACATACAGTTTTATCGGTGAGGCTGAAAGCTTTGATGAACTTCTATCGGGCATAAAAGTAGCTTTTATTTTATCTATTATATTCATATTTCTGGTTCTTGCCAGCCTGTACGAGTCTTTCATTACACCCTTCACAATCCTGCTTGCAATACCTCCGGCGATGACAGGTGCAATTCTGGCTCTGATTATTTCTGGATTTACACTGGATATGTTCAGCATGATCGGGATGATTATGCTCATGGGACTGGTAACTAAAAATTCAATTCTGCTTGTTGACTTTGCACTTATAGGTGTACGCGCCGGGCAGGAAAGAAAAAAAGCGATTATTGACGCCGGAGTGAAAAGATTACGGCCCATACTTATGACAACTTTTGCCATGATGGCAGGAATGCTGCCTCTTGCTCTAGGTCTTGGTGAAGGAGCAAAGATTAAACAGTCTATGGGTATTGCCATACTCGGGGGACTTATTATATCCACAATCGTTACTCTTATTGTTGTACCTGCGACATTTGAATACATTGACATATTCAGGGAATATATAGAGAGTAAATTCCGGATAAAACATGTCCCTTCAACTTCTGGTGAGAACACAATTGATGATGAAAATTTACCTGAAACAGAAATAAAGCCGAAAAATAAAAAATCCACAATAAAGAAATCTGCCCGTTAGAGCATATTTCAGGCTTCAGGTTTAATTGACAGCAGAAGCTGAATTTGAAAAGTGGTATGTTTAATAATTGATAAAAAATAAAGAGCCCTGCTGCCAGGGCTCTTTATTTTAAAATAATTCAGATAAAATATCAGTCTTTCATTATCTCTGTCATTTTTACAGAGGCGTCCATAATCTCTTTAGCTCCTGGATATTTCACCATAGCACCGGTCATTGCAGCTGTAAATCTTTCCATGGATTTCATCATTGCATCCTGTTCTGTTTTGAACTTGTCATTCCCTTCAGGTTTGAAATCAGGGAATTTTTTCTCAAGCTCTTTACCTCTGACTGAAAGCTCTTTCATATTTTCGGCATATCCGATAAGAGCATCGGCGGCTCCCTTAGCATTTGAGGCTTTTTCAATCTTTTCAGCAGCAGATTCTGTTGCTTTTGTCATATCAAGCATAAGCGCCTTTGCTTCTGCTTCAGGGCTTTTTGAACAGGATACCATACCGGCAACAGTAAAGGCGAATAATAATGCTAAAACTTTTTTCATATAAAACTCCTTGTTAAAATTTGAAGCAATGTTATCATATATATTATGTAATACAAGTAATTTATATGGTCTGAACCTTGATTAAGGGATTTAAGGATTTCCATGATATTGTGCCGGATGCTCCGTAATCTAATCATGTTAATCCTTTAATAAGGTAAATCAGGGTTCAGACCATATATTCAACCCTTCCCCCTGGAAATGGCTTCTCTGACAAGAACTCTTACGGCAGGGAGCCGGAAAGAAAAAGCGGCAGCAAGAAGAAGACAGGCGCATCCGCAGATAAAAACAGTAAGGGGAGCTCCTGCTTTTGATGACAATGATCCCGCCAGAAGACTCCCCACTGGAGCAGCGCCGGTAAAAGCCATTATATAAAAACTCATGACTCTCCCCCTTTTACCCTCCTCCACAACAGCCTGAAGCACCATATTGCATGAAGCAACCACTACAATCATGCTGAATCGCAAGATAAATCGTAGCAAGAAAAGCACCCGCCCCCGATGCCGAGACCAGGATACCGAAGGTATGAGAACCTCCGCCGAATACTTTAGCGGCAAATACCGGGAGAAGAACCGGAAAAGTCATACCGAAAAGACTTATTAGAGCAATTAAAGTGAGAATGTCTCTTATGGGTACAAATCCGAGGGCATAGGAGAACCCGTCTTTCATGTCGGCAAAAACATTTTTACCGGTCTTTTCGATTATAACAGGTGTAACATTCATTGAAAGAAAAGCGGCGATTACTGCTATATAACTTAACCCGTTTATAAGAAAGCATACACCTTCACCGGCAGCGGCAACGACCACACCGGCAACTGCGGGTCCGATAAGTCTTGAAGCATTAAAGACAGATGAGTTAAGGGCAATTGCATTAGGGAGTTCATCACGGTCTTTTATCATTTCAATAATAAAAGCCTGACGGACGGGCATTTCAAAAGCATTGATTATTCCAAGAATACCGGTAAGAACAAGGATATGCCAGACCTGTACCACGCCGCAAAGTGTCAGTGCAGCGAGTACGAAAGCCTGAATCATTGACATAATCTGAACAATGAGAAGAATACGATGCCTGCTCCACCGGTCCCCCAGGACACCGGCGACCGGTGAAATAAGAAACACCGGGATCTGCCCAAGGAATCCGGCCAGCCCCAGCATAAATGGTGAACCGGTAAGACTGTAAATGAGCCAGCTCGCGGCGATACTCTGCATCCATGTTCCGATGAGAGACGCGCCCTGCCCGAAGAAAAAGAGACGATAATCTCTGTTGGACAGAGCTCTCAGCGCGGAGGAAAAACTTAGATTACTCATCCATTATTACTCGAACCTGATGAGAAGCTCCCCGTTTTTCACTCTCTGCCCCTCTTTAACCGCAACTGCAGAAATAACACCGGATACCGGAGCTGTAATATTTGTCTCCATTTTCATCGCTTCAAGCACAAGAAGACTGTCTCCTTCCTTGACAGCAGCACCCTCTTTAACCAGAATCTTTGAAACAGTTCCGGGAATTCCCGCTCCTATCTCTTTCGGATTATCAGGGTCAGCCATCTGAGTTGATGAAACAGCTGCTTTTTCCGATCTGTATGTTTTATCGAGTATAGTCATTTCACGTCTATTGCCGTTTACTTCAAAGACTACTCTTCTATTCCCGTCACTATCAATTTTCCCTATCTGAATCAGTTCAATAATAAAAATTTTACCCTCGGCAAGTTCCACATCAAATGGAGTTCCCCTTATAAGTCCGTCAAAGAACAGAGGTGAATCCATCATGCTGAGATCGCCGTATTTCTTAATGAACGAGAGAAAATCATCAAACACTTTAGGATAGAGAGCATAGCTGAGCACTTCCCGGTTTGACGGAGTTCTGTTCATCCTCTTTGCAAGATCACTTCTGATTTTTTCAAAATCAACCGGCGGCAGGAGTTCTCCCGGTCTGCATGTGATTGGAGTTTTCCCTTTCAGAACTATATCCTGTATTTCTCTTGAGAATCCACCGACAGGCTGCCCCATCATACCTTCATAATATGAAACAACAGAATCGGGGAATGCCATATCTCTCCCTTTGATAAGAATATTTTCAGGAGTTAAATCGTTCTTAACCATAAAAATTGCAAGGTCGCCCACCATCTTAGATGAAGGAGTAACCTTTACGATATCCCCCACCATAAGATTAACAGTGAGATACATCTCTTTTACTTCAACAAACTTGTGCCCCAATCCGAAACTGTCAACCTGAGATTTAAAATTGGAATACTGCCCTCCGGGAATCTCGTACTTGTAGACTTCCGCTGTACCTGACTGAAGGTCGGATTCGAACTGTCCGTAAATGGGACGTATGTCATTCCAGTAATCTGAAATAAGCTGAAGATTATCACGGCTAAGCCCGGTCTCTCTGTCTGTATATTCGAGTGCGGCCACAATTGAGTTAAGAGCCGGCTGGCTAGTAACACCTGACATATTATTAAATGAAGCGTCAACGATATCTACACCGTTTTCTGCAGCCAGCAGAACCGTTGCAACTGCGTTACCGCTTGTATCGTGAGTATGAAGATGTATGGGAATGGAAATTTCATTCTTCAGCGCTTTAATAAGTTTCTCTGCGGCATAAGGTTTAAGCAGACCCGCATACTCAAGAGAGTACTTATCTCTTTTTTCATCAAGAATATCACCGGTATAGCAGACACAGGCTTCGGCAATTTTACCCGCCTTAAGCACCTCTTCAACGGCAATCTCCATCCCCTTGAGCCAGTTAAGTGAATCAAATACCCGGAAGATATCTATTCCTGCCGAAGCAGATTCTTTTATAAACTCACGGATAAGATTGTCGGGATAATTTGTGTAACCAACAGCGTTTGCACCGCGGAGAAGCATCTGAAACATAATGTTCGGTATCTTCTTCCTTAGAAGATCAAGCCTCTCCCACGGGTCCTCTTTCAGAAATCTGTACGCTACATCAAATGTTGCCCCGCCCCACATCTCAAGAGAAAAAAGATCCTGGGCAAGATACGCCGTCGGTTCGGCAATCTTAAGCATATCGTAAGTACGGAGCCGTGTTGCCATAAGAGACTGATGCGCATCACGATAGGTCGTATCAGTGAGTAGAAGTTTTTTCTGATTCTTAATCCACTCCACAACTCCGGCTGGTCCCTGTTCGTCAAGAATCTGCTTTGTCCCGCGAAGATTCAGATTTTCCGGCACAACAGGAATCCTTGGAACGTCATGTTCAATGTCTGTTCCGCGTCTTTCATTAACCGCTTTTTCACCAAGATACGTAAGGATTTTCACTTCACTGTCATCGTGAGGAGATATATCAAAAAGCTCCGGTGTAGTCTCGATAAAACCTGTTGTACATTCACCGCTCTGAAAAACAGGGTGAGATAATACATTAAGAAGAAATCCTTCATTAGTCTTAACACCGGCAATAACAAGTTCTTTTATCGAACGTTTAGCCTTACTTATAGCATCATGAAAAGTCCTTGAATGAGATATAATTTTAACAAGGAGTGAATCGTAATAGGGGCTTATTACCGAACCTGTATAACCGTTTCCGCCGTCAAGCCGTATCCCGCATCCTGAACCTGTACGGTAAACATCAATGCGACCGGTATCCGGAGCAAACCCGTTAGCCGGATCTTCAGTGGTTACCCTGCACTGTATCGCATATCCCCTTGATTTAATAGAGTCCTGTGATTTAATACCTATCTGCTCCGAATCGAGCCTGTAGCCCTGAGCTATAAGAATCTGACTCTGAACAAGGTCGATTCCCGTAACCTCTTCTGTAACAGTATGCTCAACCTGTATTCTCGGATTCATTTCAATAAAGTAATGGCTGCCATTTTTATCTACAAGGAACTCAACAGTACCGGCGCTCTTATAGTCAACGGCCTTTGCGATTTTAACGGCATCGGCGCATATGGCCGCTCTCTGCTTTTCAGTAATCGATATGGCCGGGGTAAACTCGATCACCTTCTGATGTCTGCGCTGAATAGAACAATCTCTTTCGAAAAGATGAACTATATTCCCGTAGTTATCACCAAGGACCTGCACCTCAATGTGTTTCGGCTGCTCAAGATATTTCTCCATAAAGATATCATCATTGCCGAATGCTTTTCTGGCTTCGTTACCCGCGCTGTGGAGAGCGCTTATAAGATCATTTTCATTTCTAACTATACGCATACCCCTTCCACCGCCGCCGGCAGAAGCTTTAAGCATTACGGGATAACCGCAGTTTTTCGCAAACTCAATTGCTTCGGCATCACTTTTAATCGGTTTTTCAACCCCCGGAATAACCGGAACATTCGCCTTCTGAGCTACAATCTTTGACTTAATCTTGTCACCAAGACTGTCGAGCATATAAGCCGTAGGCCCGATAAACTCAATCCCATGTTCAGCGCATTTAGCAGAAAAATCGGGATTTTCCGCAAGAAAACCGTAACCGGGGTGAATTGCATCGACCCCCTTTTTCAGTGCCAGACTTATAATCTCTTCAATACCAAGATAGGCGTCAATGGGACCGCTGTTAGCTCCGATAAGATAGGACTCATCAGATTTTGTTCTAAAGAGAGCATATCTATCCTCTCTGGAATATATCGCCACGGTACGTATACCAAGCTCATGACACGCCCGGATAATACGAATTGCAATTTCACCGCGGTTTGCTATTAAAACTTTTTTAAATGTCTTCATTCAGTTTACCCTTCATCATCAATAATCACATTTACTTTTTACAGAAAAGAGATGGATACCTCTTCTATGTCAATTTAAAAAAAAAGCGATTTTATCAATTTTTTCGCCCCCTCTGGCCTCTGGCCATCTCCCCCATGAATGGGAGGAGAGGTGAATCGG
>PGXT01000124.1:0-2626 GCA_002839285.1 Spirochaetae bacterium HGW-Spirochaetae-5 | reverse complement strand
ATTTTAAACTCTGTTCCGCCGACCTTGTTGATCTTGATAGATCCGTTGAGCTGCTGTATCATCATTTTAACAAGAGTCAGCCCGAATCCGCGGCTGCTGGAGATTTCAAGCGCGTCGGGGAGACCTGCTCCATTATCCCTGATGCTTATCTCGACATGCTTATCATCTTTTCTGACTATCCTTACATGTATTCCGCCGCTCCTTTCACCGGTAAAGGCATACTTGATTGCATTGGTAAGGAGTTCATTCACAATCATCCCCACGGGGAAAAGAATCCCTGAATCAAGAATCATCTCCTCTATTTCACTTGTAATTTTAACGCGGGAGGATGTAATATAAGTAGATGAAATTTTTTCAATAAGATCGGAGAAATAACCCTTTGCGGCAACCGACCGGTATTCACCTGATCTGTAGAGTATATCATATATTCCCATCATGCTGATTACGCGGCTTCGCGCATCCTGAATAGCGTTGACCGCGTTGGGATTATTCATTGAATCCATCTGCAGATAGAGAAGTGCGGCAATTGAACCCATGTTGTTTTTTACCCGATGATGCACCTCTTTAAGAAGAAGATCCTTTTCATTAAGAAGGGAGAGAATCTTATTCTCGGCTCTTTTGTTATCAGTTATGTCAAATATAAGTGTAAAAAAACCATTAACAGTACCGTCAATAAAATGGGGTACAAGATGTCCTCTTACAAATTTCTCGTCGCCGCTTATGTCATTTATAAAATTTTCAAAAACCGCACGCTCACCCGCCAGTGCTTTCTTGTAATATGAAGATGATCTTTCATAAGCTTCGGCAGGGAGCAGTTCATTTATCGTCATCCCGACAATATTATCTTTAGGAATTCCATGCCATCTCTCGTATGCATCATTAACATAGACAAACCGTTCATCCCTATCAATGTATGACAAAAGAGCCGGAACGCCATTCATCACAAGATGAAGCTTCTCTTCGCTCTCTTTCAAAGCTTTTTCAGCTTCCACTCTAGCTGTAATATCACGGGATGACGAGATAATACCCGCGACAGATCCATCGGAATCAGTTAATCTTCTGCTGGTTGTTTCGAGCCAGATATAGTCCCCATCTTTCATCCTGAATCTGTAGCTGAAAGTTACAATTTCAGGCTGCTCCATCAGTCTCCGGTAAACATCAAGTATGACCCCTCTGTCATCACGGTGGTAATATTTGAAAACATTGTCACCGGAAAGATCATCCGGATCATGCCCGGTGAGAGTTTTACTTAAAGGGGACATATAAATAATATTACCGGACCGGTCCATCTGAGAGATAATATCGGTGGAATTTTCTGCAATAAATCTGTATTTCTCCTCGCTTTCGCGAAGAACTCTTGCGGAATCAAAAAGCCGGAATGCCATTTTAATCGCAGAGAGAATAACAGGATTTCCGGAACTTTTCACTACGTATCCGTAACGAGCCGCATCGTTTACCCTGTCAATTGTATCCTCATCACTGAAGGCGGTAAGAAAAACAACGGGGATATCTCTAAACTCAGCTATTTTCTCCGCGGCAACAATACCATCAATACCTCTTCCCAGATCTATATCCATGAGGATAAGATCGGCAGCGGCACCGGACTTAATATACTCAACACACTCCTCTCCGGATGAAAGTGTTTCAACCTCAAAGCCCTTATCTCTTAAAAACCTAGCCTGAGAGAAAGCTATAATATTATCATCTTCAACAAGAACTATTCTCTTTTCTGCGTCACTGTTCATCAATTCATCCAATTTAAAACTGAAAATCTATACGATGCTGACTGTAGAATCTGGAAAACCGGCATAAAAAAAATCAGCCTGTTTTTAGTCGATTACTGCTAATCTTATTTTACAGGAAAAAAATTACCACAAAATATTTAAAGAAAACATTAAAAAAATCATATTATGTCACTTTTAAAAAGCGGCATATAATCGTATTAATTTAGTTTATTATTATTATTTTAAATACTCTATAAAATTATTACTAAACAGTGATAACTCCGGGCCATTTATCTTAGCGCCATGACCCAATGAATTTAAATCAATAATTTATAAGCTATAAACTTGAAATCCCCCCGTTTCGGATTGCTCAACATCCCCCTTTGTTAAAGGGGGTTATAAAACACCAAAAGTCGGCCACCCTCTTTATCAAAGAGGGTGGCCGATAGGCCGGGAGATTTTTCGGTATTGTATAGAGAACTATTTAATGAAAATCTATCCGGCCACAGTACCAGTTAAAAGAATAAACACTTTACGATCATCTACCAGGCTATCATAAAGAAAACCACCGCGGCAAAAAAAAGAAGAACAACAAGCATGAGAGTGCGGACAAGCTTCCCTCTTTTATCATGAAGATGCTGACGGTAGACTTTTATACCTGAATCGGTTAAAGGATAGCCCCCGCTATAGAACAGTCCGTTTATATCGCCCCGATGTTTCTCTATGATAAACGAATCTTTATTAAGATATCCGATATCTATCAGTTCCATGATAGTAGCGATGTGATTGATATCGGCAATTTTCACAGGGGGGGCGGATTTCTCGTAACTGCTTTCGGCATAAAGAAGCATCTCCATCAGCGGGAAATATTTCTCTCTGTTCTCTTTCAGTTCATTCATTTT
>PGXT01000292.1:1109-2300 GCA_002839285.1 Spirochaetae bacterium HGW-Spirochaetae-5 | reverse complement strand
AAATAAACTAAAATCCGGTTTTAAGCCGGTTCTTATTAATTCTACGCTCAATGGCAAGTGAGATAAGTTTTTCAAGAAGAGAGGAATAATCAATCCCTGAGTGTTCCCATAATTTCGGATACATGCTTATGCTGGTAAATCCCGGGAGAGTATTTATCTCATTAAGATAAAATTTTTTTGAACTCTTCTCAAGAAAAAAATCCACCCTTGCCATACCGGTACAGCATAAAGCAGAGTATCCCTCAACTGCTGCTTTTCTCATCATATCTGTTAATTCCGGATCAATTTCAGCGGGAATCAGCAGCTCTGCACCGTTTGAATCAATATATTTTGCTTCATAAGAATAAAATTCATGCCGTGGTCTTATCTCACCGGGGATTGAAGCTTCGGGTTTATCATTTCCAATTACAGAAAACTCGATCTCCCGTGCATCAACCCCTTTTTCCACCAGAATTTTATTATCCCAGAGTAAGGCCTCATCAATTGCACCCTCAAGAGATTCTTTATTTTTAACTTTAGATATACCCACAGAAGATCCGGCATTACATGGCTTTATAAAACATGGGAAACCTGTTTTATCCGCAATCCCGTTTATCAGTAAATCTTTTGAAGAATCCCACTGAGATTTTAAAATAGTAACCCAGTCTACAACAGGGATTGAGGCATCACGAAGAAGCCTTTTGGCAACATCCTTGTCCATCCCTATGGCTGAACCGACTACGTCAGCTCCGACATATGGGACCATTGAAAGTTCAAGTAAACCCTGAAGAGTGCCATCCTCACAAAATGTCCCGTGAACTACAGGGAAAACTACATCAACGCTGATCTCTTTTTGTGATTGCGAATCAAAAAGGAAAAGCTTACCTTCACGTTCATAATGATTCACAAACCAGTTTCCTGTTTTGTGAAGTTTAAGAACAGTACCGAAATTTTTATCCTCTGAAGTTTCAGGACTATCCTGAACATACCATCTGCCGTCATGATCTATGCCAATAGCAATTACTTCATATCTCGATTTATCAAGATATTTTATAACAGATGCAGCTGAGCATCTAGACACATCGTGCTCTCCGGAACGGCCGCCATACAATACACCGACTTTAATCATAATCAGAGAGCTTCTATAAATGCTTTATGAAGAACCTTGGATGCAAGTTCAGCATACATCGAATCAATAACGCATGATATCCC
>PGXT01000292.1:0-1094 GCA_002839285.1 Spirochaetae bacterium HGW-Spirochaetae-5 | reverse complement strand
GCAACTCCGTACGATGAAAGCATGCCGACACCTACAGCAGAAACAATTGCAATATCCTCTTTCGCCTCTACCGCGGAGCCGCCGAAAACTTTATTCATCTCAGTACATAATTCTATCGTTTTCGCTAAATCCTCTTTCTTAACTGTAAAAGAGATTGAAGCCCTGTTATCATGCCCAGTGGACTGAACAATCATATTTACATATATTTTATGTTCACCAAGTTCATTAAACAATTTTGCGGAGATACCCGGCTTATCCGGTATATGTCTTATGGTTACTTTAGCTTCATCCTGTTTTGATGTAATTCCGCTAATGACAAATTTTTCCACCATCTCCTCCATGGGCATTACAATAGTCCCCTCTTCAAACGAAAAGCTTGACCTGACATGCAGCCTGATATTAAATTTCTTTGCAAATTCAACTGATCTCGAATGAAGAACACCCGCACCAAGACGGGCAAGTTCAAGCATCTCATCATAACTTATTTCATTAAGTTTTCTTGTCGCAGGGATCATACGCGGATCGGCGGTGTAGACCCCGTCAACGTCCGTATATATTTCACAGTCCCGGGTCTTCAGTACTGCGGCAAGTGCAACTGCAGATGTGTCAGAACCGCCCCGGCCGAGAGTTGTAATATTATCCTCTTCGTCAATTCCCTGAAAACCTGCAACAATAACGACCTTATTATCATTAAGAGCTTTATGTATTCTATCTGTTGATATATTTTCAATTTTAGCATTTGAAAAATTACCGTCAGTCATCATCTTAATCTGAGATCCCGTGTATGAAACCGCATCAATACCTATTTCGTGAAGAGCAATGGCAAGAAGCGCAATAGAAACCTGCTCACCCGTGGAAAGAAGCATATCCATTTCACGTTTTGATGGATTAGCCGATAACTCCCTGGCAAGATCAACAAGAACGTCTGTGGTCTTCCCCATTGCGGATACAACTACAACTACCGAATACCCCTTCTCTCTATAACTTTTAATTCTTGAAGCAACAGCTTTAATCCGCTCGGGATCTTTAACAGATGTCCCGCCATATTTTTGTACAATTATTTTACTTCCGTCCATGATGTTTCCTGTATATAT
>PGXT01000123.1 GCA_002839285.1 Spirochaetae bacterium HGW-Spirochaetae-5 | reverse complement strand
GAAAATGCAGTGTCAACAACGTCACTGGATGTGAGCCCGAAGTGAATGTGTCTGCTCTCGGGTCCCACGTTCTCGGCTACAGCTGTGAGGAAAGCGATTACATCGTGGTGAACCTCGTTCTCAATCTCAAGAACGCGCTCGACTTTGAACGCAGCTTTCTCTTTAATTACAGCAAGATCCTCTTTCGGGATCATCCCTCTCTCTGCATAAACTTCGCAGACCGCAATTTCTATATCAAGCCAGATGCGGAACTTGTTTTCAAGCTCCCATATCTTTGACATCTCTTTTCGTGAATATCTATCAATCATGTTTATATCCTTTTTTTGTTATTTTCTTTTTTTTCTCTCCGGGGGGCTCTGGCCCGGAAACTATTAAAAGTATAAAAGTGAGGCTCTGGCCCCGAATTTGTGAAAACAGTGCTATAAATTTTTTTCCCCGGATTTAGTGGAGCAGTTTTAATCAAAAGTCCCGATGATCCCGTTAGTTTAGTTAAAACGTCATATACACCGATTTAATCAAGAATTTTTTTTTAAATAATTCTCGATTAACAGATGGTAGGTGCAGGGGCCAGAGCAGAGTTTTTTGATAAGGTACTTGATCAGGTACAGAGCTTTCTGGTTGTGAAAACATGTTCCTATATAACACTATTATCATTTTCGGATCAGAGCCTTATAATTGTATAAAAGTTCAGAGCATCTCAGCTGCAAAAAGCTTCAATTTGTAGTAAATATGCTTAACAGGAAGTTAGAATTTCAAGTTTCTGCAGATTTGCAAAAGCCTCATCGAAGTCTTTACCGCAAAGATCTACTGTTGGTGTAAAATCTCTGCATACAGCAGGTCTTTTGGTGTAAATAGAGCATTTCATTTCAGTCGAGAGGTGAACACACCGGGTTCCTGCCGGTTTATTTCTGCCTGTTTCAGGTATGATCGATGAGATTGATGGAGCTATACAGCAGGCTCCGCACTGGTTGCAGTTCATAGTTTTCTCTTTGATTTAAGTTTATCCGGGAATTCTGGAATCGGCGGGTATAAAAGCAAGCGAAAATTTAGTCTTATCATCGGAGGCTCTGAACCTGTTATTCTGAACTTAAGCGGTTCAGAGCATCTGATATTACTTAAAAAGGGCTCTGAACCTATTCTGATCATTACTCTTGACATAAATACAGATATTGTACAATTTGAATAATAATTAAACAGCGGATGAAAAATTGAATGAAAAGAAATGTTATAATCGCATTTATATTGCTGTTCCTGTTAAAATTATTTCTATCTATTCTCGATTATTACGGGAATAGTTCGCCGGAACTCCATAGTGAAATTTTAAAATACTTTACGCTTGAGGATATTTCAAACGGTGAAGCTTATGTCAGGAGAGGTTTCGGGATTGCCATAGCAAGGATTATTATTTTTACAGTTATTCTCATGGTGATGTCTTTTACGTCTTTGTCTGTGAAACTTGAGAAATTCTGTGATGAATTAACAAAGCAGAGATTTTTTCTCACAACGATTTGTTTTATAGCAGTTCTATATTCATTAGCCGCACTTATATCTTTTCCGTTTAATTTCTATTTTTCATATATACTTGAGCATAGATTCGGTTTTTCGAATATGACTTTGGGATTCTGGTTCTGGACATGGTTTAAGAACTTTCTTCTTGTGGTTTGTTCTGTTTCGATTATAGGGGCTCTGGCCCTGGCTGTTATCCGTAAATTCCGGGTCTATTCTGCTTTTATCGTTCCTCTCGGCGCGCTGATTATCGCGCTGGCAATGCTGATTATATACCCGACGGTAATACTCCCCATTTTCTATGATATCAAACCAATTGAGAATCCGCTGCTTGAGAAGCGTATTGTTGAACTTGGAGATAAAACCGGAGTTTCAGTCGATAAAATTTATGTCATTAAAGAGAGCGAGTATTCAAATCATACGAATGCTTTTTTTGTAGGATTCGGGGATCACAAAAAAATTTATCTCTACGATACCCTTATAAAAAACAATAGTGAGGGAGAGTTAATCTCAATTCTGGCACATGAAATCGGTCACTGGGCATATAATCATAATATGAAAGGAGTTGTAACCGGATTTCTTATGTCACTCTTTGGTTTTTGGATAATTTTTTATGTTGTAAAAAAAATGCAGGCTGAATCTGAGAATACAATCGGCGAGATGCATTCTCCGTCGATGATTCCATTATATTTACTTTTATTTATAATAATTACAAATATTACAAATCCGATAGAGATGGCTGTTTCCCGCAAGATGGAAAAACAGGCCGATTATTATGCACTTGAAACAACCGGGGATCCCGATGCATTTATATCTTCTGAAATACGAATTGCTAAAGATAACAGATCGAGATTAAACAGGCATCCTATCCCGGCTTTCTTCCGGAGTTCACATCCTTCTGCAATT
The DNA here is from genome assembly GCA_002839285.1 of Spirochaetae bacterium HGW-Spirochaetae-5. Taxonomy (GTDB): domain Bacteria; phylum Spirochaetota; class UBA4802; order UBA4802; family UBA5550; genus WRGT01. The sequence goes on along the minus strand of PGXT01000123.1, from coordinate 9,686 downwards.
GAAAGAATCAAAATGGGAATTGAATATAAAGAATCTGTTATCCATGGCCGTTAAGTTGCCGGTTCAGAGCCTTTTATAATTTTTTTTAAAAAAAAACGGCTCTGAACCCGCTTAAAGCAATTTTTTTCAAAAAATTCCCCCTCCCGGACGTATTAATCTTAAACAGATTTATCCGGAGAAAAAGATGCCGAAACCGCCGAGAATTATACTTCAGGGAGTAACATACCACTGCTTTTCAAGATGTCATGGACGAAGAAATCTCTTCCACAGCAGTTTTGTAAAAAAATATTTCACAGAAGCAATTTTAATGTGCCAGGAAAAGTACGATTTTGAACTTATTGCAGCAGAACCTGTTGGGAATCATATTCATCTGATAATAAAAACACTGGAAAACCGGGAGACAATTTCGAGCATAATGCAGTATATAAAAGCAAGAATTGCAGAGAAGTACAACCGGTCAACTGGTGAGACAGGTTCTTTCTGGAACGAGAGATTCGGCTCAACTATAATTGAACACTCTGACAATCCTGAAAATTATTTACTTTGGCTTTTGTGGTATATCGGATTTAATCCGGTTAGAAAAAGATTATCCCGCGATCCCCGTGAAAATTACACCGGTTTTATAAATGTCTATCTGCAGAAAGATTATGAAACGGCTGTAAAGATTACCCTGCATGATTTCTTTTTAAAACTCGGCGAGACATTTGAGGATTGTGTGAAAAAATTTTTATGGTATGAAGAAGCTTATCGGAAAAGATTTGCCGTTTATTTCTAAATTTGATTTGAATATAACTAGAGTGTAATCAATTAAAAGATAGATGCGGTTATTTGTTTAATTCTGCAAGTAAGAGCTGTAAATTAATTATATAATAAAGTGCCGGATCAGTTATAAAGGGTCAGAGCAGAAAAGAATCAGAAATAATCAAGAGTATATAACGACAAGGTCGTGACATAAAAACATGATAAATCCCGTCAAAATTTCAATAATTCCGGTTTGCCGGTTCTAAAGATAAGTAAACATCATTATTTCTTTCCAAGAAAATCTATTATACCATTTATGAAAGTCAGAGGATGGACAGGGCAGCCAGGTATATAGAGATCTGGCTTATATTCACTTATAAAATCTCTGTTAAGCTCTGACCCCGCTTGAAAAACACCTCCGCTGATTGCACAAGCCCCCATGAGTATCAGAATTCTATCCGGAGTTGTACAGAGATATGAATCATATAATGCTCTGGTCATATTCTCAGTAATTGGACCTGTTATAATTATACCATCAGCGTGTTTTGGTGAAGCGACAATCTCTATACCGAATCGACCCATGTCAAAGTTAACATTTGAGCATGCATTAAGCTCCATCTCACAGCCATTGCATCCCCCGGCAGAGACAGAGCGTAGTTTAAGTGATCTCCCGAAAAGCTTTTTTATCTCTTTTCTGGCGATTATGGCTCTGTACCTGAATTCCTGGAATCCGAGATCTTTTGTAATCTTAAGTTTTTCCCGGCTGTCTGCTGAAATTTTATGAAGTACTGAAAATTCAATCCCGTTATCAAGGCATCTTCTTTCGCATTCGCCGCAGAAGGTGCACTTTCCCAGGTCAATTTCAGCCGGTGAGATTTCTATTGCGCCGGAAGGGCATGCTTCAATACATTGTCCGCATCCGCTGCAGTTGTTTTTTATAAAAGGAAATCCTCTGAATGGCGGTTTTACTTCTGCCTTCCGGATATCAGATATATACTGTTTCCCCTGGATTATTCGTGTCCGTATTAGATTTATCATTCAAATTCTCCTAAAGATCGTGACCGCAATATGAGAGATTAAAGCTCTTATTGCATAACGGGAAGTCCGATACTCCATTATTCCGTACAGCAAGGGCCAGACCCCACCAGTTATTGAATGAGGGATCTTTAATTTTATACCGGATGAGCTTATTTTGACTGTCAGTTACTGCAATATGTACGATTTCACCCCGCCACCCTTCGGTCATGGACAGAGCAAGTGAATCAGCGGGCAGTCTATTGGTGATTTCTGATGAAGCTCTGGCCCCCTGTACTCCCTGAATAATCCCCAGCTGTTCTTTAATATAATTGAATGAATGCATCATCTCTACATAACGGATATAACTTCTTGAGAAGACATCACCTTTTTCAAGAACAACTTTTCTTGCAGGGTACTGCCGATACATTCCGGAAGGGTAGTCTGTCCGTATATCTATCGGTACACCGGACGCGCGTGCCGCAGGGCCTACCATTCCTATCAATCGTGCAGTGTGAGAATCGATTGTTCCGGTACCTTCAAGTCTGGTCAGTACCGAGGGCTGATCAAGCATTGTAAGTGGGATCAGTTTTTCTATTTTATTCTGAACATAATTAACATTGTTCAGTATCTTTGATGCAAGTTCAGAGCCTATGTCAAAGTTTACTCCCCCTGCACATATCAGACCCATACCGAATCTGCTTCCGCAAATTTGAAGTGTAGTATTTATTATCAATGTCCTCAGAGCAGCAAATGTTGAACTCCCCATGAGAAAGCCCACATCGTTAAAGATTGCACTTAGATCTCCGATATGAACTGCGGCCCGTTCAAGTTCAAGACATATTGTCCTGATGATCATAACCTTTTGAGTGACAGCAGTTCCGGTAAGTACCTCCATTACCCCAGCATAGACCGATGTGTGAGCTACTGCTGAATCTCCGGCGATTTTTTCTGCAATCTGAGGGAAGAATATTTTTTTTCCCGATGCTGAATTTGTTTTATCGATAAGAATTTTTTCTATGCCGCGGTGTTGGTATCCAAGCTGAATTTCAAGATGATAAACGTTTTCACCATGACACATGAACCGGAAGTGTCCCGGTTCAATTACTCCCGCATGAACCGGACCTACTGCAACTTCATGAACCTCCTCTCCATCCATGGAGTAAAACGGATAATTCTCCATTTCTCCCGTAACTGCTCTGTGACTTTTGCCGTATCGTACAGGCTTGAGCCATGGATGTCCAGCGGGGAGGATGCCGGTCTCTTCATAGAATTCCCTTTCAAAGAGGTGGAGAGAGGGGACTTCCGGTGTAAAGGATCTGTAACTTATTATATCTTTTGTGAAAATTGCAGATGCAATGAATAGCCGTGATATTGTGTCATCACCGAGTACAATATATAATATTGTGTCTTCTTCGCGCTTTACACCAAAGAATGCCAGCACTCGTTTATCTTCGAGCCGTACTTTATTAGTTATATCATCTCTAAGATCATCAAGCGAAACCACCGGGATTTCCGATCTATTGATCAATGAGCTGCAGTTGAATCTTTTCCATTCAAACATAAGTCACCTCTGTTGAAACTCCTGCCGAAAATTTACTTCGGAACAATCATTGAAACAGCATCATTTAGTATCTTCATTGCGGGCTCCGGTATATATACTCCCATTATCAGCAGGAGTACAAGAAACATAATCTGCGGCAGATAAAGAAAAATTCCGTCATAAAAATGCTCTCCCGGGCTGTTATCTCTATTTCCGAAGAGCATTCTGAAAATTGTGCTGGCGATACCGTAAAGAATAATCGTAAGAAGAAGCAGAAAAATGACAGTCAGTGTTATTCTCCCCTGTCCGATCATCTCCCTGACAATCATAAATTCAGAAATAAAAAGTGGGAAAGGGGGGAGGGCTGCAATACTGATGAAGGAGAGCAGCCAGAGTGTTCCTGTTTTGTAATCGTTGTGCATAAGGCTGTCTATCTTTTCTGATTCCTTTGTCTTATACCTGTGAAGAATATTCCCCGCGGTAAGAAAGAATGAAGCCTTGGTGAGAGAGTGACCTATCATATGCAGGAACGCCGCGAAGACCGCCGGGCCGCCGATACAGATTCCGATTGCTATGATCCCCATGTTTTCAATCGAAGAATATGCCAGCATCTTTTTGTAGTTTTTTATTTTAAGTATAAATGCCGCGCTGAATATAAGAGAGAGGAATCCCATAATCAGAAGAATATTTTTTGCAAAGAACAGATCATCTGCTGCAAGCATAATTTTGTAGACTCTCAGAATTCCGAGGAAAGCAAGGTTAAGAAGTGTGCCTGACAGCATTGCTGACATGGGTGACGGCGCTTCCGAGTGTGCATCGGGGAGCCATGAGTGCATCGGTGCAAGTCCCATCTTTGTACCGTAACCAAGAACTATAAAAAGGAATCCGATATTTATCCAGAATGTATCGATACTTTTTGCATTAAGGTAAAGGCTGCGGTAGAAAAGCTCCTCAACGCTGCCGCCCACACCCTTTGATATAAATATTATACCAACAAATGCAAAAGATATTCCTATTGTACATATGAAAATGTACTTCCATGCAGCTTCGAGAGCTTCATTAGTCTTGTCGAAATAAATCAGGTATGCAGTAGCGAGAGTTGTAGCTTCAAGGAATACCCAGTTAAGACCAAGATGCTGGCTCAGCATAAAACCGTTCATTGAAAAAACAAAAAGCATCAGGGATATATAATAAGTAGTCTGATGTTTTACCGGGACGTCGGAATCTTTGAAATATGATATATTGGCAAGTGATATTCCAAAATACAGAATAGCCGTTACCAGAATAAAAATTACATTCAGAGAATCAACCATGAAGTACGGCTCCATGTCAGAAGGGCGCTGTATGGTGAATGAAACAGCAGATGCCAGGTAGATTGCCGAATAGAGTGTGGTTACGCTTCTGTTAAGTATATCTGATTTGCAGATGTACAGTATAACCGCGGCAGCAAGAGGGAAAATTATCAGGAATGCTATCATAGGTTTTCACTCTCAAGATCGAGCATAACTCCAAGGTCGACGATGATCGGCATCTCTCCCGCCATGGAGAGTGAAAGGAGAAATATTCCGTTTTCAAAAATCATATATCCGAGAACATGAGTAATAACTTTTTTCCGGTTTACAATAATAAACATTGCCGCAAGCATCGTAGCAATGGAAAGTCCGAAGTGCAGAGGACGTATATCATGAGCCGCACCGGATACCCAGAACGAAATGAATAAGCCCGCAACATATATGGCGGTTGTAATCAGCAGTGAATAAAAATTCGACAGATACGGTTCCAGTTCACGTGTTATCTCATTTTTGCGCACAATATACATGAGAAACATCGGCATGACAATAGTCTTTATCCCCAGAGTTTCAAGAACCATTATTACAAAATGTGTAATATCGATATTCCGGAATTCGATGACACTCATGAGAAACAGAATAAAACCCTGAACTGCCAACATCTTGATATACTCTTCTATCCTGCTCACTGCGGAGATAATAAGCATTGTAATACAGAAAAAGATTATCAGTATCTCCATTTATCGTCTCCCTCCGTAGTAATATAGAAGAATAATGAACATTACCATCAGTGACATCCCTATTACTGTAAAAATGAAATCGGGTACTCTCACCAGTCTGAATCTTGCTGTAAGTGTTTCGATTGTCCCGATGGTAATTGCCGAAAATGTAATACCGGCTGCGAAATATCCCAGATGAATCATCGGGCCGGCACTGTATGGAATTATAAAGTTTACTATAAGACTTGAGAGTATAAGCATCTTCATCGCAGCGCCGTATTGTATAAGTGCAAGTGAAGGACCGGAATTGTCCAGCACCATGACTTCATGTATCATGGTCAGTTCCAGGTGCGTATTCGGGTCATCAATGGGGATCCGGCTCCCTTCGACGAGGAGTATTACAAGCAGTATTATTACAGTAAGTACAACAATCAGCAGGCTCAGTTCCGAGCCAGCATGGTAGAGTCCGAAAATTCTTTCAAATGTGTTGATCTCGGCAAATATGGAAATCGATCCGAGTATGATAAAAAATGCAGGTTCCGGTATACTTGTAAAGAAAGCTTCACGTGCTGCCCCCATCCCTTCGAAACTGCTCCCTGTGTCCAGTGCACCGATGATGCTGAAAAATTTTCCAAGAGCCAGAATATATGCAAAGAGAATAAAGCTCCCCTCAAAGCTTATTACCGCTGTGTGATCTATAATCGGGAGGAGAAGTCCCGCGAATATAACAGTGGAGAGATAAATTACAGGAGCAGAAAAGAATACCCAAGATGTAGTAGAGCTGATTACTTCACCTTTTTTCATCAGCTTGATGAAATCGTGGTAGGGCTGAAATATAGATGCTCCCTTTCTCCCCCCCCAGAATGCTTTGGTTTTGTTGATCACTCCGATAAAAAGAAATGGAAGTACAATTATAATCAGGAGATTTATAAAAATTATCTTCATATCATTTAACTCCTATAATCCAGATAAAAGTTATGATTATAAAAATAATGACGTAGATAACATACTGCTGGGCAGTGCGGCTCTGGATTACAGAGACAGCATCGAAGAACCGCTCAATCCATTTTTTAATAACATGTGTAATGATAATATCGGTTATATCCACATCGGATGTTTTAATCCATGATTTTTTAGGGAAGATACCCTCAGGTGGAGTCAGTTCTTTTCTGTTTATCAGAATCGGTTTAGTTACATTCACTGTGTCGGCAGAGTATGATGATGCCGTGTACTGCATCCTCGAGGTGCCCCCCTGATAGCCACAGTCCCATGTTTTGAAATACTCGACCTTTTCCCGTTTATACAGAATCACACGAAAAATGGTGATGGAGAGAACAATACCGCAGAATATAATCATTGCCAGCGAAAGATCTGCAGCGAGAGAGACAGCTCTGACAAATTCAACTTCTCCATCCCCCTTGACAAGGAGTGCCGATATACCTGAAGTATATCCCATTATTTTATGAGGGAGAAGACCTGATAGAACCATGAGTATAGCAATAAAAATCATGGGGATAACCATACTTTTATTTTCGTGATAGTGATCAATATCTGTCCTGCGCGATGAACCGAGAAAGATAACTCCCGCAGACTTTGTGAAAGCGATAACCGCAACTGCACCGATGAGAGCCAGCAGCGAAAATCCCCCGATCATGGTAACAAAAAGAACAGGTGAAGTCTTTATCCCGCTGATCATTGAATAGTATATAAAAAATTCGCTGATAAAACCGTTAAGGGGAGGCAGTCCGGAAATTGCAACTGATGCCAGTATAAAAATTGAACCGGTGTATGGGAGCTTTTTAATTATCCCCCCCATGGTCTCCATGTTTCTTGAATGCGTATTGAGGTAGACACTCCCCGCAGCAAGAAAAAGGAGAGTCTTAAAAAACGAATGATTTATTATATGCAGAACAGCTCCGGTGAATCCCAGTACGGCCATATATTTATTCTCAAAGGCAAGTCCCAGAATCCCCACGGATATGGCCATGCCGATTATGCCTATATTTTCGATACTGGAATATGCAAGCTGCCTCTTCATGTCACGGTCATTCATTGCGTAGAGGATGCCGAACATAGCCGTATATGCAGATATTGCAAGAAGTATAAAACCTGTTGTCTTTGATGGATTATCAATGAGAGTAATGATTCTGAGTATTCCGTAAATTCCGGTCTTGATCATAAGACCCGACATTATTGCCGAAACATGAGACGGTGCCGCAGGGTGAGCCTTCGGTAACCATGAATGAAAAGGGAAGAATCCTGCCTTGGTACCGAAACCTATAAATGAGAGGAAAAAAATAATATCCCCGGCAGTTTTGTTCGAATTAAGTACCGACCGGAAATCATCAAAGCTGCTGCCGCCCGAAGCGAATGACATATATGCGAATGCTCCGATAATAAAGACAACTCCAACATGCATTGCTATGAGATAATTGATCGAAGCAGAGTACACATCCTCTTTTTCATTTTCAAATGAAACAAGAAAGAATGACGACAGCGACATTATCTCCCAAAGGACAAGAAAGACCAGTGAATTCGTAACTGTAACAACAAGCATCATGGAAGAGATAAGGAGCGAGAGCGAGATATAATGGAGTCTCTCTTTTTTACCGTTGTTGTAGTGCTTCATGTATCCGCCGGAATAGATAGACACCGGCAGGTAGACTGCTGAAAATATTAATACAAAAAGTGCAGATAGAGAATCCATTACAAATCGTGTTTCACCAAAGGGGAAGTTCATAAGAAATGTGATTTCGGAACTGCCGTGTCCAGACAGAGATAAAACTGCCGCATAACCTGTGAGGATAGATCCGGAAACTGAAAAGATTACTGAAACTGAAGATTTAAAACGGAAACTGATAATTTCTGAAAATACCCCTCCTGCAATGAAGAGGATAATCCCTGCAAAAAAGACATCCATGATCCTACCCCTTGATCCATTCTAAATCTTTTCTTTTCAGATATTCTGTAATCGAATGTGGATCCCCTCTGCTTTTTAAAAGATTCATGAACTCTTCGTTCTGACAGAGAAAAGATATTTTTGATAAAATTTCAAGATGTCTTTTAGGATTTGCGCTTAGAACAATAAAAAGAGTATGAACATTTTTTCCGTCAAGAGCACCGTAATCGATTTCATTATTTAGAAAGCAGATAGAGAGGCTTTCATTTTCAACATCAGTTATAATAGGGTTTCTCGGGTGAGGAATTGCAATCCCTTTTCCAAGTGCTGTAGGCATCATACTCTCCCGCTCAAGCAGCGACTCCAGGAGTACACTCCGGTGAACACCTTCGGGGATTTTCATTCTGTTTACGCAGTTATTTATTATTTCGCTGACACTCCCCCCCTCAATTCCGTAGAAGATTCCGCCGTTTTCAAGGAAGCCAGTAAGGCTTACGTGGAGTTTCCCGGCGCTCAGTTCAATAATACGTTCCGAGACATTAAGATTATCCTTAAGTTTGTTGTTTATAATCCATTCGTTGATTTCAGATTCGCTGAAGCGGTACTGTCCGCCGATTTTGTAAGAGGGGATTTTACCCTGTTCGACCCATGTTTTTACAGTCTTTTCCGGGAGCTGCAGCAGTTCGACAAGGTCTTTCAGTTTAAGATTCAAAAGGGTTCCTCCGTGGTAGAGTCACTTATATCTTCGGCACATTTATGAATTATCATAAAAAATTGATATGTCAAGAAAGTTTAGGTGAAACTGGTCTGTTTTGTCGGGGCCTTTTATCGGGGCCAAAGCCCTTTTGAATAATGAACGGGGCCAGAGCCTTCATGTGAAAATAAGGGGCAGAGCCTCCAGGGAGCCTCCAGGCGAACATAAGGGACAGAGCTTCAAAATTCAAGTCATGGCCAGAGCCCGCAAGAGGAGCCTCCGGATGAGTGGGCCAGAGCCTATCTACGAAGATTAAGATAATTTCAGGGCCAGAGTCTCAACAGGCAGCAAAAAGCCCGCCTGTGCTCTTTATGAAGAACTAAATAATCTTTTTACATCTCTATCCGCGTATTATTATTGACTTTCAGATAAAAATGAAAAGATTTACAGTAATAATTCCTGAACTTTTTGTAATAAAAAAAGGACCATTATCCCCGCCGCTCCGGCGGCAGGGATATATAATTTATTCATCAAAATATATGTTAAGGAATTATTATCAAAAATTTAAAAAAAAGATGTATTTCTTTGGGTAATTTTTCCCGTTTTTTTCTACTAATCTATATAATCCGATGGTAAAAAGTTTGAAACTGAAAGATAAGCTTTCTGATCCCGGAACTGACCGGTTCGTCGAAAATTATGACTCGTACTATTCAATAGTCTTTAATTCGATCTATTCGAAAACCGGGAACTTTCACGATTCCGAAGATATCTGTCAGGAGGTGTTTAT
>PGXT01000122.1:742-10405 GCA_002839285.1 Spirochaetae bacterium HGW-Spirochaetae-5 | reverse complement strand
CGGAGTCATATGAGTAGGATAAATTGTTTATTTTAATCATGGTCATATCCTCTTAGTTGAATAATCCGTTCAATTCACGGAACAGGATGATCAGCGGAATAGCAGTAATCATAAGTGCAAGGAGTATATCCCGAGGCCCTGCATGGAAAGTTTTGTCGGTAACAACGCGCCCGCTGTAGCCCCTGAGCATCATGGCCATGTATATCCTTTCGGTCTGCTCGAAGCTTCTTACAAGAATTGATCCGGCAAGATATGAGGAGCTTTTAAGAGATTTGAACGGGTTCATAGTCCGGAATCCCCGCAAAGTAAGGGCCTCTCTCATCTTTCTCAGATCTTCAAAAAAAACAAAGAAATAGCGGTAAGAAAAAAGGATAATATTCAGCATTTTGTCAGGCACTCTAAGAGCTTTAAGCGCGGCCGATATATCCCTGAACGATGCCGTGGCTGGTATAATATTGACTAGTATTATTATAGATATAACCTTCAGACCTATAACAGAAGAGATTATTATCCCCTCTTTATAAATTGAAATATAGTATAGCTGAAATAAAACATCCCCGCCTGAAGAGAAGGGGAGGAAAAGAAAAAGGGGGATGAGAAATATCAGCGGAAGATATAATTTTTTTAAATAAAAGGTCAGCGGAATCCCCGAAAAAAATGTAAGGAGCATGGCGAATATTATGGATGCCCCAGCTGATGATACTGTTCTGCATGATGATATAATTAATGCTGAGGCAAAAATAGATATAATTTTCAGGCGCAGATCCATTCCGTGGAGTACTGAATTTAAATGGGCTTTTTCATCAATGTCAATATGCATGGTCTCTTCTTGTCTTTGAAAATAATGTTCTTTAAGTATCCGGGAAATTAATTATCATAACGAAATATTTGCATTATAAATTTGTCAAATACTTAAGTTGCCGCCGCATCGGGTTTAACGTGAAAGCAGATTATTTCAGGCGCAGCGTTTTGCATACTCCCCCGGAAATAATTCGCTGCCGTTTGAATTATGAAACTCAAATTGTTTTGACAGTCTTATAGAAATGTGAAAACAGTGACTCAGCCGGTATTCATTAATCAGGAGATGTTATGAAAAAAACAACAGCTGTATCTTCCGGAAGCAGAGTTAAAAAAAATGAGGCATTTTTGCCGATAATTTTTCCCGAGGGTTTTTTATGGGGTAGCGCTTCCTCCGCCTTTCAGGTTGAGGGCGAGTGTTTAACTCACGATTTTTATGACTGGGCGCTTAAGGGGCGGATAAAAGACGGAACAAATCCGAAAGATGCCGTGTTTTTCTGGAAAAATTATAAGAGCGATATCTCTCTGATGAAAAAGATGAACCATTCAGCTGTTCGCATAGGTATAGAGTGGGCACGCATTGAGCCGGAAGAGGGACATTTTGATGAAAAAGCAATAGCAGTTTATCGTGACATGCTTAAGACCATGCGGAAGGCAAATATTGCGCCAATGGTGACTCTTCATCATTTTTCAAATCCCATGTGGCTTGTGAGAAAAGGGGGATGGAAGAATAGAGATGTGATCGATTCATTCGCCCGTTTTGTTGAAAAGATTGTTCCCGCACTTGGGGACCTTGTAGATATATGGATTACCATTAATGAACCGAATATATATGCCTCTCATGCTTATTTTATGGGGAGTTTCCCCCCGGGTGAAAAAAACCTGTTTTCAATGCTGAAGGTTCAGAAAAATATGGCTCTTGCTCATGTGAAGGCATATCATCTTATTCATTCGATTCACACTTCGAAGGGTTTTGATAGAGCAAAAGTCGGGGTAGCTCATCATCTCCGTACATTTGACCCTGCCCGTCCTTCAAGTCCTTTAGACCGGTTTTCGGCATTCCTGTGCAGAAAAATTTTCAATGACGGCTTTCTATCCATCATAAACCGGGATGGTATTACATTTGATATTTTCGGAATTAATTATTATTCCGGCGATCTGGTCTCTTTTCCCCTGATGATGAAAGGGCGCAGTGAACTCCGTAAAAATAAACTGGGCTGGGATATCTATCCCGAGGGGTTATGCCGGGTCATCATGGAATACTGGAAGAGGTATAAACTCCCTGTATATATTACCGAGAATGGGACCTGCGACGACAATGACGAACTTCGTCCGGAATACATTCTGGACCATCTCTATCAGGTAAACCGTGCAATTGCACAGGGAGCAGATGTGGCGGGATTCTACCACTGGTCCACAATAGATAATTTTGAGCTGGTGGACGGACTAATGTCACGGTTTGGACTGATACAAGTCGATAAAATCAAAAAAAGCGGTGAGCTTTATGCAGCGGTTTCGAAAGAGAATGCAATCACTTCTGAGATAACAAAGAAGTTTGTACCTCATTGGAAACCGTTATAACAGTAAGACATTATTCAGAATAAAATGTCATCATAGCCGAAACAAGTCCGTCAACGGTGAACTCATCCGCCGTAATTGCGGGCTTGTATCCGTGCCCGACAATAGTATCAGTTGTAACAGGACCGATACTTGCAAGAACCGCTTTTGTCTCCGGTATCATTGCAAAAAAGTTTGTAACTGTGGATGAGCTTGTAAATGTTATAATATCCGCGTTTTTAACTTTATCAAGAAATTTTTCATCCGTATGAACCGGTTTTACCGCAATGTAGATGTGAACTCTCTCTGCATCTGCACCCATGGCATTCAGACCGTCAGTGAGAGTCATCCTTGCTTCAGCGGAGCATGGGATAAATATCTTCTGACCTGAAACATTTTGTTTTTTAAACTCATCGAGAAGTGATTCCGCAACAAATTTTTCCGGTATCATGTCGGGTATAATTCCGTACTGCTTCAGCTCATCCCCCGATGCCTTGCCGATTACCGCAATCTTTATCCCGCCGAGAGCACGGGCATCTTTCCCTGCCGCGAAGAGTTCCTCAAAGAAGATGCTGATTGCGTTCTGCGATGTGAATACAATCCAGTTATATTGATTTATAGATGCCAGTGATTTTCTGAATGATGAGAGATCATCCATTTTTTTAATTTCAATTGTGGGGAACTCGATAGTCCTTGCTCCCAGAGCGGTAAGTATTTTTGTAAGTTTTGATGCCTGATTTCTTGTGCGCGTCACAACAATTTTCTTCCCGAATAACGGCTGTGTGTCGAACCATCTCAGTTTGTCCCGGAGAGTTACAACTCCGCCCATGATTATTATCGCCGGGGGGGTCAGTTCCGCCTTTTCTACAGCATCTGCAATTTTGGAAAGTGTTGATGTTACAACGCGCTGCTCAGGACGTGTGCCCCATGATATTATTCCCACAGGTGTCTCAGCGGGAAAATTCTTTTCTTCAATAAGAGTTTTACTTATATGCTGGAGATTTTTCATCCCCATTAAAAAAACAAAAGTTTTTTCAGGATCAAATTCCGGGAAGTTTACATCTTCAGTGTCATCAGCATCGGACCTTCTGTGCCCGCTTATTACTTCAAATGCGTTTGAAAAATCACGATGAGTCAGGGGGATCCCCGCGTATGCCGGTGCCGAATAGAAAGACGAAATACCGGGAATAACAACAAATGGAATCCCTTTTTCAACGAGAAGTTCAGCCTCCTCACCGCCCCGTCCGAAGATAAATGAATCTCCGCCTTTGAGACGAACTACGGTTTTCCCTTCAAGAGCCTTCGCCGCAATAAGTTCGTTAATATCATCCTGTTTAAGAGTATGATTACTCCCCTGTTTTCCAACATATATTATTTCGCAGTCCAGTCCGTCAAGGAGACTCTTCTCTGCCAGATAGTCATATATAATGCAGTCTGCTTCACGCAGTACTCTCATCCCCTTAACAGAGATCAGTTCGGGATCACCGGGGCCGGCTCCGACAAGATATACAACTCCCTTTTTCATATATGCTTTTCCGCTCCCTGTGATTTGATTTTTTTGGAAAGCTCGGCTCCGATTGCTGCGGGATCTGTTCCCTTTGCAGTTGCTCTTGCAACGAAGGATCCGTCGATCGAAGCAATTATTCCATCAAGTACAATCTCATTATCTTTATAAGTTGCGTAAGCGCCCAGCGGTATATGGCACCCCCCTCCGAAACTTTTGAGGAATGATCTTTCCGCCATTACCAGAGCTTCGGTTTCGGCGTGGTTGAGTTTTCTTGCTATATCGTATGTAGTCTTATCATCTGCTCTAACCTGAAGTCCGAGTGCGCCCTGAGCCGGTGCGGGTAGAAATATGTTCTCATCAAGCACCTGTACAAGGAATTCGCTTATATCCAGTTTGATTCTGTCAACGGCAGCCTTAGCCATTACAATTGCATCGTATTCACTCTCTTTCAGTTTGCGGAGTCTCGTGTTTACGTTTCCTCTCAGAGCCTCAACGCGTAAAGTACTGTCAAATGCTTTCAGCTGTGCCATTCTTCTCACTGAACTTGTTCCGATCATTGAGCTCCCTTTTATATCGATACCGTCACGTTTTTCGTAAGCATCGGGGTGCATGATTATCATATCGTGGAAGTCGCCTCTTTCGGGAATTGCAGCGAGTTTTAAACCTTTTGCATCTTCGGTGGGGAGATCCTTAAGCGAATGTACTGCAAGATCAATTTTATCTGTAAGAAGTGCTTCCTCTATCTCTTTGGTGAAGAATCCCTTGCCTTCCATTTTATTAAAGGAGACATTCTGTATTCTGTCCCCCTCTGTCTTGATGATGACGAGTTCTGTGTTCTCCTCGCCTATAAGCTCCGCTATATATTTTGCCTGCCATAGTGCAAGCTCGCTTCCCCGGGTCCCTATTCTTATTTTTTTTGCCATCTTATTAATCCAGCGAGACTTTATTTTTAGACTGTTTATCCTGTGCAGTTAAGCTGTATATAATCCGCACTTCAGTGCAGCGGTTACTGTAAACACCCTGATTTTTTGAACAATTATACATCCGGAATGATACAAATTTTGTGCACTTTATGTCAATGTATTATTTTAACATTAATTTCAGGCATGGAGCTTTTCCGGTCGAAAAAGCCGGAAATTAGCATAAATCCGCATGTTAGATTGTGACCGCTTATAAACCGATGGTGAGAATCTTCTCCGCCGCGCCTACGGCGCAGGGGAGATAAAATTCCGCCTGTTTATGATCGTTACGTTAAATTGTGGGGTTAAGATCTGTTTTTAATGCTTATTTCTTGACTAAATAGGAGTGTATAATTATACATAATCATAATACGGCAGCTGATCAGAAAATTTCAGTGAAGTTTATTCTGCCGCTTCACGGTGTGGTAAATTTATATTGGAATGATTTTTTCAGCAGTCACAGATCCCGCCGCCTCCGGCGCCGGGGGGATAACTCAAAGGTAAGTAAAATTACGCGGCTTACTTGCGGGTTAGAAAAAAATTTTATTCAGGAGTTGTATATGAAAAGATTTTCAGTTAAATATCTGTTAATTTTCACTATTGTTTCTATTGCACTGGTTGCGGCGGGATGCGGTAAAAGCAGTAAGTCTGAAAAGATAACAATTGGTATTTCAAAGATTGTTTCTCACCCGGCGCTTGATGGTGTAGAAAAAGGTATTCAGGATGAGCTTAAAGAGCAGGGTTTTACAAATCTCACATTTGATCTTCAGAATGCAAATGGCGAGATTACCACTGCAGCATCTATAGCACAGAAGTTTAAAGCAGACCAGGTCAAAATTGCCGTTGGTATTGCAACACCGACTGCTCAGGCTCTTAGAAACGCTTTAAAAGATTCTATTGTAATTTATTCAGCAGTAACTGATCCGGTTGATGCGGGTCTTGTTAAATCTCTCACAGCCGGAGAAAAGAATGTTGCCGGAGTTTCGGACATGACGCCGGTTAAAGACCAGATTGCATTTTTAAAGAAAATAAAAGATATAAAAAGACTCGGTCATATATATGCGAGTCATGAGGCAAATGCTGTAACTCTTGCGAAGATGGCAAAAAAAGCCTGTGACGAACTCGGGATTGAATTTGTTGAATCTACAGTCACTAATTCATCCGAAGTAAAACAGGCAGCGCAGACCATCGCAGGGAGAGTTGATGCTTTTTATCTTAGTACAGACAATACTGTAATCTCAGCTATAAGCGCTGTTATTGATGTTGCTAAAAAAAATAAGCTTCCGATCATGTCAGCTGATCCGAGTTCAGCGGAGAAATTTGATGTCCTTGCTGCATGGGGCTTTGACTATTATAAAATGGGGAGAGCAACAGGTAAACTTATTGCGAGAATACTTAACGGTGAAAAGCCGGAAAATATACCAACGGTGTTCATGACAGAACCAGCCGATGTTGACCTTCTGCTTAATCTTGATGTGGCCAAAAAACTCGGACTTGTAATTCCCGAGAAACTTGTTTCTCAGGCGAGCCGTGTAGTTAAAGACGGAAAGATGGAAAAGAAGTAAATATCTTAAAGGCTGCCATAACCGGCAGCCTTTTGAAAGAATGTTCAACACTCTGTCCGTACTTCTGACACTGAGTCTCAATTTGTACCTGCCTGTATTTTAAAACTTCTGATATACTTTATTTAGTTTTCTGCACCTTTTTTATAGCTGATCAGTCACTAAATATTTAGAATTAAGCGGAAAACTGCATAGTTCATATGTTTTTATCAGTATTAAAATTGTGCGTATTGAGTTTTTTTGAAGTTTCACGGTAAATCCTCTGTAAAATGGCTCTTATTGCTCAATTTGTAACAGCTCATAAACTGGTAGTAAAACTGTTTTCCGTCCCGCCCCGGGCGCTATGGAGAACAAAATGCCGGCGGTTTTTGAGTAATTACCCCAACTTTAGTCTTAACTTTAAAAAAAAACTTGTTAAATATAATAATAATATTAGAATGTAGTTTTGTATGAGAAAATTCTTATTTGGAAGGGATATTATGAGTTGTACAGTAGCGATTGGGGCACAATGGGGAGATGAAGGTAAAGCTAAAATGATCGATTATCTTACAAGAGATATGGACATTGTAGCAAGATATCAGGGCGGTGCAAATGCCGGTCATACTGTAGTGGTGGATGATAAGAAGTTTGTATTTCACCTTATCCCCTCAGGTATACTTCATGAGGACAAAGTCTGTATCATCGGAAACGGCGTTGTGCTTGATCCCGTTGAACTTCTTGAGGAGATTGCACTTCTTCAGAAAAAAGGATACGATATAAAACACCGCCTTATTATTTCTGATTGCGCTCATTTTATTCTTCCTTACCATAAAGCCATTGATTCCCTTATGGAAAATTTCAGCGATGAAAAGATCGGCACAACAATGCGAGGGATCGGCCCATGTTATTCCGATAAATGTCTCCGTATCGGTATTAGAACCGGCGATATTTTTGATATTGAAACTCTTGAAAGACGTGTGACTGCAGCGCTGAAGATTAAGAATCAGCAGCTTGAAAAGATTTACGGCGAACCCCCCTTTACATTTGATGAAATAATGGAGATTCTTTTAGAGTTTAAAGAGAAAGCCGGATCGATGGTCGTTAATACTCAGGAATATCTTCATAATGCAATCAAAGACGGGAAGGGTATTTTACTTGAAGGAGCTCAGGGTCATGCTCTTGATATAGATCACGGAACATATCCTTATGTTACTTCTTCCAGTCCGACTATCGGCGGAGCACTGCTGGGAAGCGGACTTAATGCTTTTGATATCGATAATGTTATAGGAATAACTAAAGCTTATGTTACAAGAGTAGGTGAAGGTCCTTTCCCCACAGAAGCAGATGAGGATGACAGCGAAAGACTCAGAGTAAACGGGAATGAATTCGGTTCGACAACCGGCCGGCCGAGAAGATGCGGATGGTTTGATCTCCCTTTGATGAAGCGTGCCATCCAGATTAATGGAATGAATCAGCTTGCAATCACAAAGCTTGATGTGCTTACCGGTTTTGAAAAAATTAAAATATGTATCGGTTATGACCTGAAGGGTGGGAGAGCTGATAATATCTGTCCTTCAAAATTCAGTAAAGTAAAACCGATCTTCATTGAGATGGATGGATGGGAGGAGAATATCTCCAAGTGCCGTTCATTCGCCGATCTTCCGAAAAATGCACAGGACTATCTGAATTTTATTGAAGATGAATTAAATGTTCCAATAACGTATATCTCAGTCGGTCCGGGTCGTGATTATACATTCAAAAAATAAAAAAAAATAGTAAAAGTAAGATTTTTTTTTATTTTCGTTAAATTATGTTGACAGTCAAAAACCTATTTTGTAAAAGGTTTCTACTTTGACAGTTGAGGCGTTAGCTCAGTCGGTAGAGCAACTGCCTTTTAAGTAGTGGGTCCCGGGTTCAAGTCCCGGACGCCTCAATAGAAAAAGTAATTATAGCATGTCCCCGTCGTCTAGGGGTCCAGGACACCGGGTTTTCATCTCGGCAGCAGGGGTTCGAATCCCCTCGGGGATGCATAAAAAAAAAGACCGTTCATTACGAACGGTCTTTTTTTGTTTAGCACTTCGGCTTCGCTCAGTGGGCGAACTTTATAAATAGCCCAGTATGTTCGCCGGCTGAGCGGAGCCGAAGCTCACGAAGACCAGTCGCTGAGCCTGTCTCAGGACAGAATTTCCTCAAGCGATTCAGCAATAGCAGCAACAGTTCTGTCGATTTCACTCTCTGTGTGAGCAGATGAGAGAAATCCTACTTCGTAGCCCGATGGTGAAAGATAAATTCCTCTCTTCAGCATTGCCGAGTGAAAAGTTCCGAACATCTTCATATCGCATTTCCTCACCTGATCAACAGTTGAGAGGTCCGTATCTGCTGTAAAGTACAGGCAGAAAATTGATTCGATATCTCTGAACTGCACTGCACCGTTAAATTTTTTTATGACCGGAACTAATTTATCTCGTAATGATCTTCCTTTTGCGGAGAGATCAGTATAAAAGTTTTGATTGTTCAATTTTTTCATTGTTGCAATCCCCGCTGCCATTGCAAGGGGATTGCCTGAAAGAGTCCCGGCCTGATAAACCGGACCTTCAGGTGCAATTTTTGCCATTATATCTTTTCTTCCGCCGTAAGCTCCAACGGGGAGACCTCCCCCTAATATTTTACCCAGTGTTGTAAGGTCGGGAGTAACTTCGAAGTACTCCTGTGCGCCCCCTTTTGCAAGTCTGAAACCGGAGATCACTTCATCAAAAATGAGCAGAACACCATATCTGTCACAAAGTTCCCGGACTCCTTTAAGGTATCCCTCTGATGGAAGAATAAGCCCGTAGTTGCACGGAACAGGTTCGAGAATCAGAGCCGCAATAGATGTCGATTCTTTTTCTAAAACCGCGCTGAGGGCCTCCAGATCGTTATATGGGACAACAAGAGTATCCTTTGCATTACCCTCGGTAACCCCCGCAGAATCGGGTGTTCCGAATGTGGCAAGGCCCGATCCGGCAGCAACAAGGAGAAAGTCCGCGTGGCCGTGGTAACATCCGTCGAGTTTGATAATTTTATCTCTGCCGGTAAATCCTCTTGCAAGTCTTACTGCACTCATTGTCGCTTCGGTACCGGAGCTGACAAAGCGCACTTTTTCGATAGACGGCACCATTGAAATTACAAGTTCAGCAAGTTCAACTTCATATCTGTGGGGAGTTCCGAAGCTTGTTCCGGAAAGAGCCGTTTCTCTTACAGCTTCAATGACCTGCGGATCTGCGTGACCGAAAATCAGCGGTCCCCAGGACATGCAGTGGTC
>PGXT01000122.1:0-663 GCA_002839285.1 Spirochaetae bacterium HGW-Spirochaetae-5 | reverse complement strand
TTTGTTGTCTATTTGATTTTACTGATGAATGAAAGCTTACTTCCCGCCCCCTCTGGCCTTTGGCCATCTCCCCCATGAATGGGAGGAGAAGAAACATGAAATATTTGCAGCTACCCTTTCTCCCACCCCGTGGGGAAAGGTGCCCGTAGGGCGGATAGGGGCGGAAAGTTAAAACCACCCGCCATTCAATATATCCCTCGTATGATACGATATAATCATATCGGAACCTGCTCTGAAGAATGATGTCATAATTTCAGTTACGATTCTTCTCTCATCGATATAGCCCTTTTCTGATGCGGCTTTAACCATGGAATACTCTCCGCTTACGTTGTAGACGCATAGAGGTACCGATGATATCTGTTTTGCTCTGTAGATTATATCCATGTATGACAGGGCGGGTTTTACCATAACTATGTCTGCACCCTCGTCAATATCAGTGGCAATCTCTTTCTCGGCTTCTCTGCCGTTGCGGGGATCCATCTGATAACTTCTCCTGTCTCCGAACTGCGGAGCGCTCCCTGCAATATCGCGGAACGGACCATAAAACGCGGAACAGTATTTTGCCGAGTATGCCATGATTGCAGTATTGTAGAATCCATGCTCCTCCAGTGTGTCACGTATCATTGCAACGCGTCCGTCCATCATGTCCGATGGAGCTACAAT
>PGXT01000121.1:12733-17555 GCA_002839285.1 Spirochaetae bacterium HGW-Spirochaetae-5 | reverse complement strand
ATCCGTCAATGATTACAATACACGGCGTTTTAGTAGACCATATTGTCAAAATAAAGGAAGTATAAAAATGGAAGCTAAACATATAATTGCCCGAAGAACCGCGATGGAACTTAATAACGGCGAACTGGTAAACCTGGGCATAGGGATACCGCTCCTTGCAGCAGAATATATACCTAAAGGTGTGGAAGTAATTTTTCAGTCGGAAAACGGAATGGACGGCATGGGCCATGAGGTCATTGGAGAGCATAACCGTAATTTCACTAATTCAAGCGGTCAATCTGTGACAATACAGCCATACGGTTCATGTTCCGACTCGGCATTCTCTTTCTGTTTAATTCGCGGAGGGCATGTTCATTGCGCAGTCCTCGGAATACTGGAGGTTGACCAGCATGGAAGTATAGCAAACTATATAGTTCCCGGAAAGATGGTTCCAGGAATGGGCGGTGCCATGGATTTAGTCACCGGTGCCCAACGGGTAATAGTAGTAACAACTCATACAGATAAAAACGGAAAATCTAAAATTATATGTGAATGCACATTACCGTTAACCGGCGTTGAATGCTGTGATTTAATCATAACCGAACTGGCAGTAATTGAAGTAACGCCACAGGGGCTGAAACTTATTGAAATAGCAGATAATACAACGATAGAGGAGGTAACAGCCAAAACCGGGGCGCCATTAATACTCGCGAAAAAAATCGGCACATTCAGTACAACCTGACTTACTATAGTACCGGCTTATCAGGCTCTACACCGGCTCCGGCCGGTTTCTTATGAAGATTATCAAGATTATACTGCTGCACCATGGCTTTCAGATCGGAAACATCGAAGGACAGTTCTTTATCATTCTCGAATTGATCTTTTATCGACAGTATATCATCCTTGATCGCAATGAAGGCATCAAAGACATCTGGGTCAAAATGGCTCCCTCTCCCCTCCGTAATTATTGAAATCGATTTTTCCACAGAGAAAGGTTCTTTATAAGGACGCCTTGAAGTTAAAGCATCAAAGACATCCGCGATTGCGGTTATGCGGCAGACTAAAGGTATCTCTGCTCCTTTCAGGCCATCGGGATAGCCGGTGCCGTCCCATTTTTCATGATGGCCCCGTGCAATCTGCTCACCCATTCTGATAAATTCAGCTTCAGATCCATTGAGTATCCCCGCACCGATATTCGTATGCTGCATCATGATTTTCCATTCAGCAGCATCAAGCTTGCCCGGTTTCAGCAGTATCAGGTCGGGTATTCCGATTTTACCAACATCATGCATGGGTGATGAATATAAAAGCAGCCTGACGGTATTTACGTCAAGATTCATTCTCGTTGCAATGGCCGCGGAATAAAGGCTCATGCGCTTGATATGCGCGCCGGTGTCTTCGTCCTTATATTCAGAAGCCATAGAGAGACGGTAAATAGTCTCCAGCGAAGACTCCTGCAGCTTTTCGAGAGCTTTTTTTAATTCCTCTGTTCTTGCTGCCACGTCGGATTCAAGATCTTTCCTGTAATTGCTAAGCAGGTCATTGTATGCCTTGATCTTAAGCAGAGACCGCACTCTGGCTAAAAGCTCCATCCTGTCAATGGGCTTTGAAATAAAATCATCACATCCGGCTTCAATTCCTTTGATACGGTCTTCCGTTTCATGTAAGGCTGTAACCAGAACAACAGGGATCATCCGGCTGCTCTCGTTCTCCCGGATAAGACGGGTTACTTCAAAACCATCCATTTCAGGCATCATTACATCAAGAAGAATCAGATCAATTTCTCCGCCGAAGAGTGTTTCCAGCGCTTTTTTACCGCTTGATGCAATAATAACATCATAACCCTGCGGAGAGAGGTATGCTTCAAGAAGTTCGGTGTTATTCGCCTGATCGTCAACAATCAGAATTTTCGCTTTATCTTTCATTTTTTTTCTCTTTTAAAACTTTTATTTAAAGATGCGATAATGCTATTTAATAAATTTCATAATCTCCTGAACAAATGTGCGTGTATTAATCGGCTTACTGATAAATCCGCTGTTTGGTATGGAGTCTATCTCCAGCCTCCCGTCTGCCAGAACCGAAGCGGTTACAAATACGATCGGGATATCCCTGGTACCTTTATCCTGCTGCAGTATCCTTGCGACTTCTGTACCGCGTATATCCGGGAGCCGTACGTCCATGACTATTACAACCGGATTGTGTTCTTTCACAAGGGCAATAGCATCAGCTGCGTTATCAGCTTCAAATACTTCAAATCCTGCAATCTCAAGAAGATCTTTTTCAAGCAGAAGATTATTTAAATTATCATCAACAACAACAACTTTCCTGCCCATCTGATTATTCACCCCCTGAAATAATCGGCAGAGTAATCCGTACCCTTGTTCCTTTATCCAATCCTTCCGATTCTGCAGTGAGAATCCCCCCATGCAGTTCAACCAGCTTTCTGGATAAGGGTAATCCAAGACCTGTCCCTTCTGTCAGGCGCGAGTACGGAGTATCAACACGGAAAAATCCCTCGAATATTTTTTCCATATTTTCAGCCGCGATACCTATTCCTGTATCCCATACCTCTACCTCTATCTCCACCGATGGACCGGTTTTCTTCGCACTTAAACCGATTTCACCATCGTCATTTGTGAATTTAATCGCGTTTGAAAGGAGATTGTATATTATCTGTTTGAACTTGAGTTCGTCCCCTTCGATGTCCGGAAGATCTTCTTCTATTTCAATAATCATCTTAAGTCTCTTTTTGTTTACCATATCCTCTACAAGCTGTATAATTTCAAACAGGAGATGTTTAGTAGGGAGACTTGCTAACGTCAGTTTCATTTTACCGGATTCGACTTTTGCAGTATCAAGTATCTGGTTTATAAGAAGAAGAAGGTGTTTACCGCTGGATAAAACGTTGCCGATATACTTTTTCTGTTTGTCATTCAATGGCCCGAAAGTTTCGTCGTATAGAACTTCAGAGAAACCGTTTATGGAATTAAGGGGAGTCCGGAGCTCATGGGACATGTTGGCAAGAAATTCGGTCTTTATGCGCGAGGCCATCTCGGCCTGATTTCTGGCATCTTCAGCCACCCCCTGCTGTATTATGAGATCCTCATTTAATGTCTGGACACTCTTCACTTTCTGTTCGAGTTCTTCATTAAGTATTTCCAGTTTTTTCTGAACACTTATAAGCTCGTTGTTTTTATGTACCGCGTTTTCATATGTCGAGATAAGAAGATCGAGTATCTGTTTTTTTTCAGAAGTGATGACATACTGCTGCCCGGAAAAATGTATCTCAACAGCATTCTGAGATTGCGGATGTTCCTGTAATTCACGGTTAAGAAAAATATATTCTATTCTGGAGAGCAGATGGCTTTTTTCATATGGTTTGACAATAAAATTATCCGCACCGGATTCAAGCGCACTGATAACATCTGTCGGAACGGAAAGTGACGTCAGCAGAATAACAGGAGTTTTAAGTGTATCGGCATCATTCTTTAAATGCCTGCAGAGTTCAAACCCGTTCATTTCGGGCATATTGATGTCGCTTATAACCAGGTCCGGTTTTAACCCCTTTGCCTTTGAAAGCCCTTCGGCTCCATCCTTTGCAATAATTACAGAATAACCTTCAGCGACAAGTATCCGCCGGAGTATCTCCGCCTGGATAGCGCTGTCTTCAACAATCATTATTTTTTTCTCTGAATTATTCATTTTTATATCTTCATTTTTGGATTATGCATCGTATAATTCAATATCATCGGCCCTATTTCATTCAGAGGTACAATATATACCGCAGCACCGAGCTCTATGGCCTGCTTCGGCATACCGAATATAATACAGCTCTCTTCATTCTGTGCTATGGTAATCCCTCCGGCCTTTTTGATGGAAAACATTCCCTCGGCGCCATCCTTCCCCATCCCGGTTAACAATACCCCTAAAGCTGAACTTTTATAGTATCCTGCAACAGATTTCATTGTTACTGTAACTGAAGGACGATGACCGTCAAACAGTGGCTCCGATGTTACCAGGAATTTTCCTGCTCCGTCGATCTTAAGCTGTGTATCCTCCGGCGGAAAATAAATTATACCCGGACGGGGGAAAGTACCTGCTTCTGCAATTTCAATTTTCATTCTGCATTTTGATGCAAGCCAATCGATCATACCTTGCTGAAAACCTTCGCTGATATGCTGAATGCAGATAACCGGCAGAGGAAAATTCCCCGGGAGAATGCTCAATATATCTTCAAGAGCCTTCGGACCACCGGTGGAAGCACCGATAACCAGAATACGTACTGCGGATATAGAAGGGATCATTTCAGTTTCAGCTGTTATACCGCTCACAGGAACGAATGCATTATCGGTCCTGTTTTTTTTAAATACCTGAACCGCTGAAAGTATACGTATTTTCATTATAAGATCAGCTGCGAGTTTATCCTGATCTACATCAGCTCCTCCTGTAGGTTTAAGAAATATATCAAGAGCCCCGGCCTCAATAGCTTTAAAAGCATTAATTGATCCCTCCCGTCCGGAGACACTTACAACAAGTATGGGGAGCGGATAATTGGCCATTATTTCCTTAATAAGCTCCAGACCGTCCATTACAGGCATGTGAAGATCGGTACAGACAACATCAGGATTTATCTGCGGAATAATTTTTAACGCCTCTTTGCCGTTAGCGGCTGTACCCGCAACCTCAATTTCCGTCGATTTTGACAGCATCCTTTTGAGAATTGCAATGGCAAGGGGAGAATCGTCTACAAGCAGAACTCTGATCATACTAACCTCCTGAGTGTATCAAGAAGAACTTTCTGGTCGAACGAGGGCTTTGTTATATATGCGTTTGCACCGGCTTC
>PGXT01000121.1:0-12652 GCA_002839285.1 Spirochaetae bacterium HGW-Spirochaetae-5 | reverse complement strand
AAGGCTTCCCGTCAATTGAAGAGACTGCTGATTTCCATACAGATTTTATCAGGTCTTCGGGATTTAGAATAAGGCAGAGCTCCCCTGTACCGAGAATTGTCGAACCCGATATATTTCTTACCCTCTTCAATATGCTGCTGTATTGTTTAAGCACCACATCCTGTTCATCAATGAGCTCATTTACGAACAATCCCAGTTTATCTTCTCCTGAAGAGATGATTACGCATGGCAAAAGTCCGGAGATCGGAGTATTTGATTTCCGGGAAATATCTGCAGTTTTTAATTCAAGCACATCGGTAAGAACGGCTGCAGAGACAGGGGTATTATCAATTGATATTGTCATTCGCCCCTTGATTGTATAAACATTTTTCTGATCAATAAAACGTATCTTCTGGATATACTCAACGGGAATCGCGTATTTTATATTGTCCGCTTCAACAATCAGCACCTTTGTCGCAGCCAGCGTAAGCGGAAGCTTAATTCTGATGGTACAGCCTGAATCGGGGACTGATTCAATCTGAATTGTGCCTTTAAGAAGTTCAATATTTGACTTTACGACATCAAGACCAACCCCCCTGCCGGAAATATCTGAAAGAAAAGCGCTGGTTGAAATCCCGGAGGTAAAGATCAAAGAATTTGCAAGAGAGTCGCTCATTGCTGAAAGCTCCTTTTCATTTAAGATTTTTATTTTAAGAGCGGCTTTTTTTATTGCATCGGTATCCAGTCCCTGTCCGTCGTCAATCACCTCAATTATTAAATTCGAAGATGTCTGATAGGCTCTCAAAATTATTGTACCCGTACGGGGTTTGTTCTTTTCAGTGCGTACATCGGGCGTTTCAATTCCATGGTCAACGGCATTTCGAAGAAGATGCATGAGCGGGTCTTTAATCTCCTCAATAATGCGTTTGTCCGCAGCGGTTTCTCCCCCTTCTATTACAAATCTGATATCTTTAAGTTTATTTTTCGACAGGTCTCGGACCATCCGCTTGAAAAGATTGAATATTGAAGAAACAGGCAGAAGCCGTATACGGCTTATACTGTCTTCAATTTCGGCGGTAATATGATCAAGCCTTGAACTCTCATTGTGCAATCCGCTTTTCAGGGTATTAAGCAGCTCTCCGAATTTTTCTTCCATCTGATGATTCCCGGCTGCGGTTATCTGCATGCTTTTGTTTATGCTTTTCCACATTTCAGAAAGTTCATCCGCGTCTTCAAGTATTTTCGCAATTCTCAGCCTGGTTACTATTAACTCACCTGATTGAGACATCAATTTATCGAGCCTTTTTGTCTCGACCCGTATTGTATCAATACGGTATTTTTCAAGTGTGGTTTCTCCGGCCTCCTGATCCGCAGCAGAGTCTCCCGCCTGCCTGATTAATATCTGCTCTTCAACATGAACCGGTTTTTCTTTTTCAGTTTCTGCCGCTGCCGGTATATTATTATCTTCGAGCTGATAAGGGTTGTCTGTTATTTCGTTGTCTATTACTATAGGCGCGGGGAGAATTGTTCCGGAATGACCTTTAAATAATGCAAGGACCGCTGACATATCTATGCCGGACTCTTCACCGGTTACCGATTCTTTTACGAGGATTGCCATGGCATCGAGCCCTTTATACAGACGTTCGATAATTTCCGGTGTAAGAGGAACGGAACTGTCTCTTGCCGCACTGAGTATATCCTCAATGCAGTTCGACACCGATTCCAGGTTGTTCAGACCGAGCATATGAGCGGCCCCTTTAAGGCTGTGCGCTTCGCGGAAGATCTCTTCAATAACTGCTCCGTTCTTCGGATTTTTTTCAATACGGAGAAAACCCTCTTCAAGGCGTTGAATATGTTCAGCACTTTCTATTTTAAAAATGCTTCTCAGTTCATCATCTTCAATCATTCCGGGTTCCTGTTCCTCTTCTTTAATCTTCTTTAATCTTCTTTAATCTTCTTTAATCTTCTTTAATCATAATATCTGTTTAAGATTCATAGCTATAACTTTCAGTTGTTCAACCCCTGCTTTGGTCTGGATTATCCCGTTTGCTGTTTCAAGTGCACCCGAATTCAGTGTATTAACAGCTTCAACAACCTGCCCTATGGCGCTTGCCTGCTGCTGCGCATTAAGAAAAACCTGCTGTGAGCTTTCGTAGGTGTTGTTTGCAGCATCAGATAGTGTTGTAAATATTACGCCGACATTACGCACCAGCTCAGTTACCGTTTCAACAACCTTTGTCCCCTCCTCTGTCCTGATGATAGTAGCATTGGTGGCTTTCTGAATTTCTGATATAATTGCATTCGCCTGTTCAGCTGATTTTTTACTTTCACCGGCTAATTTCCGTACTTCACCCGCAACAACGGCAAATCCCTTCCCGTGTTCACCCGCGCGTGCAGCCTCGACTGCTGCATTAAGAGCGAGCATATTTATCTCCCCTGACAACTCCTTGATCATATTGGATAGATTTCCAATCTGCGCAGTCTGCTCACCAAGGTTAAGAACCTGTGCGGCAATAAGGCCGACCTTTACACCCAGGGTATCCATGGCGTCAGTGGTCTGTTTTACAATAATTGCCCCCTGTTCTGTGGCGCTTACTGATTTCTGGCTCGATTCAGCAGAGGATGAAGCCTGTTCTGAAGTCTGCCTTGATGAGGCGCCAAGTTCCTGCATGGTTGTTGCTGTTTCATTCACCATTGTTGCCTGTTGTGTGGCCATCTTCTCCTGCTGATTTGAAGTAGCCGTAATCTCGGCTGCAGAGGTGGATACAGCATTTATTGCCTCGCCAATATTATCGGTTATACCCTTTGTAATTAAAAGCGCGCTGGAGAGTGACAAAATCAGAGTCAGTGCGACACCGATCATCAAAGAAAATCCTATTAAACCCAAAGCATTATCCTGCTCCGTTTGTGCCATGTTAAGCAGAAGCTTTTCTCTTTCGTCGAATTCGTTATTCAGCTTTGTAATTTCCACATCCAGATTAATAAGGTCTCTGTTCCTGAATTCGTTTATTGCCCGGGCACTCATGTCTTTGTCTATCAGTGAAATAAGTTTGTCACTCTGTTCAATAAGCTGACCTGTTTTTTCCAAAATCTTTTTGTGCAATATTTTTTGATTTTCATCTTTAACAATTACACTGAGAAATTGTGACACCTCTTCATACTTCTTTTTTGTATCTTCATAGTTTGACTTCGATTTTTCATTTTTATAAAGAATATAACCCCTTACATACATTTGTAAGTTTGCTGCAATAATATCCATCTCTTTCGACTTATCAAAGATTGCAATACCCTGCGTCGTCTGTATATGAGCCTTTTCATATAATTTCAGACTGAAGTAAACTGCCGCTGAAGTAATAATAAATAGAATCAGCGGTACCGAATATCCAAACAATATTCTGAATCTGATTTTTTTGCTGATAATCATTTTAATCACCCTTTCCTGATTTAGGATCCTAATACTTCTTCGTTCACTACCAGGAGTTCCGATGAAAGGATCTCCTTCATATCCAGAATAGCCATCATCCTGCTGCCGTACGGCGCAGCGCCTTTTACAAATTCCTCGTTCAGTTTTTTCATTGAATGAGGAACCGGCAGGATGTCGCCGGCTTTCAGATATATAACATCCAGTATCTCATCTGCAATAACTCCGACCGGAAATTCGCCCGAGTCGGCAACTATTACCTTCGTTAACTCTGTAATTCTGCATGCCCTCAGATTAAGTAATCCGCTTATATCGATAATAGTCAAAACCGTGCCGCGGAGATTCATGTTGCCGGTAATATGATCGGGGCAGCATGGCACATGTGTGAAATTCCGGATTTTTGAAAATTCACGTACCGCTTCAAGTTCAACGCAAAGATACTCATTGTTTAGACTGATAACCGCAACGGGTTTTAAACTTTCAGAATCATCTTCAAGCGTCACCTGCTGAAGATCAATCGCGCGATTATGAAATACCGCTTTTTCTTCCGGATCTGCTTCAGGGCAGAAATATCCGTTTAAGTCTACAGGTATGTTCCCCTTTTCTTCAAGCTGCAGTACGTCGTTCATGATTTCCTGATCAAAAAGATTTCCGGGATCCAGTATCATGAAAATATCTTCACCACATTTACCCTTACTCCCCACAAAACGGGGCCGTGAGTGTTCTCCGCCCGTTTCTAAAGTCGAAAACTCAATGTCTTTTTCAGGAATATTTATTATATCCAGGACTTCGCTTGCAATTATCCCAATAAGATCAACGCCGGTGCCGGGATCATCTGGTATGTCCTTTTGATTAATATCTGAAGTATCTGACCTTGAAAGATTGAGAATAACAACTTTGTCTGTGCAGTTGTATCTCTTCAGTTTACGCCCGAAGCGGATAAGTAAATCCATTACCGGAACAATTTTACCATGCAGATTTATAAGACCCGCAATACCGGGAGAATACTCCTCAATCTTTATCAGTTCCGGAAGCCATATAATCTCTACTACATCTGCCGTATCAATTGCGAAGAGCATACCGTGTAAATTGAAAGTAATGAATGAATTATCTTTCTTCATCAGATTTTCTCCTCTGCATCTGCCAGGCTGTAATTTTCAGTGCGTGTAAGATAATTCAGGTAAGCAAGCAGTTCTTCCGATGTGACACTGTAGGGCTGTATCGTGGATTCAGACGGAAGATCTTTAAGAAATTCAATTGCTGAAGAACGGGCCTTTGCTGCACGCGGGATGTCATTCTCCTTTTCATATAGATATGCAAGTTCACAATAAGCGGCAATATAAGCCGGATCCAGATATATTGCTTTCTTGAACAGTTCCTTAGCTGTTTTATCATCACCCTTCCCTCCGGTAACCTCCGCGTAGAGATAATATAGTTCTGCCGAATCATCCCGGATATTTAAAGCTTCACGGATCAGGCATTCAGCATTTTCAAAATCACCCGAATCTGTAGATACTTTAGCAGAAAGGACCAGTGAATCATACCTGTTATTATCATTCATAAAAGTGTTTCCGGTACTATCTGCAGCACCGGCGGAGAGATTATTATTAACTGATAGCTTCAGGTTCTTTGCCGGATCTGTTTTTTTATTTTCATTCTTAATATAACTTGATGAAGAGATTTTAATATCGGATAAAGTCAGCGGTTTTGTCATTCCCCTGATGGATTCACTTTTATCAGAAATTTTTTCATGCTTCACTTCAGAACCGTCAGTCTTTTTATAAATTACCGCATCGGGGAATATCATCTGTTGCATCGATTTAAGTTTATGACCAAAGAGTTCCGCATGTCCGGTGATAAGATAGCCACCGGTGTTCAATGTATTTTCAAACCTGGTCAAAACCGAAGATACAGCCTTTTTATCAAAATAGATGAAAACGTTGCGGCATATAATTAAATCCGTATTTTTCTGATCAGGTTCTGCAGATAAATGTTCTTCTTCACTCAGATTCCCATACTGGAATCTGACCATTTTTTTTATTGCTGGAATTATCTCCTGGCCGTCACGGTTTTTTTTGAAATACTTATCTTTAATGTCTCTGCCGGTCATGCGGAATGACCAATCTGAATAAATACCCTTCGATGCTTTTGCAAGAGAGTTTTCATTTATATCAGTGCCATAAATTATTATATCCCATTTGTCAGCATCAGGGAGCAGCATATCTAAAAGAATTGCAATGGAATACGGCTCTTCTCCGGTGGAGCAGCCCGCGCTCCATATACGGAGAGAATGTTCTTTCTCTCTTTTCTTTATCAATTCGGGGAGGATTGTATTTCTAAGCAGAAAGAAATGTCCCCTGTCGCGGAAGAAGTAGGACTCGCCGTTAGTTATTGCAATTACAAGAGTTTTCCACTCCTGCCTGCTCTCTTCTGTTTTCGATTCAAGAAAACTCAGGTAATTCTCCGGGTATTCAATGCTCTGATTTTTCATCCGCGCAATAAGTGTTTTGCTGAATGACTCCCTATCATCGAAGCAGATACTTAAACCGGTATTGATGGTTATAAGTTTTTTAAATACTTCAAGAAGATGTTCTTCAATCGGTTTCATAAAATAAAAATCTCCATGGCGGCACTACCAGCCATATCATTCATATCTTTATCAGGTCCTCTGTGCAGATTGCTGTATATATCATTCATCTCTTACCTCTCATGTTCTCACAAGCAAGCCGCTTAACTCTATTAAGTTAAGCCTTACCTGTGAACTATTTCCCCGCCGCCAAAGGCGGCGGAGTCAGTGACTCCACATTAAAATCATACCTTAAAGAATAGACTTATATCTTTAACAAAAGTCCGCGTATCTATCGGTTTCCCTATGAAGCCGCTGTTGGGGATAGCTTCTATCTCCTCTTTCCCCTCTGCCATAACTGAAGCAGTAACAAAAACTATCGGAATATGACTTGTTTCCTGATTCCTCCGAAGTATCCTGGCTGCTTCGGTACCGCGCATATCCGGGAGCCGTACATCCATAATTATTATATCAGGTATCTCTTTTTTAATAATGGCAATTGCATCCGCAGCATTCTCAGCTTCAAATACTTCAAAACCGGCTACTTCAAGAAGGTCTTTTTCCAGAAGCAGGTTGTTTAGATTGTCATCAACAACTACTACTACTTTCTTTCCCATCAATGTGCCTCCATGGATACAGCAGGGAGAGTAAACCTCACTGAAGTCCCGAGATTCAGTCCCGCTGATTCGACTGTCAGCATTCCCCCATGAAGCTCTACAAGTTTTTTAGAAAGAGGCAAGCCGAGTCCGGTTCCCTCAGTTACCCGGGAATAGGGGGTATCGACACGGAAAAACCCTTCAAATATTTTCTCCATATTTTCCGAAGCGATACCCACCCCTGTATCCCATACAGTTATCTCTATACCTGAATCGGTTTTTTTTGCGCACATCCCTATCTTACCCCCTTCAGGTGTAAATTTTACAACGTTTGAAAGAAGATTATAGATTATTTCTTTTACTTTAAGTTCATCCGCCTCTATGTCCGGCAGGTCATCGGCAATTTCAACAAGCATGTGAAGTTTCTTTTTGCTGACCATATCCGCCACCAGCATTGAAATCTCATTCAGCAGGTTTTTCATCGGTAGATTAGATAATGCGAGCGTCATTTTACCGGCTTCAACTTTTGCCATATCAAGTATCTGGTTAATCAGCAGCAGAAGGTGCTTCCCGCTTGTTAATACATTATTGACATATTTTTTCTGTTTTTCGTTAAGCGGTCCGAAGGTCTCGTCAAATAATACTTCAGAGAAACCATTAATGGAGTTAAGCGGAGTTCTCAGCTCATGGGACATGTTGGCCAGAAATTCTGATTTCACTTTAGCAGTACGTTTCTCTCTCCGTTCGGTAATATCTTCTATTGCAAGAAGTATTATCCTCTCTTTCCCGGAAACCCTTTGAATCTGCCGGGCATTTAAAAGCATAATACGGGTACCTATATTTGTAAAATCGTGCTCAACCTCGTAGTTATCGAATGTTGCCTTAAGCGGAAGTATGGTCTCCAGCAGTTCCCGGAGCTTCGGAATATCCCACTGTTTGTTTCCAAGGTCGTAGATCAGCTGCTCCATTGTCTCTGCAGGGTTTACTTTAAAGACTTCATAAAATGACCGGCTGGCGGTAACGACCCTCAGGTCCTGATCGAGAACAATTAATGGTTCACGTACAGTATCAATCATGCTTTCCGCATATTCGCGGGATTCATCTTCAGATATTTTTGTCGCTTCGAGTTCTTTCCTCGTTTTTTCAAGGCCGATCTCTATCTCTTTCCGTTCAGTGATATCTTCAATTGCCAGAAGAATGATTTTCTCTTTTCCCGATGCTCTCTGAATCTGTCTTGCATTGAGGAGCATTATCCTTCTTCCGATAGTGGTGAAGTCGTGTTCAACTTCGTAGTTGTCAAAGCTTGCTTTTTTGGGGAGTATTGTTTCAAGCAGTTCCCGCAGCTGAGGTATATCCCACTGTTTGTTTCCCAGGTCATAGATAAGCTGACCTATGGTCTCTTCGGGATTTACCTTAAAGAATTCATAAAAAGAACGGCTTACAGAGACAACCCTGAGATTCTGATCAAGGGAGATAAGCGGTTCGCGCACTGTGTTTATTACACTCTCCGCATATTCACTGACTTCGTCCGCGGTTTTTTTAATGACCTCAAGTTCTTTTCGTGTTTTTTCAAGACCCGCTTCTATTTCTTTACGTTCTGTTATATCTTCAATTGCCGCATTGAGAAGCATTATTCTTCTTCCGATAGTAGTGAAGTCGTGTGCAACCTCGTAGTTCTCAAAACTGGATTGCTGCGGAAGTATGGTTTCAAGGAGTTCCCGAAGCCCGGGGATATCCCACTGTTTGTTTCCAAGGTCGTAAATAAGCTGCCCCACAGTCTCTTCAGGGTTTACCTTGAAGACTTCATAGAAAGAACGGCTTACTGTTACAACCCGAAGATCCTGATCAAGAGCGATAAGCGGTTCGCGAACTGTATTGATTATGCTCTCTGTGAACTCGCTTACTTCATCCGCCGTCTTCTTGATAATCTCAAGTTCTTTACGCGTTTTTTCCAGACCGTTTTCAACTTCTCTGCGGTTGGTAATATCTTCTATTGCCAGAAGTATGATTCTTTCCTTTCCCGATGCCCTTTGAATCTGCCTGGCATTGAGAAGCATAATTCTTCTTCCGATAGTTGTAAAGTCGTGTTCAACCTCATAGTTTTCAAAGCTCGACTGCTGAGGAAGAATAGTCTCAAGCAGTTCACGCAGCTGGGGGATATCCCACTGCTTATTACCCAGGTCAAAAATAAGCTGTCCCACAGTCTCTTCAGGTCTTACCTTGAAGACTTCATAGAATGAACGGCTTACCGTAACAACCCGAAGGTCCTGATCAAGAGATATCAAAGGTTCGCGGACTGTATTGATTATGCTCTCGGCGAATTCACTTACTTCATCTGCTGTCTTTTTAATAACCTCAAGTTCTTTACGTGTCTTTTCAATTCCGGTCTCAATATCTTTACGTGCAGTGATATTCTCAAAAGTCATCAGGATTGTCTGTTCCTTGCCCGATGCTCTCAGAATCTCTCTGGCATTGATAAGGATTACCCGCCTGCCTATGGCCGGAAAATCAAACTCCACTTCGTAGTTTATAATGCATGAATTCTGCGAGAGTATGGTTTCCAGCAGTTCCCGCAGTCCCGGTATATTCCATTGTTTGTCCCCTATGTCATAGATAAAATTCCCGATGACCTCATCAGGGTCTACCATGAATAATCCGGTATAGGAACGGTTAACCGAAAGAACCCTTAAGTCTTTATCAAGCGTCAATAAGGGTTCACTCATTGTATTGATTATGCTTTCCGGAAATTCCCGCGCCTCCTTTTCATATATTTTTATAATCTCAAGTTTTTCAAGAGCCTTTTCAAGCCGGATTTCCATTTCACTGCTGTCTATTATATCACGTGCGACTATTGAATCTCCTATTACTATTCCTGATTTGTTCTTAACCGGAGATATTATAAGCAGAACACTTACTGTCTCACCATTTTTTTTAATCCGCTGAGTCTCGTACATCTGAGAAGGTTCTCCATCAGATCCCCTCACCAGTAATTCCTTGTATTCGTTTGAATAGCCGGGAAACATTAGTAATGATATTGACCGGCCAATAACATCGGCAGCTGTGTAGCCATATGCAGTTTCAGCACCGCGGTTCCAGCTTTCAATTATACCATCCGGGTTTATAACTATTATTGCATCTCCGGCCGACTTATCTGCAGCAGCAAGTTTCCCGAGCTTCTCTTCAGATATTTTTTTTGAGGTAATGTCATTCATTGCAAGAAATATCACCCCGTCGCTTTCCGGCTTCATTTTTATCTTCCGGGCATTCATGTGCAGAACACGTCTTCCGGCATCGGGAAAATCATTATCAATTTCACAGTTATCACAAGCGGCTTCTGACAGAAGAACATTTCCCAGCAGCTCTCTCAGCTCAGGAATATCCCACTGCTTATTACCAAGGTCAAAAATTATCTGACCCCGTGTCTCCTCAGCTTTTAGTTTGAAAATGTCGTAAAAAGAACGGCTTGCCGAGAGTACCTTCAAATTCCGGTCAAGAATTATTAACGGTTCGTGTATTGTGCTGATTATGTTCTCAGTACACTCCTGATATATTGTTGAGGATGTTTTAAAAAACATTTCAGTCTCCCTGTTCCTGGTGATCCTCCGGCTGCTGCTCTCCATCTTTTAAATATTCTTTCCATAATAACCATTAGACCGGCCGGCACAGATACTGCCGGAATTTAATATTAATCTATAACATTAACCCCTAATGGAGGGATGAGCGGTTTACCGGTAAATGATCTGATCGAATACTTAACATTCCAGCATTTAGAGATGTATTCCGGATAGACTTTCAGAATTTTTTTATTCACCGCCCTCACCTCCTCTGACTATTTTATTAATTATTTTAATAACTTTCACAGGCTATAATTCATAAGTAATTGAATTTATGACAGACTGACTATAACCTGAAGTAGTTAGTTTTAAATCATACAGGGAATAATTTTCATATATGTGGAGGTTAATCTGATGGATGGGGCACAACGCTTAGCTATACGCATGAAACGGAACATTATGAAACTAACTCTCTTAAAAATTAAAACATACCACTTCGGGGTATAGACATTTAAATGAATTTTGTATTATTTCAAATATGATAGGAAATTGTTCCGCCATAAATCCTGAACTGCGGGTCAGGGGAGAGATATTGTATGCCCGGAATAATCTGATGCTGGAGGGTTCTATGCGGAATAAAGATTCATATGTTATTTATGTTAAAGATGCGATGCCTGACAGGACTCACGATGATCTCGAAAATGAATGGAGACTGCTTACAGAAAATCTGCGTCTTATAATTACCAACAGTAAAATGATAATCGGACAGAAGAAATATTTCCATACACCGGTTGCTGTTGCGAGTATAAATGCCTCATTTCTTGGAAGCCGGAATATATCACTTGGAGTATTACTTCTGTTATGGAATGACGGACTTCTGAAAGATAAATGCCCTCTTTGCGGCAATGATGCTTTTATCATAAAGGCATCGGGCTCTGTTTTGATTGGCAAAAACAAATGGTATGGATATTGTATTGAATGTAATAAGGGAGTCTGCGGGAAAAGCCGGAATTACTTATGTGTATGGAGGCCGGCATTTGATCTGGAAAGGAAATATTCGAACTATGCAATTATCAAACGTTATAATCTCACATCTGAAAAATGGTTCGAAAGACTAAAAGAGACCAGAAGAAGTGATGAAGTATACAAAAAAAAAGTTAACAGCTCTACACTTAATGAACTTATTAATCATCTTAAAACTTTATCATACAGCCAACAGATATAAATAATTTATGAAACATAAAATTCTGATTCAAAACGCGAAGGCCATCGTAACATGTGATGGAGATGACAATGTATTTTATGATTCGGATATACTTATCGACGGATCCGCCATAACTGCAATCGGGAAAAATCTTCAGTCAGAAGCTGCAGCTCAAGGTGCAGAACTTATTTCCGCAAAAGATAAATTTATCTATCCCGGGTTAGTTAACACCCATCATCATTTCTTCCAGACATTCGTAAGAAATATGATTTCAATTGATTATACTAATATGCTTGTTGTAGACTGGCTTGAAAAAATATATCCCATATTCCAGAAAGTGAATGAGGAGGTTATATACTATTCCTCTCTTACTGCAATGGCTGATTTAATCAAACATGGATGCACCTGTGCATTTGACCATCAATATTGTTATACGAATGTTTCCGGAAAGTATCTTGTAGACCGGCAGATGGAGGCCGCTGAATTGCTGGGGATCAGATTTCACGCCGGAAGAGGCACCAATACACTTCCGAAAAGCATGGGGAGCAATATTCCGGACAACATGCTGGAAACTACAGACGAGTTTATTAAAGATTGTGAAAGGGTTATAGATTTGTATCATGATCCGAATCCATTTTCAATGAGACAGATTGTAGTTGCACCCTGCCAGCCGATCAACAGCTATGAGGAGACATTTGCTGAATCTGCAGCTTTAGCAAGAGATAAAAAAGTTCACATGCATACTCATTTGTATGAAGGGGACAGAAGTATAATAAAAGAACGTTACGGCAAAACAAGTCTTGAATGGTGCAGAGATTTAGGGTTTACAGGACCTGATGTATGGATTGCCCATGGTTGGGAAATTGAAAAAGATGAATATAAATTCATGGCTGAATCGGGTACCGGAATATCACACTGCCCTGCACCTGCAATACTTGGCGGTTTCCCAATATTAGATATTAAAGCTCTCCAGAATGAAGGTGTACTGATAAGTCTCGGGGTTGATGGTTCTTCGACAAATGACAGTTCCAATCTTCTGGATTCTTTAAGGATTGCCTATATTATGCAGGCTTACCATAGCAAAATCCGCGGAGGCTCTGTTTCTCCATATGACATGCTTAAAGTTGCAACAGTGAATGGAGCCGGAACTCTAGGTAGAAATGATTCGGGTTCTATTGAGGCAGGTAAGGCAGCTGACTTATTTATGATTGATACCAATGTACTGGAATTAACCGGCGCTCTTCATGATCCGAAAAACATGCTGGCAAGTGTCGGCATTACAGGTCCGGTATGGATGACCATGATAAATGGAAAAGTTGTATACGCCAATGG
>PGXT01000120.1 GCA_002839285.1 Spirochaetae bacterium HGW-Spirochaetae-5 | reverse complement strand
TATAGATCCGTCAGTGACAGAGACCGAAAATGTGTATCTTTACAATGTAGATAATCTGAAAGATATTGCTGACAATAATATGAGAGGCAGAATGCAGGAACTGGAAAAGGCCAATACTATTATAGATGAAGATGTTGAGGAGTTTGTTCACTGGTATGATGAACTATCCATTGCCCCGACAATTACAGTGATTAAGAATAAGTTTGATGAAATAAGAAATAACGAACTTGGTAAATATAGAAATAGAAAAATGAAACATTTCTCTGAAGAGGACTTCAAACTTGTCGAAGAGATTACATGTCAGATAATGAACAAGACTCTGCACAACCCGATCATAAATCTGAAGAAGCAGCGTAACTGCTGTGCTGAGCCTGAAACTGATGAATCATTGAAGAAGAACACAAAATTTCTGGAGGACCTTTTTACTAAATGATGAATAAGAATACTCCCAGATTGATATTCTGGGAACTTACTAAAAGCTGCAATCTGAAATGCGCACACTGCCGCGCCGAGGCTGAAGATAATAACTATACAGGTGAACTTGAGTTAGAACAGATAAAAGGGGTGCTGGATAACGTCTCCTCAAACTACTCTCCGATACTTGTTCTTACAGGCGGTGAACCTTTATACAGAAAAGATATATTTGAAATAGCTGAATACGCAACCGGTAAAGGTCTGAGAACGGCACTTGCAACAAACGGAACTATGATCGATGAAGCAATCGCCGGGACGGATTCCGCGGAGTCCCGGGAGCTTTTGACGGCGCGCTGAACGGTGCACGGCTTCTTCGGGATGCAGGAGTGGAATTCCAGTTTAATACAACAATTACAAAAAGAAACGTTAATCAGATAGATGAGATTCTTGCTCTTGCACTGAGAGAGAAGGCTACGGCGCTTCATATCTTTATGCTCGTTCCCGTGGGGTGCGGCATTGAGCTTGTAGAAAGCGACATGATATCCGATGCAAAATACGAAGAGGTTCTTCACTGGTTCTACGACAGGTCCCGTGAAGTTAACATAGAGTTTAAGGCTACATGCGCTCCGCATTACTACCGCATAATAAGACAGAGAGCGAAGGAGGAGGGGCGCACACTCTCCTTCGAGACAGACGGGATGGCTGCAATGACAAGGGGCTGCCTTGCCGGAACCGGCGTATGTTTTATCTCTCATCGCGGTGAAGTTCAGCCGTGCGGATATCTACCGGTATCAGCGGGTAATGTTCTTCAGACTCCATTCAATGAGATATGGGAAAAGTCAGAGGTTTTTCTTACACTGAGGGATTTTAAAACTCTTAAGGGTAAGTGCGGAATCTGCGAGTATAAGGGTGTATGCGGAGGGTGTAGAGCCAGGGCACATTACGCAAGTGGCGATTTTCTGGAAGAGGAACCTTACTGTTCATATGAACCGGTAAAAAGGTAGCACTATGGAATTTACAGAGAGAGAGGCCCTTGTCCTTAACAGGGTGCAGAGGGGTATACCCGGAGTTAGTGAACCATTTAAAGCAATAGCGGAAGAGGTTGGACTTACTGAAGATGAAGTCCTGGAGACAGTTTTACATCTTAAAGAAAAGAATGTTATACGGAATATATCGGGAATATTCGAAGGCAAAAAGCTCGGATATTTTCTGAGTCTCGTAGCCTTTGAAGTCCCCGATGAGCGGGCAGATGCGGCCGCAGCGATTATAAACTCACATCCCGGAGTAAGTCATAATTATTTGAGAAATCACAGGTTTAACATATGGTTTACCCTTGCTGAAGAGAGCGAAGAGGAGTTTCACAAAACAGTTTCTTTTCTTGCTGCTAAAACAGATGCTTCAGATTTTCTTGTTATGCGTAATGAAAAACTTCTTAAAATCGGAGTATTTTTAAATATCGGTGAAAGTGAAGAGAATAGTGACGCAGCATCACCGCGTAGAGCTGAGTTTTTATCCCCTGCTGAACTTGATGATACTGCGAAAGAGGCCATACTTCTTCTTCAGAACGATCTCCCCATAGAAAAATATCCATTTAAGAAAATAGCAGAGAGTGGTAAATATATTCATGGAGAGAAACAGCTTCTTTTGTATTTTACAGATTTCACTGCATCTGGAATTATGAGGAGATATGCCGCTGTTCTGAAACACCGGAGTGCAGGGTACACTGCAAATTCCATGACCGCGTGGAAAATAGATGGTTCGGCTGATATGGAATTGTTTATGAATGAAAAAGCGATCTCTCACCTGTATTTCAGAACTGTTTACCCCGGCAGATGGGAGCATCCGCTTTTTGCAATGATTCACGCAAAATCGGATGATGAGCTTAAAGATATATTGAACAGACTTTCAGAGATGAGCGGGATAAAGGATTATCTCTCTTTATCTTCAATGAAAGAGTATAAGAAAACAAGAGTAAGATATTTTTCTGAAGAATTTAAAGAATGGAAAAGGTTAAATCATGATTGATATAGGTAAACTTTACTGCGGCGGATCATCCACAGGTGACGGGCTGAGATACGGAAAAGAAGCGGGACCTGACTGTCACGGCAACTCTCCGCACAAAGTACAGAAACTTGCAAGCGAAAGAAGACCGATAGTTGTCTGGAACACAACCCGTACATGCAATCTCCACTGTGTTCACTGCTATACAGATTCTGATAATCTGAAGTATGATGGTGAGCTTACAACTGCCGAGGCGATGAAGCTTATTGATGAGCTGTCAGACTTCGGTATTCCGTCGCTCCTATTCTCCGGCGGAGAACCGTTTATGCGGAAGGATCTCTTCACACTCCTTGAGTATGCATCGAAAAAAAATGTACGTCCTGTTATCTCCACTAACGGTACGTTGATAGATAAAGAGACCGCACAGAGAGTTAAGGATTCCGGTGTTGTTTATGTAGGGATCAGTCTTGACGGACTCGAGGCGATCAACGATAAGTTCCGCGGAGTTGAGGGTGCATTTCTAAGAACAATGAAAGGCTTTGATAACTGCAGAGCTGTGGGACAGCGTGTGGGGCTTCGTCTTACTCTCACTGAGAGAAATTATCTCGACCTTCACGGAATATTTGACTTTATTGAAAAAGAGCAGATTAACAGGGCATGTTTTTATCACCTGGTTTACTCAGGGCGCGGGAGTGCCATATCTAAAGATGATCTTACTCATACCGAGTCGAGACAGGCAATGGATATAATCCTTGAGAGGACTAAAGATTACTTCGACAGAAATCTGGATATCAACATATTAACAGTGGATAACCATGTTGATGGAGTCTACACATATCTTAAAATGAAAGAGAAGAATATGCCGGAAGCCGAAGATGTATATTCCATGCTTAAGTGGAACGGCGGCGCTGCCAATTCATCCGGTGTCGGCATCGGAAATATAGATTTTGTCGGCAACGTCCATCCCGATCAGTTCTGGCAGGATTATACTTTCGGGAATATTCGTGACAGAAATTTTGGCGATATATGGATGGATGAATCAGACCCTATCATGCGCGGCCTGAAACATAAGGCAGAGCATATTAAGGGGAGATGCAGACTCTGCAAATACAAGGAAATTTGTACCGGTTCAATGCGTGTGCGCGGTTACAGAATCTATGACGATCCATGGGCGCCCGATCCTGCATGTTATCTCACTGATGAAGAGATAGGCCTCGATAAGGATAAGCGTGAGTATCTTAAAGGCCATGGCGAGGAGTTCCCCATGCCGGCGGAGATAAACAGATAATGAAGCTTTATCCAATAATGGTTAACATGGATAGCAAACCCGCTGTCATAATCGGCGGCGGGGAGGTTGCTGCCAGAAAGGTTTTGGATCTCCTTGAAGCCGGCGCGTTTGTAAAAGTTGTATCTCCGGATTTCAATGATGAAATACTGAATGCTCAAAAAAGTTATACTGATAAATTAGTTTTATTGAAAAGAAAATATGAGAAAAATGACCTCGAAGGGGCATATATTGTTTTTTCTGCAACAAATGATTCCGCTGTTAATACCGAAGTTTTCCGTGAGGCGGAGGAGAGAGGTATACTTATAAACGCCGTGGATGATCCTCCGAACTGTTCATTCTATGTCCCTTCATTTGTTAGAAAGGGTGATCTGATTATTGCACTCTCTACAGCCGGTGCATCTCCTGCTATGGCTGCGAGGCTGAGACGTGAAATTGAAAAACATATACCTGAAGATATTGATCTTGTCCTTGAGAAGCTCAAAACAGCCAGGACATTACTTAAAGAAGATGAGTTTTTTAATTCTCTCGACTCGTCGGGTAGGGGGACTATTTTAAAGAAAATAGTCAGCGAGGATAAACTTATCGAAGCAATGAATTCATGCAGTGATGATGACATGGTGGATTTTCTGCTTGGTGTAAAAGATTCCTGCGATTGAAATGAATACTGTTTATTGATAGCAGACCGGTTTTAGAAATTGATAATTATATTTTTTTATAGTATCGACTGGAACAATCTGGTATATAAGTTCAGCTTCTAATAAGTAATTTATTGAATAGGAGATTTCATGAAGTTATTTAAAATAATTACTTTGATATTTTCAGCCATTACATTTTTGTCTGCCGGTATAGCAAATTCAGAACCGGAAGGGATAAGCGTCGGTGTTGTTCAGAGCATTGATCTTAAAAGCGGTATTCTAACTGTTGCTACATCCGGTAAAGGGGATCCTATAAAAATGGGTGATTTACTATATATTCGGGTAGATGACAAGGTGGTACTGCTTCGTGCAACATTCCCGATGATGACAACGTCAAAATGTAAGCCTGAAGGAAAAAACCGGAAACTATTTCATAAAGCAGAAAAAAATATGGAAGTGTTCAGGTTTAAAAGGGGAGTTGAAGACAGCCAATCTATTGCAAAAGATGCGGAACGCATTGATTCTCATAATAAAATATATAAGGTTGGCGACCGTGGTCCGGGAGGCGGATGGATCTTTTATGACAAAGGTGATTCTGATGACGGATGGCGGTATCTGGAAGCGGCACCGGTTGACCAGAGTGAAGGTATACAATGGTTTAACGGGGTGAGTTTAGAAACCGGGGCTACTGATAAAGCAATAGGCCGAGGTAAATCTAATACTCAAAGAATTATCAATATTCAAGGCAAAGGTAAATACGCTGCAAGTATATGCGCTGATTATAATGGTGGTTCTAAAAGAGACTGGTTTCTCCCTTCAAAAAATGAACTGGAGATGATGTTTGATTTTTTTATAAGATCCGGTATGGAAAATTTTCAGCGGAATTATTATTACTGGAGTTCTACTGAATCCCGAGTTGGGTATGCATCATATCAGGGTATAAACTATAGTAATCCGGCAGGTGCAAAGTACATCAATAACAGAGTAAGGGCTATCAGGGCTTTTGATAATTAGAATTCTAAGTCAGTTATTTTTATAATTTTAACTGGTATATTAAATTTTTCCGGATATAGGATTAATATAAAGATACCGTTGTTTATTCCGGTATCTTTATATTAAATAAGCTGAGGGATTAATGATTACCTGCTGACGCCGATATTTTCGATAATTTCCTTCGCAACAATTTCAGAGAAATATTTGCACATGTCTTCAACACTTCTCGGCACCGGTCCGGCTGTATTACCTTTAATTATATATATCATGTTCATATCACCCTGCGCAATAATTCTGCGTGAGGGGAATTCAATAAGTTCAGCTACATACCAGTACTGTACGGCTTCACTTCCCGCCTGTTTTGCATGTATTGCCTGAGGTATCCAGAAAGTGTAGAGATACTGGACATTGAGTTTTTTTGCTATTGCTGCAAGGCTATCCATGTCACGGAGACTATAATCCGGTTTGGGCTGTTCATCAACACCGACAATTTTGTATGGACCTTTTATTCTTTCGGGGTATGATCCAAGAGATGATTTTATCTGTTTCTGTGAGAGGACATTAAGAGTTGATCCTGCCTTGAGTGCCTGGGAAAAATTGTCTGCATATAAAGCATTTTCAGATTTTAATTTGGTATCACCTATAATCACGGCGATTTTACCTTTTGGATTAACATCTTTGTTTATAAACTTATGCGTTGAGCATGACAGTATTAAGATAACAGATAGTAAAAGAAGTACCGGTAAAAATTTTTTCATTTATAAAACTCCTATTTTTTTGTCTTTTTAATAATTTCTTTTACTAGATTCTTCGATGAATCTTTAAAAGAATCCTCCCAGTCACTGTCTTCGTTCCATATTGCGGAATATCCTGCGATATTTCCACCTGGATATGCAATAAGACGGGAGAGTGTGAACATCCGTGTTGTGCTGGTACGACCATGGTAATAGGTCTGCATTCCATCAATCCATATAATCAGAATATAATCTGTTTTTACAAGTTTTTGTATTTTATCAATTTCTTTTTTACTTGTAACGGTGAGATATGGAGTAAAGTGCTTTTCTGTATTGTCTGCGATAGAAAAATCGATAAGATCCACATTGAGAGGGTAACGTGGAATAATTTTTTTGAGATCAGACTGAGACAATACTTTAAATTTTCCTGATTTTGTAAGGTTTTCAATAACCATTTCGGTAAGCTGAATATCGTTATCATCATTGTGACCGCTTATCACTGCAATACTTTTTCCCGGTTCAAGCATGAAGTCGGCTTCAACTGGTGTGAACTTTCTGCCAGGATTGGTACTGCTGCAGCTTAGTACTGCCATTGTACAGATTAAGCAGATAAAAAATGAAAATATTTTTTGAATGTAAGACATGGATCCTCCTTTTTTGTTAATAATGAAACGGTTTAAATATTTAGAATGCGTATTCAGATATTTGTTTTGAGCGAAGCATACTAAATCTGCTGTTAAATCCGATATAATTCTGAATTTAAGTTTACTGAAAGTCACGGTTTAATAAAATTTATGCAACTCTGGAAAAGCAAGGTGCAGCGATTTGATGCAAAGGCAAACAAAGCATGTTCTTATGAAAGCTCTACTAATGGGTATTGGTGAGAAAAGTCAACATTTTTTTCATATCATGTGTTAACAGAAGGAAAGGAGGAAAAGTAATATAAGTTGACTTCTTTTTTAGATAGTACTCTGATACTTCAGGATTCTCCGGTAAAATATAGAAAAGTTAGGAGCATAAAATATTATGAATGCAAGAAAATCTAATGTTGAACTTCTGCGTATTTTGTGTATGGCTATTATTGTTCTAAATCACTATATATCACGACAGGGGATAGTTGAATCCTATACTGTTTTTAATTTTAATAATAATATTGCCCATCTGTTCAGATCTACCGGTTATCCTGCTCTGGTGGCATTTGTTCTCATAAGCGGCTATTTTATGGCTGGAGATGGCAGATTTA
Organism: Spirochaetae bacterium HGW-Spirochaetae-5; assembly: GCA_002839285.1. Lineage (GTDB taxonomy): Bacteria > Spirochaetota > UBA4802 > UBA4802 > UBA5550 > WRGT01. The sequence continues at coordinate 6,875 of PGXT01000120.1, read as the reverse complement.
AAGCTAAAAGGATTTTCTCTCTTCTGGTTCAGGTTGTTGCTTTCTCTCTTATCTGTCTGGTGATTGGAGCTTTTGCTTTACAGGTCAGAATTGATTCAGGTATGATTATAAAATCATTTATTCCCTATTTATATGGTTATGATGCATACTGGTTTGTGGGCCCCTATCTGGGAATGTGTCTGCTGGCGCCATTTATGGAGCTGCTGATTGAAAAGTGTAATATGAGGCAGCATCAGCTGTTTCTGTTTTTTTCTATCTTACTTGTTTTTGTTATACCAACAAACAGATTTTTCTCCATGGCCAATGAAAGGAACGGTATTCTGACTTTTCTGGTTATCTATGCAGTTGCAGCCTATATTAAAAAATATCAGCTTCAGGATAATATAACTAAATTAAAACTATTATTAATACTTTCCGGTTCCCTTCTGCTTTCATATTCGACATATCCTCTGGGGCATTATCTGAATGTTGAATTGTTTAATGTTATGGTATTGGATATGAATAATATTTTTTCTCTAGTTATCGGAGTCAGTTTTTTCATGCTTTTTTTAAAGATTTCAATCAATACAAATCGTGTTATAAACTACGTTGCAGGTACTACATTCGGGATCTATCTCTTTCATGACAACTTTATATTAAGAGACTGGATCTGGGGTTATGCAGTTAACAGAGAAGTTTATTATGATTCACCGCAATTTTTAGCTCACTGTTTTCTGATTAGCCTGTTCTCAACTCAGCAAAAGTAAATGAAATATGTACCGGAATTGATGAACGGGTTAACAGCTCATTCCGGATTGATGCGGTGGATAAATTATAGTGTTGTTATAAATAATTTATCAGCTAAAAACTTGAAATCCCCCCGTTTCGCTTCGCTCAACATCCCCCTTTAATAAAGGGGGTTTTGAAATTACGGAAGTTTAAACCCTCTTTATCAAAGAGGGTGGCCGATAGGCCGGGAGATTTTTTGGTATTATGTAGAGAACTATTTAATGAAAATTCATTCGGTCAAAGCACTAGTTACAGGATTGGATGATTTCTCATTAAAATTTTTTATCTCCTCTCAAGTCTCCCCATCTCCCTGACTCCATATGAAACAAAAAAGGCTGCTGATATTGCAAAAATTGCCCCGAAGATAAAAACATACCCCTCTCCGAGCCGGGTGATGATTATTCCTGAAAGAAGAGGTCCTATGGTCTGCCCCAGTCTTAGTACCGAAGAGTTGATAGACATGAAAGCTCCTCTGTATTGATCGGGTGCAAGTATTGAAATCTGTGTCTGAATGTTTGGAATAAGAATTCCATTTGCAATTATAAAAAGCAGAATTGACGGCATGAAGTATGCAGTCGCAAGTGCGACCGGATAAATCAGATATGCCGTTACAAGAAGTTTTTTTGAAGAAAATATCCCTGCCAGCTTCCCCAGATTGAAAGAACCTATTATCGCGCCGATAGATGATGTGGACATTGCCAGACCTATGATCAGCGGGCTTGCCTGAAAATGATTCTTCATGTAAAACGGAAAGAACGCGAGAAGTATTCCGTAAAGGAGAATAAATGCAGCCAGTGTACCGATATACAACGAGATGATATCTTTCTTCTTCATCAGTCTGAATGATTGCTTCAGGTATTCTTTAATGTCTCCGTTTTTAACAGGCTCTTTGTAGTTAAGCCCGATAATAACAAGAAGTGACACGGGGAAGGCCATAGCTGCCAGAAAAAATGGGTAGTGCCATCCGAGCATGGCAACGGCGCCGCCGATTGACGGGTACAGCATTGTCCCTACACTGAGAACTGAACTGTTGTAGCCCATGGCGGTTACTCTCTCTTTTCCCGGAAAGATGTCCCCTATAATGGTCTGATTTAAGGAACCAAGAGATGCAGCTCCTGCACCCTGAAAGAATCTTAGTATTAAAAGAAGTGAAAAACTATCTGTAAAACCGGCTGCTGTTCCGCAGATGCCGAATAGAAGGAGGGCCGGTACCAGAACATTCTTTCTTCCGAATCTGTCAGCAGCTATACCGAAAAACGGAGCAAGAACAATTCCCGGCATTGTAAATACTACAATCAGTAGATTCGTCTCACCGGCAGTTATAGAGAGAGCCTCGGCAATCCCGGGGAGAACAGGGGCAATACAGGATATCTCCATAACCGCAATGAGGGTTACGGCAAATACAATCTGAAGTTGTTTGTTGAAAAAAAGAATATCTGTTTTCATTAAATTCTGTCTGAGATAAATTCTGCTATTTTAGTTCCGAGAAGAATATGGCTTCCGGCTTCAAGATGAGATCCGTCTATTGAGCTACCCTTTACATAATCCGATGAGTTGAAAAAGATTGTATTCTGTTTAACTGAAAGAGATTTTAATGTTTCGGGTAACGCTTTCAGTTTGTTGATTTGAAGTTCATAGAAGACCGATCCTTCAACTTCTGTATTGTATTCAGGAGGCGCCATTATTATTATCTGTGGTATCAATAATCCGGCAGATGCATGACTGTATCTGATTGCATCAATTATCTGTTCAACACCGTCTGAAATTTCCTGAAGTGAAGTATCTTCGGCAATAAATACATCATTAAGTCCCAGACTGATAATAGCAATATCAACGGGAATATAATTGTTTATCAAAACGCTGATCCATTCAATTCCATTTGCCTCACTGTTTACAGGGGAGAGATTGAGAACTGTTCTGCCGTTTAATCCCTCTTCTATTACAGTGTAGTTACTGCCGAGTTTTGACTGCATTACCATGGGCCATCTTGTATTTTCATCATATCGTGAGCTGTCACGGGGACTGCAGCCCCAGGTATTTGAGTCGCCATAACATAGAATTTTTTTCATTATTTCGATTCTATAATTTTTTATTGAAAAAGTATACTAAGATTGTACGTTAAGTATTATAGACAAATTGTCAACAGGATTTAAGTCTGACCTAATATCTTTGGAATGGCAGTGTTTTATTTTATGGGGCTCAGCGTTCCACGTTGCGCCTGAAATGGAAGCTTACGGAGTGCAGTTATGGAATCATTTTTTGCCAATAGTATAGATATTATAATGGAATGGAATGTTGTTCTCCTCTATCTGTTTTTATTCGGAAGTTCTGTTCTGGAGAATCTATTCCCCCCGATTCCAGGGGATACAATAACAGCATTCGGTGCATTTCTTGTGGGGATTGGCAAGCTCGATTTTTTTTATGTCTATGCCGTGACCACCTTTGGAAGTTCCGTCGGTTTTATCCTTTTGTTTTACGCAGGTGCTTTTCTTGAAATGGAGTTTTTTCTTAATACAAGATTCAAGATATTTTCATCACACAAAATTCTTGCAGCAGAAAAATGGTTCAGCAGGTATGGTTATTATGTTGTTGTACTTAACAGATTTCTTCCAGGGGTGCGTTCTGTAATTTCGATAGCTGCCGGGATTTCAGGGTTGAACGGAATGAAGGTTTTCCTGCTATCTATAATCAGCGCCATGGGTTGGAATTTTTTATGGATATATACAGGTTACACTCTGGGGAATAACTGGGAGGTTGTTCAGGAGAAGATCACAATTATTATACGGACTTACAACATCGCAGCAGCTGCAGTATTAATTGCATCGGGTGTTTCTTTCTTTATTTATAAAATGTTAAAGAAGAAGGGGGAGAGTCATGACTGACCCGGTATATATTTCATCTGTTTCTTCTCAAGCTTTTCAATAGCATCATATATTTTTTTTATCTGAGGCTTCAGTGATTTCAGATCCAGAGATGCTCTTGAAACTTTATTTTTAAAATCGTTAGAGTAGAATTTCGAAAAAGTTTCGTTAATAAATTTTTTATACCGGATAGACTGGGCATGAACGAATTCCTTTTTAGATCCGGAATGGAGTAGATGTGTAAAATTGCTTTTATGATTTTTATATTTTGTCAGTATGTAAAGTGTAAGCATCGATGGTGAAATATTTCGGTCTGTTCCTGTAAAGGGGATATGCTTGAAGTGACGGTTTTTCATCGATCCGGTATAGTGAGCAACTGATGAGATTATCTGTTTCGATTTTTCCATGAAGATCTGTTTCGGATCCTTTATTCCGAATATCAGTTTTTTCTCTTCATCATTGAACAGCCGGTTCATGGTTTCATGGATTCTGTCATGGATATTATGAACAGAGGGGTGGTTGTGAATGATTGCATTTACAGATTCTTTGTAGTCTCTGTATTTTCTGAGTACGTCAGAAAAAGTACGCCGCTTCAGAATGTTCTTTATATACTGGAGTATCTCTTTGCTTTTTTTGTAAACAGCTTCTATACTCAGTATAAACGCAAAGAAAAAAAGACGGATGATATGCTCTATAAACTTATCATGTGCTTTTGTGTTTTTTATATCATCGAAATAGTTTTTATATTTTCTGCTCATTTTATTTTTCCTTTTGGATAACATTAAATCAGTATTCATTCCTTTACTTATTTAAAGTAAAAAATCTAACATCTTCGCCGTCGAATGCGGCGGGGACATATAATTCATATTTTTGCACTCAAAAACATATACAGGAATAATTCCTGCTTATCTGTCAACATTATTAGACAATATTTTTTTGTTAATGTTAAGACATTAATGTCTTTTTTTTTGTCGCACAACGCCTTTTGGCGGGTAGCGGTTTATTTTTGGTGGCACAGCACTTCGTGCTGTGCCTGAAATGGGGGCTTACGGGGGCGCAGCCCCCGTAAGCCCCCATTTTAGCGTATGCGAAGCATACGCACGCCCAAAAATAATTTGCTACCCTTTGTTGCGCCGGGGTGGATTACAAGGTTGTTGTGTTCCGGAAAATCTGTTTCTGTTTTTTTAAGTCTGAATGATTGATGTTCTTCTGTTAAGCAGTGCGCTTTCGGGTGGCAATTATTATACCTGAAACAATTAAAAACATACTGATAAAATGGACATATTGAACGGTCTCTCCCAGAATAAGGATTGCCCAGAGTGTGCTGAAAAGGGGGAGAGAGTAGTATATGATTCCGCTCCTTGATGCTCCTATCATTGCAATGGCTTTGTTCCACAGAACAAATCCGCCGATTGATGCAAATATTCCGGCGTAGAGAATTGATATTATTACATTAATATTGTAAACGGCAGTATTATTGACAGATGTTTCATAAACATAAAACGGGACCAGCATAATAAGTCCTAATCCGAAAGTTATGAATAGAAATGACATTGTTCCTATACCTTCAGGTTTCTTTCTGATGAGCAGTGTGTAGAGTGAGAAAATCACTGCAGCTGAGAGCATCCAGAGGTCACCGGCAGAGAAGGATATGCTGAGAAGTACATTAAGTGATCCTCTGCATATGAGCAGAACGATCCCTGAAAGTGCCAGAGTAACCCCTGTTATGCTTATGAAGCTGATCTTTTCTTTGAAGAATATTCTGCTGAAGATGATGATAAATACAGGTGTGGTAATTGCTATCAGGGATAAGTTTATCGCCTCTGTTGAGTGTCCTGCAATATAAATTAATGTGTTAAACAGAGTTATTCCCATAAATGAAGTGAGGAGAATATACTTATAGTTTTCCAGTATTACCTTATAATCTTTAATGAAATAATTAAATGAAAAGGGAATTATTACTATAAAAGCCACGAGCCATCTGAAGAAGGCAAGAGTAACAGGGGGTATGGCATCATGGACCCCTCTTGCTATGATAAAATTACCGGACCATATTATGGTTGCCCCAACCGCGAAAAATATCCCCGATATCTGCGGAGGGAGAGCTTTAAACTTATTAAGTATCTTCATAACTCCATTTTAATAGTGGTATTTATTTGTAAAATGAAATAAATAATTGAAACGGGAAAAATCGTTAACAGTTACACGCATCGCAAATAGCAAACCAACATTAGACTGACAGTTCGGCCCCCGCACCCCCGGAGGGGGCAAGGCACTACGGAGTGAGATTTCAATAAATGCGGGGGTAGTTCTAAAAAACCGGATAGCCCGGAAACTTCTAACGGAAGTCCGCGTAGGATTCTTGACAGCGTTTATAATCTCTGAAATGTCTACTGTAAAGTTAACCGGTAAAGAGGTTTTGAAATGGAATATAAATATTATCTGGTAGAGAAGAAAGGCCATATTGCCTGGGTATGGCTTAACAGGCCCGAGAAGAAGAACGCCATGAATCCTCCGGCGTGGAAAGAGACAATTCCGATATTTGAAGATCTTGATGAAGATGAGAATATCAGAGTTGTGATACTGGCTGCCAAGGGGAGTGATTTCAACACCGGACTTGATCTGGTTGAGATGATGGTCGAGCTTGAGGAGCTTGCAGCACCGGTTCAGAGCGCGGGGCAGAGAAAAACTTTTATGAAAAAACTTTTGAAACTTCAGGATGGACTGTCCTGTATTGAGAAATGCAGAAAACCTGTTATAGCTGCTGTCCACGGGTTGTGTCTTGGCGGCGGGCTTGATCTTATTACGGCATGTGATATAAGACTTGCTTCAAAGGATGCGAAATTCTCTCTTCTGGAAGCATCAGTGGGGATGGTTGCAGATGTTGGTGTACTTCAGAGAATTCCGAATATTATTGGACAGGGCCATGCAAGAGAGATGGCTTATTCCTGCAGAAGGATTACTGCTGATAAGGCAATGCGGATAAATCTTGTAAATGAAGTCTATGAAAATTATGAAGAACTTTTAAAAGAGGCGGAAATACTGGCGAATGAAATATCTGTAAATTCTCCTCTGGCTGTTCAGGCATCGAAGGTTGTATTTAAATACGGTATAGGGAAATCGGTAGAGGACGGGCTTCTGTTCAATGCGGCTGTGAGTAATTACACCATCCCGTCAAATGATGTAGCAGCGGCTCTTAAAGCTTTTTCCGAAAAGAGGAAGCCGGAGTTTACCGGGAGCTGATGA
>PGXT01000291.1 GCA_002839285.1 Spirochaetae bacterium HGW-Spirochaetae-5 | reverse complement strand
GTGTTTTTTAAAAATTGAGATAAGTCCCCCGCTGCCGGTATTGGTGAATCACCTGTGTTTATAATAATTTCTGTTTTTTCTGTGTGATTCTTTACGGAAATGATCTGCTGATTACTTGATGCCGGGAGTGTAAAATCTTCATCGGCGCTTTCCAATTTGTAGACAGATATGCTGTTTGTGTATGCAGTGCTGTTTATTCCGGCCGGAGTAATTAAAAATGATGAGGATGGAATCGATTTTACATCACTGCAGAACAGTAGAAATATAACAAAAGGTATACACGAAAAAATAAAACTTTTTGCTTTCATTCTGATTATTCAACCCGTACAAGTTCAAAAACATTATTAAGCATTTTGATAACGATTTTTTCAGTAATACCCTTTTCATTCATGTAGATATCCATACTTTTAAGCTTTTCAATTCTCTGTTTTATATGAAGAAGTTTCATGGATTTATTGCCGATCTGAACTGTCTCCATACCTTTAACTTCGACTATCACAAGAATAGGTGTGTCAATTTCGACGGATGGTTCATAGATGTGCGATTTGATGATGACTCCTTCTTCGAAATTATTCTTCAGAAGTTCACTGAAAAAATAATTTCCGTCAAGAACGAATGGATCGTTGATGGTGAATCTGGATTTATAATCTCCGGCTATGAGTGTGACCTCTTTTCCGTTGAATGTAGCTGTTTTGTTTATGTCCTGGCTTGAAACTCCTGTTGTGTCTGTAACAGTATTCAAGACTTCAAGTTTTACAGGTTTAAAATCTTTCGTTTCAATAACGGTCTGAACCGATTTGTTTTCTATTGACCCCATATTGAGGTACATTTCACTCCGGATTACATAATTATCGCCTTCGAGTGTATTCGATGATACCGCACGGCCCGCCTTGACACCGTTAACCAGCAGGTCGTAATTCCATGTGCCTTGGGGAATCTGATCCGGTTTTGATGAGCAGGATATGGAAGTAATTATTAAAAATATAAGAAGTACTGATCTGAATTTCATATTATTACCTTCTGATTTATTTAAAGTGATCGTAGCCTTTGATCTTTATTTCTGTCTCTATATTGTCCATGACCAGTGTGTAACCACGGGAGGTTATTTCACCTATACACGTAATCCCTTTATCATCGGTGATATCTTTTTCCGATGTAAATAAAAGTTCATACTCCTCGCCGCTGTAAAGAGAATAATCTGTTGTTCTGATTTTTTTA
>PGXT01000290.1 GCA_002839285.1 Spirochaetae bacterium HGW-Spirochaetae-5 | reverse complement strand
TCTCACCATGGGGAAGGTGCCCGCTAGGGCGGATGGGGGGAGTACAATGAAGATACTTGTAACAGGAACAGCGGGATTTATCGGATACTATACAGTTTTAAAACTTATTGATAAATGTGACAGCATAATAGGAATCGATGGAATAAATGATTATTATGATGTAAATTTAAAATATGGAAGACTTGCAGAGACCGGTATCGATAAAAATTCCATTGAGTACAATACTCCCGTTAAAAGCTCAAAGTTTGATAACTACAGTTTTATAAAACTCAATCTTGAAGACCGCGATGCAATGAATAAACTCTTTGAAAAAGAGAAATTCACTCATGTGTGCCATCTGGCGGCTCAGGCAGGGGTAAGATACTCCATCGAAAATCCATACGCCTACATCGACTCCAATATCACCGGATTTATAAATATACTTGAATGTTGCAGGAACCATAAGGTGGAACATCTGGTTTACGCCAGCAGCTCCTCTGTTTACGGACTTAACGAGAAGATACCTTTTTCAACTTCCGATAATGTTGATCATCCCGTGAGTCTGTACGCAGCAACAAAGAAGAGCAATGAACTTATGGCTCACGCATACAGTCATCTCTATCAGATGCCGGTAACCGGGCTCCGCTTCTTCACTGTTTACGGACCATGGGGGCGGCCCGATATGGCATACTTCAGTTTCACGAAAGCCATCTCCGAAGGGAAATCGATAAACATCTTCAACAACGGCGATATGATGCGGGACTTTACGTATATAGATGATATTGTCGAAGGCGTTGTGAGAGTTATTGACATCACGCCGGCGGGGAGCAGCAGCTGGTCGGGATTGACGCCAGATCCGTCATGTTCGAAGGCTCCGTACAAAATTTATAATATCGGAAATAATAATCCGGTAAAACTTCTCGACTTTGTTAAAGTTATCGAGAAGGAGCTTGGCCGTGAGGCAGACAAAAAGTTTCTTCCAATGCAGGCGGGAGATGTTTACGCAACATATGCCGATGTCGATGACATCGTAAAGGATACGGGATTCAAGCCGTCCACATCAATAGAAGAGGGTATAGGAAAATTCGTTCAGTGGTATAAGGGGTATTATTCGGTTTAGAATCTTCAGCCGGAGTTTTTAAACTCCGGCAGTTTATCATTGAATCATCTTCTTCATCAGATCGACGTTCTCCTCGTGCTGAACTTTAACCGCTTCCAGAAAGAATCTGCTTGAAGATGTGT
>PGXT01000119.1:4842-18859 GCA_002839285.1 Spirochaetae bacterium HGW-Spirochaetae-5 | reverse complement strand
GATGATGTGAGCAGGCTTTTAAATGGTTTATGCCATGAAAAAGAGAGCCGCGTGATCAAGGAGAAACTTGTTGATATTGTTCTTTTTATCCGGTATGAGATAAAAACCCGCGGCAGCCTGAAAGGAACCAGAACAGAATCTCTCGGAGAGCTTGAAACTCATGTTATTGAATTCCTTGAGTGCTATGACGGAAGCGATTTCGAGGAACTATACTCTCTCATATATGAACTGATAAGACATATACCAAAGTTCAATATCTATGGAATTGATATTACCGAGCTTCGCGACATCGCCCACGATTTTGAAGCGGAGTACCGGTATGACCAGACTTTCGGTTCAATCGCAGCGGATATAAGAAAACTAACGCACCAGCACCTGTCGGAAAAAGTAATAACAAAAATTGAAAAGTTCGAGCAGTTTCTTCATTCGGATAAAACTTCCGCGATGATCGAGGGGAGTACTGTTTACAACGTGTCGACAGGGGGGATAATAAGAATAATATCTCACGGGATGAATTCCTGAACGTTATTGAATCCAACCTTACCGGTCTGATAACTGAGGAAATTTCGGCACTTAAGTCCTTTGAAAAATCGATCGGTTCGGTAAACCGTACCCGGCAGGAGGTGAAAAATCAGGACTGGACAGATATTCAGCTTGGGATGCTCAGGTATAATTTAAAAAAACTTATTGAAGAGATAGCTCTCAGCAGCATTAAAAAGAAGGGAGAAATTCTGTTCCGTCTTATTACTGCGGATTCAATACTTGAGCAGATTGCATTTATATATTATTCGAATATTGTAAATACAAAGTTCCGTATTATAACCGATGAGGTCTATGTGGAATCTCTTAATGTTCTTGTCGATCTTGCATTCTGCGTAAGGTCCGTCGGTCATGGAACTAAAATTCTCGGTCGTTTTGCTTTCCTCATTGAGCGGCTTCTTCTTCAGCTCGATAAACGTCCCGACAGGATTGCGCATATACCGAGTATAGTTGAAGCGATGAACTCCGAGCTCGAAAATAATTTTCTTTCAATCAAGGAACTCTATTCGGAGTGTCTGGTGAATCGTGATAACGCCCCTGCTCTTACTGCAATTCTTAACAATATAATACGTGAAAAGACAACACATGTTCTTGGTAATCTTATTAACAGCATTAAAAACTACGATGCAAGAAAATCGGCCGAACCGTTCCAGGAGGTTCTTGATACTATTAAAGCAAAGCATGAGCTTGAGCTTGATGATTTTGTCTACAGTTTCGGTACAGACAGCAATGAGTCGAGAGAGGCTCTTGAGAGCCCGGAGTTTATGGGTGGGAAGGGTTTTTCGCAGATCAGAAATTCCAGGATTATTCAGTCGTCAAAACTCCCCAGATTTGATGTCCCTAAAGGCTACGGGTTCAGCACTCTTACATGGCATTATATTAAAAGGGGTGATTTTTCCCTGGATGATCTTAGAAAAAAAATATTCGGTATTGCGGAGAATCTTCAGAGACGGACCGGTAAGAAGCTGGGAGATGGCGAAAATCCCCTTCTTCTTATGGCAAGGTCGGGGAGTGTTGTTTCCATGCCTGGTATTCTTGACACCATAAGTCATATCGGAATTAATAAGGAGATTGCCCGCAGATGGTCCAAAACTCTTAAAGAACCGGCAAGAGCGTATCAGGCATACTTAAGTTTTATGCTCAGCTACGCCAAGAGTGTAATGGGGCTTGATACCGAAACTCTGATCAAAGAGACAGGATTTGACAGCTATGTAACGGTATTCCGTGAGAGTATGTTTATCATGATTGATGTTGCCGAGTCAATGGCGGAGATAATTAAAGAGCATAGTACAAACATCAGTATCCCCGATGATCCTCACGAACAGCTTTATAATTCTGTCGAAGCGGTGTTCAGATCTTTCGAGAGCGATGTTGTGCAGAAGCAGACTGTGCATCTGGGGATACCGGAACAGTTTCAGACAGGATGTCTTATTCAGGAGTGCGTCCCGGTCCTTTCGGGGAGTGACTGTTCCGGTGTTTTCTTTACGAGAAATCCGAATACCGGAAAGATCGGCAGCGCCCACGAGGAGCAGATCGAATTCAGCGACGGATTTTTCGGAAATGTAATCGCCGACGGCGCCATAACTCCGGGGAATACCGAGGACTTTATCCGTCTCCATCCGGAACATTTTGAAAGCTTTAAAAAATTCAAGCACTATGATGAGAGAATACAGCGCTATCCCACCGACATAGAATTTGCCATACGCGGGGACATGACATATATTGTTCAATCGAGAGTTTTGAAACAGTCTCCCATTGCAAAAATAATAAACAGTTATGAATTTTATAAAGAGAATATTTATACAAAATATAAACTCATAAAGAGAACGGCTTTCGGGCTTAATAAAAAGATTATCGGAACTTATCTCGACAGCCGGTTCCTTCACGATGCCCCGGTGATAATGCAGGGTAAGCCTGTAAATGGCGGAGCAGTAAGAGGTAGGATAATAAAGGATCAGAATAATATATCAAAGTTTGAAGGTGAACTTATATTTATTACCGAGAGCAATGTTCCTCCCAAGGTGATAATGGCCGAGAACCGTTTTTACGGTTATATATCAAAAGAGGGGGGTGTTACCTCCCATGCTGCTCTTGTTGCTATTGGTGAAGGGAAGCCCTGTGTTACCGATGTCCATTGGGAAAACAGCGGCAGTGATGATGTAATAACTTTAGGTTCAGCCGTACTTCATGAAGGTGATTACATTACCCTCGATGCCAATACCGGCAGAATCTATATTGAGGATATTCCGATTCTTGAAGTATCTGTTGTTGACCATGAATACAAAGAGATTAAGGATGAGATATTAAGTGTTATAGAGGAGCTGGTTGCTCCCGTTGAACAGAAATAATAATCCGCATTAAATATTTTTATCGCCAGTTTTTGAGTACTGACCTATTGGCAGCTAATTGTTTTCGGGGGTGCGTATGCTCTGCATACGCCTGGGCTGGGGGCTTACGGGGGCGATGCGCCACCCCCAAATAAACCGTTACCTGTATAATAATATTTTTTAAAAAATTGTTTTACAAATATGTTATTATATGATTATATGTTGATAATTAAACTGATCAATTTTAAATAAAAGTTTCAATATTTTTATTTATATAATTTTGAATGTGCTGCGCCGGTATTATTATAAATTAGTTCAGATCTCCTTTTGTCAGAGATTTTAAGCGAATCGAAAGCTCCGGAGTTGATTCTTAATGAAACCGTGATTATTTTATTTTAATCGAAGTTTCATTTGTAGAACTTTCTGATCATCATAAGTCATCTTGTGATGGAGTGTGATCCGGCTTATTCTTTTAAAAAATCGGGTAATATAATGGAATATATTTTTTATTTAAAGCTTCTTGCTACTGTTATTTTCGGGACGGTTTTAGGTTTTCTCACATCGATTCCTGTGGGGGCAGTTCAGCTTGAAGTCATAAAAAAAACAATAAATGGACATAAAAAACCGGCCATTGCAACTGCAATGGGATCTGCTGTATCTGACCTTTTGTACGGATTGCTTGCTCTTTTCGGTTTCGGAGATTTTCTTCTGCATAAGGATTTTCAGCTTTTTATATATAGTCTCGGTATTGCTGTACTCTCCTACCTTGTTTATAAATCTTATCAGGAGAGAGATTATATGCTTCATAAAGAGAAGCGTATAAAGTATGGTAAGAGGCTTTCATTTCTCACAGGTTTTACAATTGCTATTACTAATCCCGGGATGATAATTTGGTGGTTTGTCGGTTTTAAAATTTTTGCCGATTTTAACATGTTTCCGGTAATGACTCCCGGTATCAAAGCCCTTTTTGTATTCTCCGGTGCTTTCGGACTGGCGCTTTATCTTACTCTTGTTGCTGTAATACTTCACCGGTATAAAAAATCTTTTTCTGAAAAGTTTTTATATAAGGCAAATACCTTTCTCATGGTTATACTTGCAGTATTGATAAGCTATTTTGTCTTTAAACTGGTCTGTATTATTTTTAACCTGAATCTTCATATGTACTTTTTTTAATAATATTAATTTCTCCCCGATTATTTGACTTCCGCATTAATATTATATTTATTCATTACAGGGGAGTTCTAAAAACTAAATATTTATTGGGGTAAAGGGGCACAGCACCTTTATAAGCCCCGGAGGGCTTCCTGCGGTCCCGGAAACGGAGTTTTTGGAACCGCCCTACAGGTGTGTTATAAAGAGGTATTGCAATGTTCAAAACCGTCATAGTAACTGTTTCTGCTTTATTTCTGCTTTATGGGTGCAGCAGTGCGCCGATGAAAGCTCCCGATATTATACCAGCTCAGAATCAGAATCTTTCCGGATGTGAAAAGTATCTCTCCCCTGATTCAAAATATAAAGGGGGCTGCGCCGAGGGGGACTGCAATAACGGATCGGGAATTTTTGTATATAATAACGGCGATTGCTACGAAGGTGCTAATCTAAATAATATACGCCAGGGGTATGGCGTAATGCATTATAAAAACTGGGGAGAGAAGTACGACGGCGAATGGGTGAATGATAATCGGGTGGGTCGGGGTACTCTGATTTTTAACAACGGAGATTCATACACCGGAGATTTCAACCTTAATGTTCCATGGGGGATTGGTGTTTATAAATATGCCGATGGATCAATAGAACAGGGTGAGTTCTTTGATTATCTTTTTGTTAACACGATAAAGCTCCCGGGACTAACCGATAATGATAAAGTTGAAATTGGCAAAGTTCTAGAAGTTAACGCTTCATCGGGGGAGGTCTCTGTAACAGGGGAGAGTCTTAAAAATGGGGATAAGCTTTTTGTTGAGATAAATGGGCTTATGGCTGCAATGGAGGTTGTTTCACCTGGGGCAGATAATTCACGATGTCTTATGATCGGCGGTACAAGAGTACTCATAAAAAGTGTTTATAAAGATATGCCGGTCTATACTTTGATGCAGGGGATAAGGCGCGGTAATAATACTTTCCTTTTTTCTAACGGTAACCGATATATCGGAGAGTATAAAGGCAATCAGATGCACGGCAGGGGTGAGTTTTACTGGACAAACGGGAATATATATAAGGGAGATTATAAAGACGGCATGCGGCATGGAACCGGAGTGCTGACGTTCTATAACGGTTCAAGTTATACCGGAGACTGGAAAAATGGTTACATGGAGGGAACCGGTGTTTACACTTGGACCAATGGCAACAGTTATAATGGAGAGTTTGTTAAAGGATTCAGGGAGGGTAATGCCGAGTTCTTATGGGCTAACGGGGATAAGTATGTCGGCGGATTCAAGAAGGATCTCATGGATGGTCATGGGGAATATACAGCCGTAAATGGTGAGTCTTATTCCGGGGAGTACAGGGACGACGCAAAAAATGGTCAGGGTACATATATCTGGAGTTCCGGAGATAAATATATCGGAGAGTGGAAGAACAATCATCATCATGGTCAGGGGACTTATATATGGAATGACGGCGGACGCTATGTCGGAGAGTGGAAAGATCATAAGATGCATGGGAAAGGGGTTGAGTATGCTCCCGATGGTAAAATAATTCAGCAGGGATTGTGGGATAACGGAAATTTCGCCGGAGAGGGGATTTAAATAATTTTTATAATAATACAATGGCGGTGTTGTATAGGGTTCAGGAGTGTTACCTCCTGAACGAATCCTCAAATATTTTACGTATATCGCTCTCTTCTGGCTGAGGTCTGGTGTTTGCTATGTTCTTCCCTGCAATTGCGGTTTTTGTAAATTCTGTGATCTCCTGCTCTGTAAGCATCTCCTTCACGCCAAGCAGTCTGTCCAGTATTTCTCCAAACTCATCAACTCCGGAGATGCCCATTATATCTGTAATATCTTTTACTTTTTCTGATTCCCGTTCTACAAATTTAAGATAGTGATAAAGAACAAGGCCGTTTGCCCTGCCGTGATCTATATGCTTGTGATAAGTAAGCGGATACCCCATTGCGTGTACGGCCGTTGTGCCGGCGTGGGCTATTACAATACCGGCAAGCATTGACGCGTAGAGCAGTTTTTCTCTTGTATCACTTTTAAAGCTTCTCTTTTCCAGTTCCGGAATACATTCACCTATGAGTTTTATGCTCTCCAGTGCATAGGGTTTTACAACATCAGTTGATCTTACAGAGAGGTAACCTTCGATTGCGTGAGACAATGCGTCAATTGCGGTGTTGACCGTAACTTCTGCCGAAAGGGTTTCTGTGTAGGCCGGATCAAGGAATGCGGCCGCAGGAAATATCGATTCCGTTGATATGCTTTTTTTATTGCGGATCTTATCAAAAGTGAGAATTGAATATGGAGTCATTTCGCTCCCTGTTCCGGCAGTTGTGGGAATCGCCGCAATAGGGAGAGGCGTATTTTTAGCTATGGCCTTTGCTGCATCGAGGGGTGATCCGCCCCCTATCCCTATGATGAAATCGGCACCCGATTCTGATGCACAAACAGCAGCTTTACGCATGTCTTCAACTTCCGGGTTCGGTTCGATCTTATTATATATGACGTAGGGTATGTTTACATTATCGAGAGCTTTTTTTACATCGGCAAGAGATCCGTTTTTCTCAGCAGATGATTTTCCCGTTACTATGAAAGCTTTTTTACCAAGGAGCGGAAATTCACCGCTGTTTTTTACAATGCAGTCTTTCCCGAAAAAAGTTTTAACCGGCATATAATATCTGAATTCCATGTGATCTCTCCTTTGTCCCATTTGATAAACTTCCCGGAAATATAGCATTTAACGAATGAAATATTACGCATTTTGTCATTTCGAAGAAGCGATAGCGACTGAGAAATCTATGATTTCTCACAGGAGTTTATCCTGAGCCTGCCGAAGGGTTCGAAATGACAAGACCTAATCCAATTTATAAACCAAACCGTGCCGCGGATGGTTTTATCTGTTTACCGGCGGCTCAAATCTCTCATAATACCCCAGAAGAGTTCCATTCTGATCACGGACAGCACGCATGTATATCCTGTGCTTTTTGTTGTCGGTAATGATCTCTTCTTCAAGGCCGGATTTCATCTTATCAAAAATTTCAATCATCATATCCTTTGAAGTGCTGTTGTGGCATGAGAATATTGATTTTCCAATAAGAGATGCGCCATCTTTATATCTCAATACAGCTGCGCTGTTCATGTATTGTATTATATGTTCTGTATCGACAAAGACAAAGGCATCTTTCAGACTGTTCAAAAGTATAGAGTGAAAATCACTCGGCAGTGCAGGGTTCATTATTTTTTCCTGTAATAAATTTTCTCAGTTTAAGGAGCCATACTTCAACTACAGCAAGTATCACCCGCGGAAATGTTATCCAGAGTGCCGGTACACCGATAGCAACGAAGAGAAGAGTATCTTCAAGAAGCGAGTGCGATATCCCTATGTGATGGTTAAGAAGATCTGCATCCTCTCTGTTCAGCTTTCCCGATTCGGACTGTTCTATCATAATTGCCGAGCCGTATGCAAGACCCAGTGTGTTTGCTACAATCCATAGGAATGCAACAGAATCGGGGAGTCCCATTACTCGGAGTGCCGGTCTCAGCATTACCGCAAGCTTATCTATAAATCCGAATTCATCCAGTATTTTCTGGAGAATAAGGAGCAGTGTTACCAGAACAAGAATCTGCGCGATAAGAAAAAGGGAGTTATAAAACCAGGATGATAAAATTCCCGATAGATTTAGCTCCTCGTATCCCGAAGATGCTGTAATAATATTTCCGGAACCGGCAGGCATAAGCAGATTAAGCGAGTATGCACCTATAAAGCTGTAGATAATCCGGATAAGAGTTATCTTTATTGCCGAGGAACCGGTCTTTTTCTGAATGGCCGTTTCGACAAAAAAGTTATGTGAAATGAGACACATTAGCGCCAGTATGGTAAGCTCTCTCTCGCTGAAGGGGAGTGTGCTTATAACGGCTATTGCGGAGTAGATGTTAAGTACCATGCTTGTAATGAAAACAAGTGCCGCGTCACCGGGGAGGCCGATGAGACTGAACATGGGATTCATCCATTTTGCCGCATATTCCAGTATCCCTGTATACTTCAGAAGTGTAACTGCAAGTGATACGGGTATCATAATTGACAATAGAAAACGTGCAGATTTTAACGCCGCTGGAATTGCAGAAACGAAACATCCCGCAAGACGCTGATTAATAGATCCGGTTTTTTTATCAGGTATATTCATACCGGATTAATAATATTTATACTGTTTTTGTCAAGAGGGATTATTGAAATATTCTCTTTTGATTTCACCTGAAAGTTCGCGAAGGATTTTTTTTATATTTTTATCATAGCATTCATCGGTGTATATACTGTAAAATGTTGACGGAACTTTATGCTCATTCAGTATATTACGTATTGTCAGTTTTTTCCATATTAAATTAATTGTCATTAAAGATACGGGTCTGTTGTTGTCTCTGAGATATATGAAAAATTCCCCTTCGTCTTTCACAGGTTTTGCGCCCTTTTTTATCTCTTCAATAAATTTTTCAGCGCCGGGGAAGGGGATAGTTGAGGTACTGCTGCTGTCACCTTTTCTGATAAGTTTTTCAACTTTCAGATTGAATTCATGCTGCTGAATCGTCGGTACATTCAGTATCACCTCTTCAAGGCGTGAATATGCAGTGACGAAAATTTCACTGTCTTTCTGATTCTCCCGGTCTGTGTAAAGTATAATTTTTGTGTTAACTGATATCAGAATCTGTGTTACATTTCTGTATGACCTTATCAGAGAGTATTCTCCGAAAGGGAGTATGTTCTCCTGAACCTTCGCGTTTAAAAGCGGAGTCTCTCTGTATGACTTTAACCCCGCAGCGCGGATGTCAGGTGAAGAAGAGAGAATTATTAAAAGGATTATAATTTTTTTCATGGTATATTTTTTATTTTAATTATCGGATTTTTACCGGTATTTAACTCATGACTTTTTTAAAGTAATCAAAGGGTTATTGCCTCTGCAGTCGAAAGCGGCGGCGGCAGATATTTTCTTATATTGAAACTAATTTTAAGGAATTAAAAATAAATATTATTACCAGTGTAAAGCTGGAATTATGGAAATAAAATTTAGTTTGACGTAACTTTTCTGTTTTATTAGAGTATTATTAGTTTAAAGCGAGGCTTTTTCTTATGAATTCTAAGTTTAAAAATATAACCGTTCTGTCCGTGATGCTGTTTTTTTCTCTGCTTTTTATCAGTTGTGAAAAAGCTGAAGAGGATGATTCTGCTTATAGTTTTGAAGTGATCTCCTCTTATGGAAACGTTGTTGGTTATTATAAAGTCGACAGCGGAGCCTCCCAGGTTTTCAGCGGTGCAGCAATGGGAGATAGTACTGTGTTCTATAGTTTTAATAAAAATCTTAATCTCCCGGAATCTGTACTTATATCTGCCACAGGTGTGTCGGATGGCGCGGGTGTTTCGTCCACTACATCAGTTTCAATTTATATATATGAAGACAGTAAACTTGTAAAAAGTGCAACAGTTTCACAGATTTCAGCAGGTGTTCCGGTAACTACCAGTCTTTATTATACCTTTGGATCAGAGGAATGAGATTAGTATTGCCCGGGTTTGTTTCTGTACTATTGTTTTATTCATTCCTCTTCAGATCATCATTAATCATTCAAATTTACATTTAAGGTAACTGATCATAAACCGATGGTATTTTATCTACGCCGCGCCACGGTTGCGCGTAGAGCAATTTCACCGCCAGTTTATAAGTAATCGCGATTTAAGGGTAGCAAATTATTTTTAGGGGTGCGTATGCGCGAAGCGCTGTGCCCCCAAAAATAAATCGCTACCGATTTAAGAATTTTATCATTTATTTTTGTTGTTGAAAAATTAATTTGTTCTGCTTTAATCAATCCGGTTGAGTAATATTCATTGTAGTGATTATAAGAGAGAGGAGGATGTATGATCAGTTTGCCTCTTAAAAACTTTTATTTTTTCGGGAATTTTTTTCTTGGAGTAAGTATTTTTCTTTTTGCAGTTATGATCTATTTTGCTGCAGATTCCCTGAGATTTATACAGAATTCGGTGGAAGCCGAAGGAGTCATTGCCGATTATACTGTTAAAAATGAATCAGATTCAGAGGGGAGATCTGTGAAGAATTATTATCCTCTGATAGAGTATATTGACATCAGCGGTGTTACACACCGTTTTATGAGCGAGACTGTGATGAATTTTGAAGTGGATGTTTTTATCAAGGGGAGAGAATCGGGTTTTACAAATCCCGTATATCCTATGCCTAAGGTGAAGGTCCGTTACCTCATTGCAAGCCCGGGTGAGGCAAGAGCGGCGCGCTCCTTCGCTGATCTATGGGGGATTGTTATTGCTTATGTTATTCTTTCCGTTATTTTTGCCCTGGTGGGGGGTACTCTTTTGTGGTTACACAAAAAAAATAAGAAATGAATTTATGAGGATTAATTTTATGAAATATATAATTACGGTTTTTCTGGTTTTTATGGCCGGGTGTTCATCAGTTGACAAGAGTGTATATCTTAATCCGCAGATGAAAAATTATAATATTAAAACAGTAGTGGTTCTTCCTCTTGAGAATAACAATAGTGAAAGATATAAAAAGTATTATCCCGAAGCACCCGATGTTGTCCGTGATGCGCTGGAGTCATCTCTTATTAAAACAGGATGGCAGATAATTGAGCGTGAAAAGATTTCAAAGATACTTGCCGAGCTTGAACTTCAGTCTTCGGGGTTAACACTTGAGAATGGCGTGAAAATAGGCAAAATGCTCAATGCCGATGTTATTGTAATCGGTCAGGTGACTTCTTATGTGCAGGGTGCTGTTGATGATAAAAGTCCCACCGGAGAGCTTGAGCATACAACGGTTGGATTTAATGTGCGCGCTGTAAATATTGACAGCGGGGTTATTATGTGGAAGATCAGTGTTGTCGATTCAGATAAAAATATTTTTACCTACACCAATCCTGTTCAGGGGCATGCGATCAAAGTGGCGGATAGAGCTGTTGACGAGTTGGTCAGGAGTATGGGAATTAAATGAAGGATTTATTAAGCCCATGCACCCCCGGAGGGGGCAAAGATTTATTACAACACATTCCACTTTTTTATCTCTTTCCTTACCGGGAGATTTGTTATATCTCTTTTGATTCTGTGATTCGGGCAGATTCAGATTAATTGTTTATCGACTGCTGGCTTTATGTCTCCGCCGTGCCTTCGGCACGGCGGAAAGCGATTTTACTGCCATTTTCTGAGCAATTATTATAACGATAAATCTTTTTTCTTTTTTTGAATTGATTCGTAAATCTCTTTTGTTGTCTCCGTGGGGACCCCTGACTCAATTCCCATCCGTATTATTGTTCCGCCGAAGAGATCCCGTTCATCGGGTTTATCAATATTTTCAAAATCACGCTGAAACGATGTCTTTGCTTCAAAGGGGAAGTTTTTCCCTTTGGCAAATGAATCGTTCTCGATTGATTCCGGTAATGCAACGCCTCTTTTACGTGCAATAGAAGCTATCTCTTGCATAATCTGTGTTGTGTATTTACTTAATTCATCTGATGCAACAACCTCTCCAATAGTTTTATTGAAATTTGCAGTTACAAGTCCGTATGCGGCAATAAAGACAAACTTGCTCCAGATTTCGGTATACGGTTCATCAAGCCAGTTGTATTTAATATCAGCTTTTTTAAAGAGTTCGAAAATTACAGGATCGACAAAACTGTTTTTCGGATCAGCTCCGAAGTGTATTGTCCGGGTGCCCCCTCTCTGGGTTACTTTCCCCGGTTTTTCGATATGAGTCCCGACATAGACGCATGAAGGGAAAAGAATCCCTTTATCTATGGTTTTTCTGATCCTTTCGTAAACATCGACGCCGTTGAGAAGCGGGAGAATCATTGTCTTGTCTGAAATTTTATCTTTCAGAAGAGGCATTGTTTTGTCGAGATCATATCCTTTCACACAGACAAGGCAAAGGTCGAGCATGGGGAGTTCTGATATATTATCTGTGGCCTTTGTGGGGCGGCAGATAAACTCGCCATCATCGGAGTCGAGAATCAATCCGTTTTTCTGAATCTCGGCCAGATGCTGATTTCTTGCGATAAAATAGATATTAAGACTATTATCATCCTTGAGGAGCTGAGTCAGCTTACCTCCGAAGTATCCGCCGACCCCTCCGATTCCGATTACTGCTATATTCATTCTGTTAATCTCCTTTATGATCAATTATTTTGAATTTTAAATCCATGTATTTTATTATGCCGGTTTCATTCCGAACATCTTTCGCAGGAATGAAAACCGTTTAACCGCAAACTCATACAGCAGCATAATAACAGCGAATGAAATTATTGAGATAATTAAATATTTTACAATCGGTGTGACTATCAGATTCAGTAAAAAGAAACATGTAATTACAATCACTGACTGATGAAGAATATAGAACGGCAGAACAGCTTCGTTTGAGTATTCAAGAAATCTGTTGTTGAAGTCGAGATACTTTGCTCCCATGCCTACGAATGTCAGCAGCCAGCACCATGTGTTGAATCCCCGGAGTATTGCAAAAGCCGGTGCGCGGTCTGGAATATTCAGTTGAACTGCGAAATAATATCCGAGAGAAGTTGCGGATAATGCCAGTAAAAGCGAAATAAATCTTATACGAATTATTTCATGACGGAACCGGTCATCTGCGGCAAGAATGTATCCTGTTATAAAAATGATAAAGTAAGTCAGCGGACTCCACCCTCCAAAGCCCCGTATGCCGATGCCATCCGGTGAAGTGTTGACCAGCAGTTCCATAAGAGCAATTGGAATGAAAAGCAGATAAACAGCATATTTTGCCGAGAGTAAGCCGGTTAACCGGGATTTGCCGATCCTGCCGAATAGAGGGAGTGCCAGAATCGAAAAAATAAAAAGTATCAGAAGATACCACAGGTGTAAACCCATCCAGGCAAAGTTTCCTCCGAATGCATACCATCCGTTGAAATATTCCGGGATAAACTGAAAAAATGAACCTGTAAATTCTCCGTGTGTAACACGTTCAATATATACCTGCGGCGGTATTATTGTAAAAATACCGAAAATCAGAGGAATTAAAATCCGTATTACACGTTCGCGTGCAAAATCTTTTTTAGACCGGTGCTGTAGCGCATAATATATAGCATAAGCCGATAAAAGAAAAAACAGCGGCATGATAAACTGACTTGTAATGCCGATGAAAACTGTCGCTCCAAAAGTCAGCTCTGTATTTTTTATATGCCATCCTTCATAGTCGAAGAATCTTGCGTTGTGAAAGAAAAATATAATTCCCATACCGGTGACTCGAAGCCAGTCGAGATAGTAGTGACGTGTTTTTTCCATACATACCTGTTCACAATATCATTATAAATTACTTCAGTAATTATTTCTGAATAAAATTTTTAGTGTAAAAAATAAAAATTATATATCTCCGCCGCCTTCGGCGGCGGGGATAATAAAGCTTTTTTTTACTTTAAAATAATTAAAGAATAAATACTAAAATTATTTAGAATATATATGTGACCAGAGACAAAAAATCAAGCAGATTTAATATTAACCGGTAAATCATCTCAATGCAGCCGATTATTTCAGGGGCAGGTACATTCACTCTGTTATCTCTACGCTTACTTCCTGTGGTACTTGGAGATTGAATAATGCCCATCGCTGCACTTCCGGTTGACAATACTTCCCGTTCACGGAGATATCCCGGGTCACGGTTTGTTGAAGTGCAGTATAACTTTATTCCCCGTCTGACTTCTGGTGAACTTCAGAGCTTTATTGTTTGAATCTTTTACTATGATCTCACTGATGAGCGGTGTGTTTTTAACACAGATGCTTATACGGTCGTCAATCACCGGACTTAATATTTTTATCGTTAGAATTTTGTCTGTAAGTGTACTTTCAAAATTGTACCTGTTCCGTGCAGACCAGAAATCCCCATAGGCGGTTATGCTCCCGATCCATATGTTTTTTTTAGATATCTGTGTAAGGAGATTTTCCTGGGATTTTAATTTGTATCC
>PGXT01000119.1:3779-4837 GCA_002839285.1 Spirochaetae bacterium HGW-Spirochaetae-5 | reverse complement strand
GAAGGCACGGTATGCATAATTGGTCATGATATCATTGGCGGAAAATGATGAATCGTAAAGATATCCGCATTTTTCCAGAGTATCAATGAGTTTATCGGGAAAACGGAGGTTCCCGGATCTGAAAGAGACTGTATTCTGCAGGGGGATATCCCTGTCGAGGAGCTCTTTGCTCACTTTAACCTCACCGAAGACTGTGGGGTTTGTAATAATCTTATAATCGGATTTTGAAGTGTTGAAAGAACCTTCAGGGAATTTTTCAAAAGTAACAGAGTGAGTTACTGTATGCGAGCCGACATCTCCTCCCAGCAGCTTCACCTGTTTAACATATTCAATCCGTTCAGCATCGTAGTAACCTATATCCATGTCGTCCTTGAAATATTTTGTGGTTATAAAATATGTTCCGCTGACGCCGAATTTTTTTTCGAGTTCGGCATACTTAACCATGTTCGGAAACGACATCTGTGCATCAACATCATGTGTCAGAATTAAAGCTGTTTTCTGACCATAGGGTATAGTGCTGAGATATATAAATGGCCTGGTGTACTCTTCATATATTGATTTCATTATCAGGAGAAAGACATCCGCTCCAGGTTCAAAGGTGTTGATCCATCCGCGCTGGGCCTCGTAGTCATTGCCTACGTGTGGCAGGAGAACTGCGTCGCTCAGTGAAACCCCCATTGCATATGCAGTTCCGTCACCATAATGGTTGACCGAAAATATGGTTTTTCTGTCTTCAGTTGTTGCCAGAGTTTTGGCGTCGTTAACATCAAAAGCATGAGTCCATATTACTTCATTGTATAATTTTTTATTTCCAAGGGAAACACTCTGTTCCTCCGGGCGGTCGAGATAGAACAGTGATATGTCATCGGAAGGTTTACGGAAGTTTATTTTATATCTTTTCCGACTGTCATTTATATTTCTGATCCCGAATAGAGAAAAGAGTTTGTTCCCGGTTACAACCTGAGATACGAGCACTCCGCCGTTTTCAACGTATGAGTATAACTTCTGAAGTTCCGCAGGTGAAAATGTAGTGTTGCGCAGATCCCCGGCAGTGTAGA
>PGXT01000119.1:0-3713 GCA_002839285.1 Spirochaetae bacterium HGW-Spirochaetae-5 | reverse complement strand
AATGCTGACATTAAAATCAGTACAGGAAGAACTGCAGTCAGAAATATCAGAATTATCCGTTTCATAATTATTACCTGCTCCAGAAACTGTCCGCAATTGCCTGATTCTCTATTGCGGATGCAATCATAATAAACCATGCAGTACTGGCAACACTTACGTAAGTTGAAAATTCATGAGGTATTTCCTGTGTAAAATAGATAAAACCTCCGCTGCTGCTCTGCAGCGGAAGCATGTTCCTTAGTATTTCAGCAGCCTTGTCCCGGTTGCCTGCTTTCAGATATGCAAATGCAGCACCCATTGAGCCTTCAACCCATACACCGCTGATATAGTCCCATGTCAGACCCTCCAAGGCGGGGAAATAGTGTCTGGCGATTTCGCTGCTGACCTCTTCATATATTTCTTTGTCAGTATAAGGTTTGTAGCCCCTGACTGATCCTTTTCCCTTCAGCGGTGCTGCGGTACTCGCATAGAGTTTTTCTATTGTCTCCAGAGACTGTAACGCATATTCCGGTTTACCTGCGCTTATGGAAAATACTGCTCCCCAGCTTGCGCAATCCAGTGCCAGTGCTTCGTCGATAAATGCCGGTTTTATTCCACGATAGTACTGCTGATTTTTTTCACTCCATGCCCGCAACATCGATTTTCTGATTGCTGAAGCACTCTGACTGTATTTTTCATTTTTTGTAACGATCCCAAGATCGCGGAGAAAAAAGTATGCATCGATGTTATGTTCGGTGCTTATCCAGTCAATGTTTGTCTCTATGAATATTTCATTAACATTTTTACCCTCAAGCTTTAAAGTGTATGAGTTCTTTCCGCCTGTGATAAGTCCCTGACGCAGGTCGCCGTTTTTCTGCACCTGCATTTTTATCAGGTGATCGCCAATTGATTGTGCAAAAGCAAGAATTGTTTTCGCTTCGCGGTTTGACTTAAGGAAAGAGGGATCTTCAACAAGCCGCGCCTGGATATAATAGACAGCGGAGTATCCCACCCATGCGGTTGCGCCTGTCCTTTCGGTTGATCCTGAATAATCTTTTTCAGAGGGCCAGTCGTTGTTTACGTTATATCCGAACCATAACCCGCCATCTTTACGCTGCAGACGTTTAAGAGCCATTAAAATCTGTGAGGCGTTTCTGTAGTCCCTGTTCATTGTAAAAGCAATAACCGCCAGCGCATCATCATATATTATAGAGCGTCCGAATATATATTTGTATGCAGGTTCCTTCGGATCTATTTCATAGCTCACCACAAGGTTTCTGCGCTCGGGCTGCGGATCGGGAATTACACTATTTGGAACTTTCTGATTTTTCAGCCACAGGAGTGCTCTCTCTTTAGCTGTCTGTATGGATGAATCCTGCCTTGATTCCGGATAGATGTTAACCGGCAGTACTGAAGCGATTATTAAAATTACAATGAAAGCCAGATGTCTGAAATACATAATGTTCTCCCGGAGGTATAGATGTAATATGTTCGAGTAATATAAATAAAGCTTCCGCAATGTGCTTTGTCAAGTTAAGTGTTATGTTTTACTCTGAAAACCTTTTCGCACCATCCTGCCCCAGCCCTGTTTATTTCTAAGCGCGTTTATATATCCAATTAGTCGCTGTATGCTGAAGAACTGTCTTATCCCGAAGTTTTCACAAAAAGCGTATAAGATTAATATGGAAATATCTTTTTTGGGGAAGTAGTTATTCCCTCTTTCCATGATGTAAAGCGAGATTATAGAGACTGCAAGCCCCATGAATATTGTTCCAATAAAAAGGAGAAGGACTATATCGGCATTGAGAAGCCCAAGCGCCAGCGCGATTAAAAACACTATAAGTCCCTGGGCTTCAATCCATGGGCCGATTACTTCAAAAATAATAAAATATGGGAAAGCGATGAGTCCTACTTCCCTGTATCTCGGATTGAACAGCATCCGTATATGAAAAGTCATGATATCCAGAAGTCCCCTTTGCCATCTGTCGCGCTGCTTGCGGAGTATGCTGTAATCTTCAGGTACCTCGGTCCAGCAGTTCGCGTTAAAAACATAATTGACTATTCCTTTTTCGCCCCTGTCCCGGGAGTGTCTGATAAGCCTCACTACCAGTTCCATATCCTCTCCGACAGTGTCCTTCTGGAACTTTTCTTTTCCTGTAAGATACCCGCCGCCTGCAATGACTGAAGATTTTTTGAACAGGCCGAATGCACCGGATATAATAAGGAGACAACGGATTGTAGCCCATCCCACTCTGCCTGAAATAAATGATCTGATGTACTCCATTGTCTGGAGCCGGGGTAAAAATCCTGAGGGAATTTTTATATCAGTTAGGTGTCCCTTGTCTACGGTGCATCCGTTGACCGGTACAATATTGCCGCCGGTCGCAATTATATCTGTATCTGTATCGAGAAAAGGAGATGTCATTTTAAGGAGCGAGTCGCGCTCAAGGAGTGAGTCTGCATCTATTCCGCAGAAGTAATCCTTCGCAGCCATGTTAATTCCGGCATTCAGAGAATCGGCTTTACCGCCGTTTACTTTGTCTACTACAAGAAGATTGGGAAGGTATTTGTTGGTGTAAAGTCCGCGGATTGCTCCGGTCCTCAGTTTATTAATTACATGTATATCAGCCCGCTCAAGATTGAAATAATCGATTAGTGTCCGCAGTGTACTATCAGTAGATCCGTCATTTACCACTATGACCTCGTAATCGGGATAGTTAAGATTCAGGAGGGAGTTTACGCTTTGAATAATAGTTGCTTCCTCTCCATAGGCCGGTGCGATAATAGATATTGAGGGGAGTATACCCGGCTTGAATAAAAATTTAATGTTTTTTATTGTCCAGTTTTTGAGCTGTCTTCTTGACCCGATAAATGAGAAGAGAAGGAGCAGCAGATAAATTGAATTCAATGAGATTCCGTAAAAAGCAAAAAAATAGTTGAAGAGGTAAAAGAAATTTTTAATTGCGCCAGTGATGCCTGCGTGAGTGAATGTATCGTAGTATTTTATAGCATACGCAGCGGGGAAGAATAGAAGGGCAATTGCAAGGAATAGCCACAGAAGCCCGATCCGGACAACCTCCTGTCTCGGTTCACCCTTCTGAGGTTCAAGTTTCGTCAGATTGAGTTTAGCAAGAATTCTTTCATTAAGATACAGGCTGAATTCTCTTGTGATATCTACCCTGTGTGCAATAAACTCCATAAGTATTCCGCATACCATCTCTTCGAGTTTCTGGTCGCTGTTTTCATTTAAAAAAGTTATAGTGTTTGTGATATTTCCGCGGGCAAGTATATCAATGATCAGCTTCCTGAGTTCGGGGGAATTATCGTATCTGAGTTTTACAAGGAGATATTCAATCCTGTATGACAATACTTCTGCAAGTCCGAATTTTGTAATAGGATCTTTCTCCGCCGTAAAACGTCTAATTGTTTCATTAAAAAGTTCTGTGTTTTTTATAATAATATGGGACAGAGCCGAAACAGATTCGTTGTATATGTCACTGTCATGCATGGCATCAATAAGAGTTTCTATCGACTCCAGTGAAGGGAGTAAGCCTGTGGCCTCAACAGCTATTTTTTTTATATAACCGTTGCCCGATTTTATAAAGTCATCTGAACGAAGGTGTTCGGGGTAAAATTTGAGACATGCATCTGCCGCGGCTTCGGCTACTTCATTATCAGGAGAAGTCATAAACTCAAGGAGGAGACCTTTAAGATCGGGAGAGAAATAATGTTTA
>PGXT01000118.1:17840-18639 GCA_002839285.1 Spirochaetae bacterium HGW-Spirochaetae-5 | reverse complement strand
AACCTCACCATAATTAGAGGCAATAAGCCTGCCATCTTTATTAACCCTTACGCCGCAGACGCCTGCCTTATCAGGTTTGATAATACAGTGATGCGGACAAAGCAGGCACTCAGCATCAAGATTATCCTTTTTTTTATAATACAATGCTTCTTTGAAGGACATGAATCCCCCTTTTAAAACGTTTAATTGAAACGTTTAATTAACACTATAATAACAATCTTTTATACAAATGCAACTATATTATTTAACTTTTTTTGATATAGTTATTTACGAATGACAAGGTCCAGGCCAATCGTTAACCACCAGTACTCTGACCGTATGATTTCAAATCAATAATTTATCAGCTGTAAACTTGAAATCCCCCCGTTTCGCTTCGCTCAACATCCCCCTTTAATAAAGGGGGTTATGAAATCACAGAAGTTTAAACCCTCTTTATCAAAGAGGGTGGCCGAGAGCGATGTGCTGAGCCTGCCGAAGTAGCCGGGAGATTTTTCGGTATTATACAGAGAACTATTTGATGAAAAATCATCAGGTCTAAGCACTAGTACATATCCTGTAAATCAGTGGCTAAATAAACGGATTGACTTAAAAAATGCTTTATTTTCACTTCACTCTGTTAAAGTTCGCTAATAAAAACAACTTTTTTGCAGGTAACTGCTTATAAACCGTTAGTAAAATCGCTCTCCCCTACGGCAACGTTGCGAAGGGGATAAATACCTCAGGTTTTTGAGAAGTTACTTTTACAAAGCCCTGTCCGGAGAGATACAAATGGATAAAAAAGATAATATATTTGATACTC
>PGXT01000118.1:0-17736 GCA_002839285.1 Spirochaetae bacterium HGW-Spirochaetae-5 | reverse complement strand
CAGCAGCAGAGCAGACTTACGGCTAAATTTTATCAGGATGGAACCAGGATATACGACCTGGGATGTTCCAACGGAAACTTCACTGCAGCATTTCTCTCGGAGATGGGGGGGAGAGATTTCGACCTCATTGCTGTTGACAATTCAGCCCCAATGCTTCAGTTTTTCAATAACAGAATTTCAGGATTTGTCGGCCATGAAAGAGTCAGACCGGTTCTATCAGATATCATGGACATCAGTTTTGAAAAATCATCGGTAGTTATTGCCAATCTTACTCTGCAGTTTATCCCCGTTGAACAGAGAGAGATACTGATTAAACGAATATACGATTCGCTTGTTCCGGGCGGGATATTTCTAATCACTGAAAAGACAATCAACTCCGACAGTGACCTGGCGGAACTTCAGCAGGAGTTTTACTACAGACTGAAAGAGGAGAACGGCTACTCTAAAATTGAAATTACACGTAAAAGGGAAGCTCTTGAAAATGTTCTTATACCGGAAACCATCGAAACACATATTGAAAGGATGAAGAGTGCAGGATTCTCCGCAATAGAGATATGGTTCAAATGGTTTCACTTCGCCGCGTTCATCGGGAGGAAAAAATCATGAAACTGCTGCCGCCAAACGCAAGGGAATGGGGTTTTACTCACGACGATATCAGCCATCTTGAAACAATATCCAGAGAGAGAGCCGATTACCTCTCTCAACATGACGCAAAGGGCAAACACCTCTCCAGAGTGGTGAATGAATACAGTCATTTAAAGGCCGGTTTCTGCGACTTCACTGCCCCGGCAGTGAAAATCGGGAGCCGCGATGAAATTGATGACAATCTCCGGAGTAAACTGCGCGAGTCGCTCCTCTCAATGTCCCCATGGAGGAAAGGTCCATTTGAAGTGTTCGGAATCGATATTGACTGCGAGTGGAGATCGGATTTAAAATGGGACCGGGTTATCGGGCACCTGAAGCCTTTAAACAAACGACATATTCTCGACATCGGCTCAAGTAACGGATACTACATGTTCCGGATGCTTGAACATAATCCGGCCATGGTTATGGGTATTGATCCATACACAAATTTCTACTACCAGTTTATGATGCTCAACTCCATTGCTGATGTAAAAAATATATTCACTCTTCCGCTTAAGTTTGAGGATACTGCAACTCTCACTAAAAAATTCAATACAATATTCTGCATGGGGATTCTTTATCACAGGAAGTCTCCGATAGAATTTCTAAGTCAGATAAAGAAGATGCTCTCTGCAAAGGGTGAACTTGTACTGGAGACTCTCATCATCGAAGGTGACAGCCACACGGCACTTGTCCCGGATGAGCGTTACGCCAAGATGCCCAATGTATATTTCATACCGACAGTACCGGTTCTATTCACATGGCTGAAGAGTGCGGGGTTCAGATCAGATGTGTTGATGTATCTGTTACAACTATCGAAGAGCAGCGTAAGACCGAATGGATTAACACGGAAACCCTGGCGGACTTTCTCGATCCGGCTGACAACAGTAAAACAATTGAAGGGTATCCTGCACCGGTACGGGCGGTTGTTATCGCGGAGTTTTAGAATTATCGTTAAGCACCAAAAATATCCGGCCAGTCAATAACCACTCACCTATCTGAATAAAGTCGACCCAATTTTTCCATATAAGAAAATGCGATAAACACAAGAATGTTTCAACACAACACGCTGGTGTTAAAATAGCATAATGAATCTTACAGGTAGAATGAAAAAGTATCTTTCTTGACAATATTTATTCAATACGAGCTGTTTAAGTCAAATTTTTCCATCGAAAAAATAAGCTTCAACAGCGATAGTATTTCAATGGGTATAAAGTGAGAACTATTCGACTGCAGTACCGGTGAATTTATTTGGCATATAAATTCAGAGAAAAGCTTCTGAAAGAACAACAGAGATCTTGAAAACCTTACAGCGGCATATAGAAATGATTTCAGTGATAATTAATGATCCATATAGACATAAAATAAGTCATACCTATGAGATGGCATAGTTTCTGTGAGTATTATTGAATGACCTCTGTTATACGAAATACCCGTACTTTCACCAATTCTCCAGAAAGCCGCTTCAGGATTTCTGTCACTATTGATGAAAGAGGCAAAGAACAGCGGTTGAGAAAAGATGAATAAGGAGAGTTTCTTCATGCGAAACAAAATACAGGTTATAACTATATCCGTGTTGACGCTGCTGCTGGTGATAGTCACTCCGGGGACAGCCGGAGAGATTGTCGCGGCCCGATACTTCAGTGCTACCGATCGCTACGGCCATTTTGCGTTAGGGAAACCACATGAATACACATCTGTCGCAGCAACGACAGACGACGGACGAACTCTGAGCTTCGAGTTACCGGCAGATTTGGTCTTTGAGGATCTGGCACCGCGCCTTATTCGCCTGACCGCTGGTGCTGAACCCTACTTGCTGACTATCGTAAGCGGTCACGATGGTGGCGCCCGGCTGATGTTATTGCATCTGAACGGGGATAAGCTGGTTCCGGCAGCCCGGTCGGCTTCTATCGGCACCCCGATGCGCTGGATGAATCCGGTAGGCGTAGCCGATTTAGACGGCGATGGTGTAGCTGAGATCTCAGCAGTGGTGACCCCGCATATCGGCGGCACCTTGAAGATTTTCCGTAAAGAGGAGAAGCGGTTGGTGGAGATCGCTATACTGAAGGGTTTTTCAAACCATGTGTACGGTTCGGCTGATCTTGGCTTATCGACGCCGCTCCAGATTGACGGGCGGATTATTCTGGTGGTGCCAGATTCAGCGCGCAGGAACTTGCGTCTGGTAGCGCTAATTAAGGGTCATTTGGTCGAGGTGGGCAGCCATAAGCTGAAGGAACCATTGAAAAGTGAGTTGAAAGTTCTCAGCGGAGGCCGTATTTCTATTGATGGATCGCCACAGACTTTACTGGTAGATCTGAAGAAATGACTGCTCCCCTCTTCAAGCCTCTGCAAGCGGGCTGGACTTTTTCTATTTAGGAAACTGCGATTAACACCAGAGATTTTAAACACGACACTCTGGTGTTAAAGGATCATAATGAGGGGACAAGCGATAAAATAAGCTTATCGGGCTTGACAAATATAGAGCTTTTTGCCATAGTATCTCTAACCGAATCATTTTGCTTATAGTTTTTAAAATCCCAAAAAGGTCAATAACATGAAACGTTGTTATACTGTATTTATATTTGGTGTTGTATTTTTAATTTCCGCTTGCGGCGGGAGCAGCGGCGGTGCAGGCGGCAGCGGAGGCGGTACAGTCAATAATTACGATGTCAACCTCTCAAGTCTTACTGTATCGGCGGGAACTCTCTCACCGGTTTTCGATCAAGCGGTTACGGTTTACGCTGTTGAGCTTCCTTCCACTGCTGATTCGATTACGGTAACTCCGATTGTTTCAGATTCAAAATCAACGGTGAAGGTCAATAATGCTGCTGTCAGCAGCGGATCAGCCTCCGGGACTTTAAGCCTCGTTGCCGGACCGAATCTGATTAACATTGCCGTTACTGCTGAAGATGGTACAACAACTAAAACATATAAAATAACCGTTAACAGGGTTGCTGTAAGTGTTAATGCCAATCTTGCCGGTTTATCAATTTCGGAGGGTACACTTTCCCCGTCATTTGGGGCGGATTTAATCAGCTACGCTGCCGAAGTGCCGTACAGTACCAGTTCAATAAAAATAACTCCCACGGTTGCAGGAGTGAATGCTGCTGTAAAAGTAAATAATGTTACGGTAAACAGCGGATCTGAATCCGGATCTATAAGCCTCAATGTCGGTGCAAATACAATAACAACAGTTGTAACCGCTGAAAGCGGAGCTGTAAAAACATATATCTTGACTGTCAGCCGGGTTGCCGCAAGTGTCAATGCTGATCTTGCCGGTTTAACAATTTCACCTTCTGCAGGTGCATTGACACCATCGTTTGGTGTGAATGCTATAAGCTACACTGCTGAAGTCCCATATGAAATAGAGTCAATAACCGTAACACCCACTGTTGCAGGATTTAATGCAGCAGTAACAGTAAATACTGTCTCAGTAAACAGCGGATCAGCTTCCGGTTCGATAGGTCTTAATGTCGGTGAAAATATTATAACTACAGTTGTAACCGCTGAAAGCGGAAATATAAAGACATATACAGTGACAGTTACACGCCGCGCTGCTCTAAGCACCAACGCAAATCTTTCAGGTTTAACTCTCTCAAGCGGTACACTTTCGCCAACATTTGGTGTGGATGTAATCAGCTACGCCGCCGAAGTGTCCAATGCTACCAGCTCAATAACAGTAACTCCAACTGTTGCAGGAGTAAATGCAACAGTAACGGTAAATACTGTTACTGTCAGCAGCGGATCGGCATCGGGTGCTATAAACCTAAATGTCGGTGCTAATACAATAACAGCAGTCGTAACCGCGGAAAGCGGAGCAAAAAAAACATATACTGTGATAGTTACCCGCAGTGCGGTTTCAAGCAGTAATGCCGATCTTGCCGGTTTAACTCTCTCTACCGGTATGCTTTTACCATCATTTGGAGCCAATGTTATCAGCTATTATGTAGAAGTACCACGTGACACCAATTCAATTACAGTAACCCCCACGGTTGCAGGAGTCAATGCCACAGTAAAGGTAAACAATGTAGCTGTAAACAGCGGAACTGCATCGGGTTCAATTACTCTTAATGTCGGTGCAAACACAATAACTACAGTTGTAACCGCAGAAAGCGGAGCTCAAAAAACATATACGATAAAATTAGAAGTTAATGCTACAATTCTGCCATATCTGCTTTCGGCAAGTTCATACTACAATTCCGCTACTTCGAAATATTATATCCGGGTGGTTTATTCTGAACCTATGGATCTGGATACGGCAACTACCGCATCAAATTATACTCTTACAGAAGATACCTCTACTGCATGTTCCGATATAGCTGCTAATCCTCTGTCAGTCAGTGCAATATCATCTACTGTTTATGATCTTGAGACAAGCGCTCAGTGCGGAACCGGGAGTGCGACTCCCACTGTCTATAGGGTAACCGTCTCCTCAAATGTTAAAGATTATAAGAAAATAGATTCCATCTCTCTTCCCAATGCGGCAACTACTACGGGAACCAGTGCTACAGATCAAACCAAGCCGAGGTTAATTCAGGCATTGTCATTATCTCCAACAACAATCCGCATTACCTTCTCTGAACCGATGAAAACAGGTGATGTTACAGGTTCGGCGGAGTGCAGGAGCACATATACCACAGCAGCAACATGTACGGCGGATATTGACGCTATTTCAGGAACACAGTTAAAATACTCCATAAAACCTTCACTGGGTACAATTCAATCTGTTGAAACAACAGCTGATCCTTCAGTTTTTGTAATTACTCACAGCGGGAATCAGGCTGGAGTATTTTATACAGTAACAGCATATGCTGAAAACGCAGTGGCTAATATTTCTGAAGACAGGTCTTCAAATGATATGGCAGGTTCTCCCCAAAACAGGATTACTTTTAAGGGGATGGGGGAGGGTAATAGTTCATTCACAGTCGGTTCATTATTTAATGATCCATTTGCAGATGGAATGCTCTCCTCATCCGTATTTAAGTATGCCGGCAGAATCTATCTGGGACCAGACAGTTTAAACGCAGGTGCTTTCAGATTTGAAGCGGATGCCAGCAACCCGGTTGCTGTGACCTTCTGGTCGGTTGGTTCGGTCTGCGCAGCAGGAACAGGGACATTCGGATATGGAAGCGCACCGGTAACACCCTACGTTGATCTGGGACCAAACGGCGAACGCGGAATCACAGGTTTCAATTCCGGAGTTGTTACAATAGGTAGTGTTGATTATGAAATACTTATGGCCAACCCTCTGAAGGATGCCGGTACATATACCTATTTTACGCAGGATATCGACACCGAGCTTGACTGGAAATCTGCATCATTCTCCCCTGCGACAGGTTATTTAAACACAAAGAGCGTTCAGCTATCCTACGCTTGCGGTGACAGTTATTATTCTGGACTATCGTCAGCCCACGGGACTCAGGCACCGATTCTGATACGTCAGAAGCTTACCGATACTAATTCTGACGGAGTGTTGGAGTTAAGCGGATCCTATATAGATTTGGCAGTAAGGTCACTCTCGGGAATAGGTAAGAACGGCAGTAATCCCGCTGCTGATGGCGCCGCTGTAGTGGGGATTGACTCAATGATCTACATCCCTGCCGGCGGAACACCGACTCCGGTAAATTCGTTCTATATTGCAAACAATGGCGGTGTTGCACGTTCAGCTATGGGCGCTACATTAAGTTTCACCACATTTATGCTTCAGTCTTATATGGGGGGGGTAACACTTGTTCTTCCCGATTCGAATGCAGGTCTTGAAAAAATAAGACCGGGACAAAAGGGTATCCCGGCAATGGTGGTATATAAAGGGCATCTCTATATGGTACGGAATCTGGCTGTTTCACAGACTGCGGCAAATGAAACCGTTAACAATGGCGCTGAGCTATGGAAGTGTACAGAAAACTGTTCCGCAAATATAAACTGGAAAAGAGTGGCACGCAGCAGTAATTTTAACTACGACGGGCAGAGTACGAACAGCTCAAATAATAAGGCCATCGGATTCCTGCAGGTCAGTGGAAACGCTCTTTATATGGGATTTGATAACACCGCGGATGGTATTACAATATGGAAAGCAACGTCAGAGGTAATTTCCGAGGCAGATTTTATCCAGCAGGGAAACGCAGGATTGGGACAGGGTAACAGTGTTTCTTATATTTACTCCAGCACTTCTCTGGATAGACTGGGCAGGTATTATATTTATTTAACAGTAGGTAATTATCTTAATGCATTCAAGGTTATCAGACAGATAGACTAAAAAAAGGCAGTTTTAATATTGGAGCTGTTCTAAAAGTCTTATATTTTCTTATTTGTCATTCCGGTTTTGCAGCATCCATTATTGCAAATACCGGAATCTCCTGATAATATCAAGAGAATGTGTTTATCGAAGATCTTTTTTCAGTCGCCGGCATTTCGTTTCACTACTGACGGAATGACAGAGAACGGACTTTTTGACCTGCCCCATAAAGCCGCATTAATAATTGAACCAGTTCATATGATTAGTATTCTACCTGTATAAGAATCACTAATCATCAGCATTCAATGCTCCCCTACATCTCCACCCGTGTAATAATACCGTAAAGCTTTGTTACAGGAAGTCTGTAGAACTGAACAAAGTGCGGTGTAAGTTTTTTATCAGTGCGTAGATTTTCCAGAATACGTTTTTTGTTGTAATCTCTTCTGTTCCGTAGAATATTACCTTAGACTTTATCCCCGCCTTCGATATCTCATTGGTGATGTCGATCTCTTCCTTGTATCCGGCGCGTATTTCGAAAACGTGGAGGCCGGCGGCAATTTCATCTATAAAACCGGCTTCGATTCCAACGGGGTCGTCTGTAATATTCACTATCATAAAAATATTTTTTTCATAAATTATATTCGCACTGATAATGCAGTGAGTAACGTAGGGTGATATAACTTTATAGTTCCCCACAAAGAAGAGACATGTTCCCAAAATAGTTCTCCCTTTTTTATAGATCTGCTCATTGCTTATGAGAAACGTTTCAAGGTCTGTGGGCATCAGCTGTTTATACATCATCTTGTGGCCCTTGCGCCAGATGATTATTATCGCAAATGGAACCAATGCAAGAATAATTGCCCAGTATCCTCCGTGAGAGAACTTGCTGAAGTTTGCTATAAGGAATGAAAGGTTTATTAGAAAAATGAAAGATGCGGCAATATAGCTTAGTTTATCTTTTCTGATGTAGTAGATCATGATCATCATAATCGCTGTTATACACATTGTTCCTGTAACGGCAAGTCCGTACGCTGCTACGAGTTTTTCTGATTTTCCATATAGGAATCTGCGATAACACTTAGAGAGTTTGGACCGTACTTTCTGGTGTTAAAAAGACAGATTGAATATTATCGGGATGACAAAATATATCATTCTTGAAAAAAAGAATTCATTACGAGCTGTTTAAATTAAATTTGAGCGACCCTCACGACGAGGGAAGGCAAACATTATTGCGACATCCTGTCGCTTGTTTGCAGGCGAACATCCTGTCCGCTCTGTCGGTGGGGACAGGTCTGCCAAGGAACCGACCTTCGGGCAAATGTTATAAAAACAGCTTTTCCTATGATTGTTAATTCACAGCCTTTCAAAAAAAAATAAGTCAAGACCTTTATCTCTTCTAAAATTTAAAAATTTTTCATGGCGATCTAACCTGTTTTAAATTGGGCTTAAAATATGACGGGCACGGATGCCCTAATGTCGAAGCCGCACAGGACGTGCAAATTGGCTTCTACCCCGCCAATTATAGTATGATTTTTAATGAGCATCTTCATCGCGTTATCCGCACGAAACGAATACACAGTATCTTTGATCATATTCGGGGCAGACTTCCGGATTTTTTGAAACGAATTTTCTATCGCTTTCGCCAAGGTGCGTATTTCAATTTTTTTTATTTTCTCATCGAGCTTGTGAGCGTAGATGCCATAGCAACGAATCATCTTTCTGTTCTTTCCCGGGAGAAAAAACAGCATACGTCCCATGTAGGAATAAAGATCAGTGGTTCTGGTTTTGAAACTTTTTTTTCTTGTGCCTCGTGACACCTGACGGACATGGATGGCAAGGAGCGGCCAGCTTTTGTATTTAAACGTAACTGTTTTTTTAACATGATCAACAGCGGTAATTTGACTGTTATGAAAATATCCGGTGGCTATATATTCTGATGTTCTAAATAGAACTTCGTTATCAAGATTTTTTTTAGACATAAAAATATTTTTATAAGTTTACAGAAAACCGGTAACCGGAAATCCAATAGTAAATTAATATCAGAAGCCCCGATCATTGATATGACCGGGGCTCTTACTTCATCTTTTGATCTGTAATCATATGCCACCTGTTTATACGCTTCAAGATTTGTGTACAACTCATCTTTCAGAGGATTAAGCTTGTACTTCACGACTCTGTATAAATGATATCCGAACACTGCCAAGTTTGCAGCAAGAGCAAGTGAACTTACAACCCAGAGTGCCGCTGTACTGTGAGAAGATTTTACCGCAAACATGGATGTATCAACAAAAGACGGGAAGCACATTACAAACATCATCCATATACCCAGAGTCTGAGCTCTGTGCTGCAGCCATGCTCCTTTTCTGATAAAGAACGCCGGGATAGTACATGAGACCAGAAGTGCCGCCCCCGCATAAAATGCGTGTTCGGGAACACAGTTATAAACATATGCAAAGTTCCAGAGATCATAAGCGATAATCCAGAACCATAGCATATCAGGCCAGAGCATATCTTTTCGCTTATCTCTACTGATAAAAATCCCCATCCATCCCGTAATAGTAATAATATTAAGCAGACCTGCAATACCGTTCATAATGTTCCATGGACCACCCACAAGCATCATGCCGTCAACCATACCGTTAAAACTGTAAACCTGGAAATCACGGATACAGGCTTCAAGAATATTCAGCGCCAGAATAAACGGCGGAAAAAACAGAAGATATTTATAATTCATTGCGCCTTTAATGTGACGAAGTGCAAGGAATCCCAGACAACCCGCCAGGGCAGAGTAGACTTTCGCCCAGTGAAACCATGTCCCCACGGTGGAACCCTCACCTGCAGTATTCGGCCAGACTGTAAAAGTAAGAATAACTGGGAGTACAAGAAAGATAAGAAGTGCAAACCATTTGTTAATACGGGCAAGTTCATTAACAATAATTAATCCTGCAAGAACAGCAAACCACATGAGTGCTGAGTACCATGGTATAGATTCGAATAGAAACATAACTATAAACTCCTGTTAAAATTTTATTATTTAAATAATTATTATTTAATATATATTCTTTATTATTTATTAATTCTTACTATGTATATAGGGGTAAAATACGATTTTGTAAATAGGGGGATAATCTTTATATCAGATAGGGGGAATTCCCCCCATCTCTACCCCCGCACCCCCGGAGGGGGCAAGGCACTTTAATCGCATATTCAATAGCTTTTCATCAGATTTATTCATATTAAAAAAAAAGTTTTTTAATCTTTGCCCCCTCCGGGGGTGCGGGGGCTGGGGAGTTTACGTGGGTACACTGAAGATGTGGGTAATGATTAGATCTCTAGAACAATTTATACGCTGGCTGAGCGGAGTCGAAGCCTGAAGGATGATCTATTCCATTGATAAAATGCTATAGTGCTTGACCTTTTTTATATTTAATTTGTAATAATTCCTGAGAACAATTTTATGTACGAATAATTAAATACTGATTTAAAATTCCCCGATATTGGCGGGAAAAACAGGGGGGGGAATGTGCGAAAATTTACTTACAATTTCAGAAGCATAATGGTAAATCATGTAGAGAGGGTCGTCCCGGGAACCGTCTTTTCAAAGATGGTGATGGAGATGGATGATACAGCCGTTGAAAAGCACACTCTTGAACTTACACTTAAGGATATACTTAAAGATCCGGCATGGATCACTCAATTTATACTCTCATTCATGATTGTCACTGCAGCTTCAGGAGTCCTACTTGCCGGAGTCTATGTGGGATTCGGCAGAACAATGGAACAGTCATCATGGCTGATAACAGTAATTACTTTTGCAGTTCTTGATATAATTATAGTAATCGCTCTCTGGATCTATCTTGCGTTTAAGGTATTGATGAATCAGATTGGGACAATTTCTACAGACTTCTGATGATTGCAAAGAATAGAAGAGAGAGCGAGAAGATTATCAAATCTGATCATTCAACGATTAAACAGTAATTCTGAATTTTAAAAAAGTCCCCGCCAGGGCGGGGACCGGATGAATCTTTAAACTTCACGCATAGATAATATTTATCGGACAGAGATACTAATCCGCAATCTGACCGTCAGCTACCCTGATTACTCTCCCTGCGTAACCGGCCCACTCACTGCTGTGTGTAACCATAACAATTGTCATTCCGGTTTTATTAAAATCAGAAAAAAGCGACATTATTGCTTTACCGGTTTTTGAATCAAGATTACCCGTCGGCTCATCTGCAAGCAGAAGTGAAGGACGGTTTACAATAGCCCTTGCAATGGCCGTTCTCTCCATCTCTCCCCCCGAGATCTCCCCCGGAAGTCTGTGTGATTTCGAACCGAGACCAACCATATCCAGAGAATATTCTGCCATCTCCAGCTTCTCTTTCTTTGTCTTCTTAGTAATAACAAGCGGCACCATTACATTTTCAAGAAGTGTGAGATAGGGGACCAGATAGAAACTCTGAAAAACAAAACCGAGCTCCCTCCCTCTGAACATTGATCTTTCATCCTTCGATAATTTATAAATGTCAGTACCGTTTACTTCCACACTCCCCGATGTGGGGCTGTTCATAGCGCCAAGAATTGACAGCAGCGTCGACTTGCCCGAACCGGACTCCCCCATAACCGCGGTGAATTCACCTTCATTAATATGCAGGCTTACTCCATTGAGAGCAATAACTTCTGAATCACCGGAACCGTACTTTTTAATTATATTTT
Source organism: Spirochaetae bacterium HGW-Spirochaetae-5 (assembly GCA_002839285.1). GTDB lineage: Bacteria > Spirochaetota > UBA4802 > UBA4802 > UBA5550 > WRGT01. The sequence continues at coordinate 6,161 of PGXT01000118.1, read as the reverse complement.
CAGTTTTTATCATTTCAATTCACCTCTATATATGCCTGAGAGCTTCTACAGGATCGAGCCTTGAAGCAGTGACTGCAGGATAAATTCCCGCAGCAAATCCGGTTGCAACAGTAACAGACATGGCAATAAGAACAGTCACCGGATTGAAGTGAATCATAATACCCTCCCCTCCGGAGTAGACAGCCCCCGACCAGGCAGAGGCAAAACCGAGAAGATATCCCGCCAGACCTGCGATGACAGAAAGAACAAGCGCTTCAAAAAGTATCATCTGAAGTATATCCCTCTCTCTGAAACCGATTGCCCGGAATATCCCGATTTCATCGGACCTCTCCCGTACACTGTTCATCATTGTTGTTGTAACCACCAGTCCGCAGATAACAATAAGCACAATTGAAATTCCAAGTACAAGCGTACCAATATGCTTCATCGACTCCATACGGCTGCTTATCACCTGTTTAATTGCGGTAACTGAAGTCTCCGGCAGAGCATCGCTAAGCTGTACCACCATATCTTCGATGGGACATCCGGTACAGAGTGCGGCAACCTCAACCATTGAGACTATACCTTTTTTATTGAGCAGCAGCTGCGCATTTTTTAAATCGGTGAATATCATATTATCATCATGAGAACCTGTCTGCCCCAGTATCACCTTTACCTTCATCCGGGTGCCGTTGACAGCGACTGAGTCCCCTGTTTTGATTTTAAGTGAAACCGCAGCAGCTGATCCGGCGATGATGACTCCATGTTCAAACTCCCCGCCGTCAACCTCCCACCATGGCCGGAGGATATGAATTGTATCGAAATTCAGTCCGGTTAAAAGAACTCTTCGGCCGTTCAGATCTGCAACACCGGTTACTGATGGCCCCACTGCGGCAATATTCATCCGGTTTTTGATAGAATCGATTCTCTTAAGGTCAGACTCACGGATCTCATCTACACGGTACGACACCGGACCCAGGGCTATCCCGCCGTATGAAAGCTCAAGATTATCATTCTTCGGAGTGATAATTATGTTAGCACCGTATTTCTCCATTTTATGGGTAATACTCATGGTCATTGCATCGCTGTATGTAATTACAGCCACAAGAGCAGCTGTTCCGATTATCATACCGGAGATTATAAAGAGGGACTTACCCTTTCTCCGGATCATATTTTTTACGGAAATATTCCACGGTTTCATAACTAACTCCGTTTTTTAAAATCAAAGTATTCTCTGCCTTTTAAAATATCATCGACCTTTATAATAATTTTTCCATCTGCCGATGATCTCTCAAGAGGTGAAGGATTGCATCCCCCTTTTACCGTGTTGATTTTATCTGACCTGAAACTCTGTCCGCAGTTTCTGCATATCATTGAATCGCCCCTCTGCTCATACCCTTTGTCGGCACGCCAGCATACGTCACAACTGTCGAAGGCGGCACGAATTTCACCGTCGGAACTCTTGAGAATAAAGAAACGTATTTTAATTCCATTGTCTTCATAATTGTAGAATTTTGCAGCACCATCATCGAAGTCTGGTGCAGGGAATGTTATTGCACCATCTGATACTTCGGGTAATTTATTTACAGATATTGCATCTTCTTTACCGCATCCGGTAATAATTGATAATATTATAAACGATACAACCAGAGAGACCGTGATTTTTTTCCCGATATTTATATATAATTTCATATAATTAATTTCCTTATTTTATTTTTTTTAAAACATGCAATGTTATACGTTGAACCGTCATCCGGCATAATTAACGGAATGACAGTACCGGCAATTCGCATGAAGGGGAATTAATGATAAAATAGAAGTGATGAGTTAAGAAGGTAAAGAGGTACCGGTTCTCCATAATCCATAAGGAGAGAGGCTCTCCATTCAGCAGAAGTATTATATTCAATGACAGAATATTCGTGATGAGAAACTGCATAGAGTTGATCCCCGTAATACGATGACCGGGGGGAGATATTCAGTACGGTATCATTGACCGGTATCCCCTCACTGAAATTGCATCTGCAGATTCCCCCGCAGCATGGGCATGATTCCGACAGAGAGACCCCGACCGGAGTTAGAGAATAACTCCCCCTAAATTCTGATGTACCGCAGCATGGAGGTTTTACATCGAATGAGTCGGCTTTAACAGGTGTAAATGTAAAAATCATTATACCGGTAAAGAATAACAGAAGAGCACTGAACGACAATGAACAGGCAGATTCCCTGCCCGCACGCTTAAATTTATATTTTTTAACTATAGATTTCATTGAATAACTTTGTCAAAAACCGGATTAAAAAGATACATTTTTTTCAATTATAATTATAGAATTTAACAAATTAAACAAAATAGTACTGACTTCAGGCTTCGACTCCGCTCAGCCAGAGTTAAATTACGTCCCTGCTTGTATTGAGCTTGTCGAAATGAGCGAAGTCGAAGGGCTAATTGTACTAATTCAATCGTTAACCGCTGCAGCACCGATTTAAACTCCATAACAGAGATTTCAGTGTAAAATAATGAATTGTTTCTCCCCGCCGCTCTGAGGCGGGGTATTTAAAAAAAATTGTTATGAATAAAATCTAAAGTTTAAAGTATGAAATTTCATCCTTCAGCTTCTCAGCCATTTCCAGAATCGAATCGCTGCTTCCGGCCATTTCGGCAGTTCCGTTTGCATTCTGCTGTGTTGACTCGCTGATAGACGACATTGAGTTTACAATCTCTTCAATGCCTATACGCTGTTCATTTGTTGCCGTTCTGATCTGTTCAGATTTTTCGCGCACATCCTCCACGTCTGTACTTACTTTCGCACTCTCTTCAACACGCTCCTGCATAAACTTCTGTATACTCCCCATAATCTCAGCGATTGAATTCACTCCGTCTATTATATGATTAATTTTAGTAGTGGTATCTTCAACACCGGAGAGTGTACGGCTTATTTCGCTCTCATTATTAACTATTATTCTGTTAATATCATTAATACTCGACTGAGTCTGATCGGCGAGTTTGGAAATTTCATCTGCAACGACTGCGAAGCCCTTCCCGGCTTCACCGGCTCTTGCAGCTTCAATTGCCGCGTTCAGCGAAAGGAGATTTATACGGTCTGCTATACCGGTAATCATATCGATTATATTTGTCATGTCACCGGAACTTTTTGCGATGTTCATCATTGAATCATTCATTGTCTTAATCGACTTGTCGCTTTCATTAGCCTCTTTATTGATGATAGTAATCCTGCTCACGGTATTATCAATAACATTGCCTATCTCTCCCAGCCCCTTCGCCAGATTACGTATACTTCCTGCAAGATTATTCAGATTATCGGCCTGCTTATCTGCAATTGACGCAATACCTTCTGATCCCGCGGAAATCTCCTCAACCGTTGCGTTTATCTGCTCAGCTGCAGCTGCCTGATTCTGAGCATTGGCTGAAAAAGAATTTGCCGTAGCATTAAGCTCTTTGGATGATGACGCAAGTGTCGCAGAGATCTCTCCCGAGGTGGAAACGATCTCTCTAAGTTTAAATACCAGAGTCCGGAAATTGGCTATAAGTATCCATATTTCATCTTTCCCGTTTTCACTTGATTTATTATCAATTGCGTTATACCCGCTGCTCCCGCTTACAACTGCAAGATTACCTTCAGCTATACTCCGCACTCTGGAAGTCAGTTCAACTACAGGTTTTGTAAGCTTTGAAGAAAAATATAGTCCCAAACCGATAGCGCAAATCATAATTAAAACACTAATTACTATCATTATTCTAAGCAGATTTGTCAACGGTGCATAGAGCTCCTTCTCTGTAATACCTATTACAATCTTCCAGCCGGTGTTCGGGACTGTGGCAAAGTATCCTTTAAAATATTTCCCGTTGTTATTATAATTACCGGAACCTTCACTCTTTTCAAGAAGATCCAGACCGAATTTTTTCACAGACTCGTTAGGGAAAGTATGAAACCTGATCTTCATTACATAATCTTCAACAGGATGAGCAATACACAAACCGGTTTTATCAACCATATAAACATATCCCGTTTCGCCGACTTTCATTGTAGATATATATGCCTGAATATCCTTCAGATTAGTATCAACTGTTGCGGTCCCGTTGAATTCTCCCGCGGAATTAAAAAAAGGAGCTGAACATGTAACCATGGTTATTTTAGTCAGATCGTCATAGAAAGGATCACTCCAGAAAAAATCGCTCCCTTTTCCCTTCGCATTTTTATACCAGTCATAACTGTGAAAATTATAATCAGGGCTTTCATATTCAGTAGTACGTATATAGCCGGTACCGTCGCGATAGACATATGGCCCGAAATATTTTGTCGCAGTGTTATACCTGAATGGCTCAAACCAAATTCCGGCGCCGAAAACGCTTTTAAGATTTTTTATTGAATTCTGCATCAGATCAAGATACTCTTTCCGGTCATATCTGCTGCCGGTGATCTCGCTCATCCTGGCAATCTGTCTTGAAACTGAAGACGTTTCAGTCATACTCATATTAATTGTCTGACTGATGCTCTCAAGCTTGTTTGTCATTTTCAGTTCTATTTCATTGTTGAGCATCATGCGCGCAAAAAGGTATGTAAGAGTCGATACACTGAGAAGTGCAAAAAGAGCAATACCGCAAAGCAGTGCAACGGTTTTTCCGCTGATTGAACTGAAATAACCTGCTAAATCTGTTTTCATAATAATAACCTGGCCAGCCTGTAATATGTTAATTTTATTTATTCTGGAACACAATAATCCTCAACCGTCAATTGATTATAGATAATGTAAATATAATATGAAATACTTGCTCATTTATATAAAATTGAAAAAATTTATATAAATCCTGTTTAAATTAATTTTTTATAAATCAAATTAGGAGACAAGTACTTTGATCAAGTAATTATTGATTAAGATTTGATATATAACGCCGCAAACTTTCCGAACTCACCCCCGGCCCCTCTCTTTGGAGAGAAAGAGAGGGGAGTTTAAGACAGGGATTTTATTGTGTGTTGCAGAGGAATATTTCGTTTTACGAAGCCCCTCTTTTTTTCATCAAAGAGAGGGGCGCGGCAGTAGCCGGGGGTGAGTGTATAAAGTTTTAGTGAGAAACCACCCGATTACAGCACTAGTATAATGTCGACTTCTTCAGGAATTCCGAGATATTAAGATCTGCATCCTTAGAACCTTTTTTATTTGACTCAGTAATAAAAAGAAGATTTTTATCTAATATTGTAAGATTAGGAATTATAAATTCCGACTTGATGCCGTTTCTGATTGGTGAGTCAACGTCATTCAGAACTTCACCGAGCTTCTTCTTATCAATGAGTTTTTTTCCGTTTAATGTATGATGAAGCACTATATCATCTGTACTTTCAGTTAATGGAGTAGGATCAAGAACTGTTACAATCTCCTCGTCCTGGCTCTTAAAGTTTTTAGTTTTAATAATTGTTTCAATCTGACTTATTGTTTTACCATCGGAGTAAATCCGCAGAACCTTCTCTTCGAATCCGATGAGCTGGCCGGTAAAGAGCCCCTCTTTGATATAAATGTGTTTTACAATCTGAACATATTTAGGATTCTCTTTTTCGGGTCCCCAATGGATATCGGTCTGATAGGGAAGAGTTTTAATCCCCGATCCGGACATAAGATTGGCATCTGCAACTACCTGCTGAATGCTTTTGCCGAGATCTGCAATCTGTTTATCAAATCCCTGCCCTTTTTCATCAATTGCCTTTGAAGTAAGAGTACTCCCCCTCTTTTCAGTGCCTGCTTTGTTATCCTGTGCAGTTAAAAATACAGGTAATGTCAAAAATAAAATCATAATTGCGGCTAATTTGTTTTTCATAAATCCTCCAGGTATATTTGCAAAATAAAATTTATAAGTATAGGATTCCGGTAAAAACAGGTTCCTATGAATAAAGAGGAGACCCGTGAGGTTTTGAAGAGACTTACGCCCCGCAGACCCTGTAAAGCTCAAAGCTTTTACGACTCCCCGAAAAAAAAATGTCATATCCGTACTGATACCAGTATTATGGATACAAAAAAGTATTAATTCATACAAACATTATATTCAGAAATAACTACTCAGAAAAAGCATTATTCCCGCAATATTGTCCAGCATCTTTTCTCCTTTGATTATCGGATTTTAAACCTGTTTCCGACAATTATTTACGGAACAATTTTAGAATTATTAATAAAAA
>PGXT01000289.1 GCA_002839285.1 Spirochaetae bacterium HGW-Spirochaetae-5 | reverse complement strand
AACGGAAGAGATATTTTTGAATCCAAATGAAGAAACTAAAGAGAGATTAAATCAAAAGAAAGCAGCTTAAAAAGCGACAACTTTGTTGACACAAAGCGAAAGCCCTTTTTTAGAACCACTATTGAATTATGATTTTCTTCACCAACTTTATGTTTATGAATATCATAACATGATTCATCATAATAAATAGGAAATGTCTTTATGATTTTAAAAAAACCTTTTGAATAACCTGTGACCCAATCATTTAATTTTACATCCATAAGTATCCCCTATAATATTCGCCTTGCCCGGCACGGATGTCGGGTGCACATTAAGTTTGGCTGGCTATGTCATATAACGTCTTGGCTAAACGACGTTTGCCAAGTTTACTATAAATCTTATACAGAATAAGTTTATACAAGTTTAAAAATTTTTTGCCACGATTAAGTGGCAAATGTGGCGCAGCCCAAGCCGGTACTCCGGCGCCGCGATTAGCCTTTGTTATATGCAGTGCCCGCTGTTTTCTATTTATACCAATTTTCTATTTTTAAACCCTTTATTCGGTTAAAATGCTTTTCATTATTCGTAACTAAAATGGAATTCATTGTGAGGGCGGTGGATGCTATTAATAAATCGAAATCATCAATGGGTGATCCTGCTTTTTGCATATTTGCTTTCAGTTCACTGAATGTTTCAACTATTGCTTTATCAATATCAATTATTGGAAAGAGTTCTTTTATGCGATATACAATAGCGAGATTCTTTTCATAATTTTGAGATTTTTTTGCACCGAATAAAAGTTCTCCGTAGGTTATTACAGAAATTGATTTAGGTAAATTTTCATTTTTTAAAAAATTATCATGAACAACTGAATTTCCTTTTATGCTGTAAATAATAATGTTGGTATCAATCAAATATGACATTTTCTGATTTAAACCTCTCTGAATTTTTTCGAGATTTTTTAATAGAATCAATTATTTCATCAGCGTTTCGACTATCATCCCAAGCTCCAGAAAGTGCTATAAATTCTTTAGTAGGATTATTTTTATAAACCATTGGATTTGAAAGGTACTTTTCGATGATAGGATTGCCATGTTTTTACCTCACTATATACAATATAATAAGATTTCATGAAAAGTCAATCAATTTTCATGAAAAGCGGGCATTGCATATAACGTCTTGCTTAAACGACGTTTGCCACCGTTCACTAAAAATTTTGTATAGAAAGAGTTTCTGAAAATCAAGAAGTTTTTGCCACGAAGAGTGGCAAATGTGCCGCAGGCCAAGCGAGGTACTCCGAGCGCCGCGTTTAAGCTTTGTTATATGAAGGTGGTGTGTTATGTTGTTAAAAGTTTAAATAAAATACATAGCTATAACCTTCACAACTATACTCAAAATAATTATCTAAATATTAATTATAGAGAGCTATCAAAATGGTATTGACACAAAGTATAAATGCATATAATCTTTTAAGTATACATGGAGAAAAGAGCATGCATGATTCAAATTTTTCTCAAAAATTAAAAAAAGACTGTATAAATTTATGAATGATAAAAAATATTTTTTATGCTTAGTATTTTTTTTGGTTGGTACTATGCAATTTTTAAATTGTTCAACTTTGCCAAAAAAACCAAGACCAGATGTTGGTCAGTGGAAAGTATGTTATGCTTGCAAAGGATGTGGATTGATTGAAGTCGATGTAATTGAAGAGTCAGAACTGTCTGAAAGTTACTCTGAAAAATTTAAGAGTTATTTTGGCAGGAAGACAGAAAGAGATAAAGAGTTAAATGATCTCCAAAATGAACCATTCTTAAAGAGATTATTATTAGGGGATGAAAAAGAAAAAATTGAAAAAGAAGAAAAGGCTGACAAAGAAAACTTAAATAATGAAGTACCTAGATTTGAAAGAAGATATCGAAAAAAATTAGTAACATGTGCAATTTGTTGTGGAGAAGGATGGTTGAATGAAAATGATCCACCGGAAAACTGTAATTAATTTCTGTTTTCTACTAAAGGGTTTAATTATAATTAGTTTTAATTGATTGGAAATCAGTTTTATTTTAAGTTAAACACCACTTTCTTAGTTTTTAAAAATCAAGAAGTTTTTGCCACGATTAAGTGGCAAATGTGGCGAAGCCCAAGCGAGGTACTCCGAGCGCCGCGTTTAGCCTTTGTTATCTGATGCGGCCAAATTACAATGAGTTTGTTGCAGCCGACGCTAGGAGGGCAGAGGCTGTACTATAAGTTTTACTCTACATGAGACAATTCATCGATAAGTGCTTTTTCAACAAACTTATTCAATGACACATTCATTTTTGTTGAAGCTATTGCTATTTCTCTATGAAGTTCTGGTGAAATTCTTAGGTTGAATTTTCCTGAATATGGTTTTTCAGGATTTACGCCTTCTTCTTTACACCACTTTATGTAATCATCTATTGAATCTTTAAATGCTTTTTCTATTTCTTTTACGGAAGTTCCCTGGAATGTAATTACATCTTTTGTATTTATTACATCACCATGAAATATCACCTTTGTCTGTTTCTTTTTTCGGGTGCGGTCTATGAAAAACTGCTCGTACATTATTAAGTTTAATTCGAATTCTTGATCCTTCTCCTTCACTTATTTCTGCACCTATAGATACCAATAAAGCTTCGATGTCTTTCCAGTGAATAGATGACATTGTTGGCTTTTTGAATATGTCTTCTAGAGTTTTTCTGTTTTTCGCATTCATGTTGTGGTTATAGTACTAATTTGTGGTATCAATGTCAAGTTTTTTTATAACCGGCACAGGACGTGCCGCCTTAAGTTTTTGGCCGTTTCAGATAACGTCTTGCTTACCTGACGTTGCGGCGGCCGTTTGCCGCAATGTGGCGAAGCCCAAGCGAGGTACTCCGAGCGCCGCAGGTAAGCTTTGTTAGGCGCAGTTATTTGGGTTTTAAATATTTATTCTATTAAATACAGTACACCAATTACTATACCACTTAAAGCGAATATAATTGTAACATAAATTTTGACTTCATCACCTCGAAATGTAATCGGAAAAAGTGGTAATCTTTTTCTTTTTAATCCAATGATAATAAGTAATACAGCGGATACAAATATAATAAAGTTTCCAATATCTTTGAATGATGAAGAAAATTTTCCTAAAAGATATCCTGTTATAACAAATGGTAAAAAATAAAAACCAATTTTGTTATCAATTTTTTCCTGTTGTAATTCATGATTTGATTTTTTTAAATCTTTATCTATTTTTGCTTCAATTTTATTCCATGTATGAAAATAGCTTACCGAAATCAGTATCATTATAAGTACAGAGAGTATAATAATAATAGATTGTATAAATGAATTTTTAATATATTCTGAACTAATATATATCATTAGTATAAAGATTATTAAGATAAGAAAATGAATAAATCTGAAAACGTAATGTAGTATAATTTTTTTTATATCTCTATCCATTTGTTCTTCTCCGATGTCTCCGGCATTCAGAAAATAATTGCGCCTAACGTCGTGCTTACACACTCACTATGTCAAGCAACAGCCGTTATTTTTTTATCTTCCTGGTAAATAATTTCATCTTTCCATAGCCTGTATATAATGTT
>PGXT01000117.1 GCA_002839285.1 Spirochaetae bacterium HGW-Spirochaetae-5 | reverse complement strand
CCGATTTTCAGAGAGGCGTAATAAGCTGCAACAGTCTGTATCATATTCGGCAGGAGTATGGCAACCACATCACCCTTCTTCACACCCCTGGACGAAAGAAAATATGCCAGCCTGTTCACCATATCACTCAAGCCGTTATAATCTATTCTGAAACCCTGAAATATCAGAGCATCGGTTTTCCCGTATTTTGAAACAGTTCTCTCGAGAACATCATGAAGACAGATCTCTTCATAATCGATACTTGCTGGAATCCCCTCGGGATAAAACTTAAGCCACGGCTTTTCTGAGTAGATGTCTTTTGGTTCCATATCTCCCCCGTTATAACTATCTGGAATTTACCGAAGATAAACCATCAGAACTTGATCCGTAAAAGATCCCGTCCGACAATTCATCTTAAGAATGGACTATTTTATAACTGATACTTTCTTAAAGTCAAATTATTTAACATAATTAGATATTAAAATATGAAAGTTCCGTAAAAATCTGACTCACTGTAAAAAATATTAGATTTTTACTTATATTGTATATGACAAAAAGGCATTTCAAGATGGTGACAGGGAAGTCGGTCAGGAATATTTCTGTTTGAATTATGGGATTTTAGGATTACTGAAAACGAATCACATAATTTTCCAATCCCATGATAACCTAATTCAGACAATTAAAAAGCTCCGTAATAAAAAAAACACTCACAACAAAAAATTTTCATTTCACGTCCCCGGTAAACGTATATATATCAAGGAGTTTATATGAAAATAAATAATCCGCACGACATAACATTCCGTGATATCTTTTCGGACAGCCTGAAAGCAAGGGAGCTCATAGAGATCGCTCTCCCCGGTGAGTTAACGGCGATGTTCAACTGGCAGAGCCTTGTAAATGAAAATGAAAGTTTTATCGATGAAGAGATGAAAGAATTCTTTTCAGATATACTCTTCTCGGTAAACATTAATGACAGACATGATATCAAAATATATCTGCTCTTTGAACACAAGTCGTACCCTGACCCCGGAATATGGAAACAGCTGCTCACTTATCTATCCCGCATATACAACAAAATGGATAAACTGACTCCGGTAATACCAATTGTATTTTATCATGGAGAGACGGAGTGGAAAATATCAAAGAATTTCATAGACAGCATAGAATTGCCCGAAGATGTAAAAAATAAGATGCTGAAATACATCCCGGATTTCGAATACTCGCTTATTGATTTGAGAAACGAAGATGTAGAAGAGATGCTAATTTCATTGACAATGAAAGTTGTATTATATACATTCAAGAATATCAGGGACTTTGAGAGCAGGGAAAAACTTGAAAATTTTATAAAACTTTCGAAGGATCTTTTTTACGAGGATACGGGATTGAAGATAATACAAAAATTGCTTCTATACTTGTATGCTACAAATGAAGTAAATCCGGCTGAGATGAAGGACTCCATAAGCCGGTTGATATCTGATGATAAAGGAAATATCGCCATGACAACAGCAGAAAGATTAATGAAACAGGGTTTTGAGCAGGGGATAAAGCAAGGAATTGAGCAAGGCATTGAGAAAGGTATTGAGGATGCAAAAAAAGAAGATGCTTTAAAAATGCTTAAAAAAGGGTACCCTGTTCAGGAGATTGCAGATATTACCGGTTTACCGGAAGATGTTATTTTGAAACTGAAACAAGATTTGAATTAAGAGTTTAACTGCCCTACACGGTCAGTGCTGAAGTAGGCTCGTAGCGCACTACGAGCCTACTGTTTATAAATCCCATAAATACTAATTCAGACAGAGAATTTTAACTTGCGCCATTCTCATCCTTAACTGAATAATGCAGAAAGTGAGAGGCCTTGAACAGATGACTGAATCGAATGTAAATACAGAAAATATTTTAATTGCAGACCATCCCTTCGGGATATTCAACATAGAACTGACCAACCGATGTCCCATGAAGTGCGTAATGTGTCCGCGCACAAATTACATGACCAGAGATCAGGGATTCATGGAGTTCTCTCTCTTTAAAAAGATAATAGATGAACTTGCAGATGTAAATCCTTCGTTTCAGAACGATAAAGTTGTATGGCTTCACCACTTCGGCGAGAGTCTGCTGCACCCTGAATTTGATACTTTTATAAAATACGCTGCTGAAAAGGGTGTAAGAACCGGCCTATCGGTTAACCCCATGATGCTCAGTGAAAAAATATCTTTGGCGCTCCTGAACTCAGGACTGCACATTATATATCTTTCCCTTGACGGACACAATGACGAATCCTTCTCGAAAATCCGCGGTGTAAACAACATGTACGAAACTTCGCGAAGCAATATGATAAATTTTCTGAATATGAAAAAAGAAAATCCATGCGGTATGAGAATAATTTTATCAATGATAGATTTCTCTCTCAATGAGGAGAGCATAGCTGCAGTTAAAAATGAGTGGGAATCACATGATCAAATTGACGGATTTCTAATGAAAAATTATACAACATGGGATGGAGCAGTCCGTGAGATAGAGGAACTGGCGCCGGACTCGCTGCGGGAGAGATCAGGCAATACCTCTAAAGTGACATGCAGATTCCCATGGGAGAATATGACTGTTACCTGGGATGGGGATGTAGTCCCCTGCTGTTTCGATTACAATAAAAAGCTGGTTCTGGGAAATGCGCTTACACAATCTCTCAGCCAGATATGGAACAATCCTCCAATGCATAAATTGCGCACCGAATTTATAAATAACAGAGTGACAAATACTCTCTGCATAAACTGCAGAGAACTGCGCTCCAAATGCTGAGCAGAAAACACTAAAACCCGACAAAATACCGGAAATGCCGATTTTATACTTGATTTAACTCCCCGGTCTGTCAGAATTAAAACAGATCGGTTACTCCTGAGGTATAAATGCTTTCATATAATAGAAATAAACGGCAATTATCAGTATTACTCTCAATAATAATATTTACAGCCATAATATCATCCCGTTAACACTGTTCGGTGCAACAATTCAATGGAACACCATGGCTGATAAAACTGCCGATGGCGGAGACCTTGTCAGCGACCGTTCGTTTCGAACACTTGATCCGGCCGCGACAACTTTTCATCCGGGTAATTTTCCATTTGTGAACGGAATGAGTAATGTTTGGATTAAATACCCCTCTGCAACATCTAATGTAACATTTGATAATACTATTCCATCTGATACTGCTGCAAATTATCCCGGCGGAAGAATCTACCCCGGTTATCTCCGTATAAAACAGGACGGAGAATTTACCGGAATTCAGCAGATAATTTTCCCGAACTCTCCTGTTAATTTTTTTCTGAAATCTAATACCTCATATACTTTACGCTTTTCAAGTTATGGGATAAATACAGATACCAATACCAGGATCGGAGTTTACATAACAAATCTTGCTTCTTCTGTATTTGCAGCTTCGAAATCTGATATTATACCCTCAGCCGGGACATGGCAGCACCATGATGATGTTACATTGACCACTGACAGCAGCGGCGGTATATGCTATATATGAGATACTTATAGACGAAGTCCGTTTATTCGAAACAGGAAAAACTCCCGACTTTAAAACAGAAGTGAAAACAAAAATTGCCGATCTTGGTGTCCGTTCACTCCGCTACCCCGGCGGGACTCTCACCGATTTCTTTTTCTGGAAGGACTCGATTGGGAGCATCGAAAAGCGAGGCGAGATGATGACATACAACACTCTCGAAACTCCCGTTATTGGACTTCACGAATTTCTAAACTTCTGTGAAGCAAATTCAATAACACCGCTGATTCAGGTGAACGTCCTCGACACAGCTGATAATGCAGCGGATCTTGTTGAGTATATTCTGGGTTCATCATCCACCACTCAGGGAGCAATGAGAGCGGCAAACGGCAGAACAAACCCCTGGAACGCGACTCTTTTTGAAATCGGGAACGAACCAGTTTCATTCTATCAGGGATTAACGCTGTCCGAAACCGGTAAAAATTACGCTCTAAAGGCTTCGGAGATCGGTGTAGATATTAAACTCGGCGGAGTGACTGAATCGGCATTTCAATTGGCAGACTGGATGGTATCCGGATCGGGAAATGACACTCTCCAGATGCTTTATGACTGGAACAGTCACGTTTTCACCGAAGGAGGGCTGTCATCTACAACGGATTTTGCTCTCGGTCATTTTTACTCATCACGCTACTGGCATGACGATACCGAAAAGGATTACAGATGGATTCTATCCGGAGGGGAGGTGCTTCGAAGAACACTTGCAGAAAAAGTTAAACCTCACACCGGCACATTGCCTATCTGGATAACAGAATATCATGTAACTGTTGAAAATAGTTCAAATATAATTCAGCCATCATACGGCAACGATTACCAGTCAGGCCTTGCAATAGCAGATATGCTTTTAATGATGATGAATAATGGAGTACAAGGAGCATATATTCATAATCTGGCACAGGAAAACTGCTGGGGATTGATAAACTATAATCAGGGATGGGCACTAAGACCAGCCGGTCATGTATTCAGATTATTCTCCCCGGCCGCGGGAGAAACCCGGTTAAGTATTACAACTGATTCAACTGATGTCTATACAATACCTGCTCCTGGAGGAGAAGGCAATGTCCCTTTAAACCTGCAGTACCCTCTTGTATCAGCATCTGCGACTGTAAACAAAACATCGGGAAAACCGAGGGTGTTTATTATTAATAGAGATTATACAACTGATAAAACAGTTACCATCAATTTAGAAGGATTTAATCCGGGGAATGCCGAGCAATATCTCTACACGAACAGTTTAGTCAGTGCGCACAATGAAACCGATCCGTCAACTGTCGGAATCACTCAATCGTCTGTAGTTTTTTCAAATCCTTTCACTGTGACGATACCGGCACATTCATGCATGAGAATCGACTTTTAGTTTTAATTTTATAATTACATCAAATACACAATTTTACTTTGAAACTTCAGCAGCAAGTTCCACATTCGGTCTTTTATAATTTGCATACAGAAAAGCTATAAGAAGTATTAATGCAAAGGCAATACCTGCCGGATATCCTATTGCTGTTGAGAGTTTCAATCCTTCAGGAGCAATAAGGATATAAGTTGAGCATACAGCTGACATAAAAGTTGCAGGAACAGTTACTATCCAGTGGAACTTCCCATTCTTAGCCATATAAACCGCACTTGCCCATAGAACTACCGTTGCAAGAGCCTGATTTGAAAATGCAAAGTATCTCCAGATAATTGCAAAGTCTACAAAGTTAAGAGAAATACCTATCGCAAAAAGAGGGATCGCTATAAGAAGACGGTTTTTCATCCCTTTCTGATCGTAATTGAATGTATCGGCAATTACAAGTCTTGCGCTTCTGAAAGCTGTGTCGCCTGATGTTATAGGACATGCTACAGCACCGAGTATTGCAAGAATACCCCCGACGGTTCCAAGAAGACCAATTGAAACTGTATTAACAACAAGCCCCGGTCCACCCTGTTTGAGAACTGCAGCAAGTCCGCCCACACCATCAAAAAATGTTATTGCCGCAGCAGCCCAGACCAGCGCTATTACACCTTCGCCTATCATCGCTCCGTAAAAAATTCTGCGTCCGAATTTTTCATTCTCTATACATCTTGCCATAAGAGGGGACTGTGTTGAATGAAAACCGCTTATAGCACCGCATGCGATTGTTATAAAAAGCATAGGCCACAACGGAAGCTGTTTAGGATGAAGATTTGCCAGTGTAATTTCGGGAATAGAATGAGGTGTAAAGAGAATCGCAACACCGATACCCAATGCCATTATAAGCAGAACTGCACCGAAAAGCGGATAGAACTTTGCAATAATTTTGTCAATTGGAAGTATTGTCGCAAGAAAATAGTAAGCAATTATAACAGTGATCCAGAACCATTTATTAGTAAAAATCCCTGTCATGCCAAGGTTTGCAAGAAGACCAGCGGGCCCGGCAATAAATACTGTACCGACAAGAACAAGCAGAATAACTGAAAAAACCCGCATGAATTTTCTCATAGGTTCACCCATATAAATACCCACTATCTCGGGAATACTTTTCCCGTCATGCCTGACTGAAAGCATTCCTGAAAAAAAGTCATGAACCGCACCGGCAAATATACTTCCAAGTACAATCCAGAGAAATGCAGCAGGGCCGTAAAGTGCACCCATAATAGCCCCGAAGATCGGTCCAAGACCTGCAATATTCAGAAGCTGAATCATATAAATTCTTTTCCAGCCGATTGGAACATAGTCAACACCATCACACATTGTATTACACGGTGTTGCTCTTTCAGGCTGAATACCGAATGCTTTTTCAACTATTGCGCCGTAAATAAAATAACCGGCTACCAATGCAACTAAAGATAATAGAAAACTTATCATATTAATCCTCCAATAATTTAATTCTATGAGGACAATACACAATAATAAAATCCTGTGTTGAAATTTTTCGTGAAATGCAGATATAGAGGGATAAAGTGCTTAAAACTGAAGACGAAATGCAGAATAAAAAAACAGGATTACTCCATGTGCATAATCTCTTTAAAACTTTTCGAATGACTCCTGCTTAACGGAACCGGATTTTCGTCACCGGTAATCGAAATCTGATATGCTCCATTAAACCATGGTTCGATATCTTTTATAAATTGTATATTCACAATATAACTCCGGTGAGTACGGATAAAGTTCTCCGGCAGAATCTCCTCCAGCTGATGAAGAGTATTTTTATATAAAAATTTCCCGGTTGTGGTAACCAGATATGTCTTTTTATCATCTGCATAGGCGTACTTTATCTTTTCCAGCGGAACAGGGTAAAACTTTTCATCTTTGCATACAGTTATAATTCTGCCGGTTCTATTATTCACAAATCCGCCAAGCATATCCTTCATCGCCTTTACCGAAATAGAAGTTTCAATATTGGAAGCGAGCAATTTGCGTATTCTATCCATACTGCTTTCAAGGCGCTCGGTTTCTATAGGCTTTAGAAGATAATCAATGGCATGGAGCTCAAAAGCACGGATTGCATAGGCATCATATGCAGTAACAAATATTATATAAGGGGGATTCCCTGAATTAAGGAGGGTCTCTGCCGCTTCAATACCGGAAATTGCAGGCATCTGAATATCCATGAAAATGAGATCGGGCTTATGCTCATAACATAACCGTACCGCCATCTCCCCGTCAGATGCTTCGGCTAATATATTTATATCATCATAACTTTCGAGAAGAAATTTCAACTCGGCGCGTGCCGGTTCTTCATCATCTGCGATTATCACATTCACCATCAGTTTCCTCCGGGAATTGTAAGAGATACCACCGTCCCAGCGCCGGGCTTACTTTCGAGCCTGAGGCCATGGGAATTTCCGTATTTACAGATCAGTCTTTTATTGACATTTTTAATTCCGATTGATTTAGAACATACCGTATCATCAAGGAGAGTCTGCAGCTTCTCCTTTGATATCCCCACTCCGCTGTCCCTGACGGAGAGAACAACATCATTCCCCACTCTCCTGCCGCTTATCTCTATGTCTCCACCCTCAATCCTGGGGAGAAGTCCGTGCTTCAGGGCATTCTCCACAAGGGGCTGCAGAGTAAACGGAGGGATCATGCAATTCACATTATCAGGAACATCGATTATCACATTCAGCTTATCACCGAATCTTGCCTTTTCAATCTCAAGATAGTTTTTTATATTAAGAATTTCATCCGTAAGAAATATTTCATCTGTATGATAGAGGTTACTTCTGAAGTAAGTTCCAAGTTTTACCAGAAGATCTCTGGCTTTGTCGGGGCTTGTTCTTATGAGCGATACAATTGTGTTGATCGAATTAAACAGGAAGTGCGGATTAATCTGCGCCTGGAGAGCTTTAAGCTCGGATATGTTCAGCAGTTTTGCCTGCTCTTCAATACGGCTTAACTCAATCTGAGTAGAGAAGAGAGAAGCAAGACCTTCGGCGAGTTCAACGTCAACGGGGGTAATTGTGTTCTCCCCTGTTTTATATATTTTAAGTGAGCCTATTACCTTTTCATTCTCCCGGAGAGGGACTATAACAGCACTGTTGAGCATACAATTTTTGTCCGAGCAGGATATATCCTCTTTTGTATCAGCTATTCTCAACTTCCCGTCTTTTAATACTTTCTTTGTAATTTTTGTAACAAGGGGTATACCCGGTATGTGATGATCCGAACCTGTGCCTACATGTGAAAGTATTCTATCCATACTGGTAAATGAAACTGCTGATGCTCCGGTCATCTCTTTAATAATAAGCGCAGCCTCACGCGTAGTCTCCTCTGTTAATCCCTTCCTGAAATAATTAATTGTCCTGCTTGCAATCTGAAGTACAACCCGTGACTGATTTGCGGCAATACGGTCCCGCTCATTAAAAATTATATCCACAATCGCTATAAGCATACTTATACCTATGGCATTTGCAACTATCATTGGAACACCGATTATCGAAACCAGATCCAGCGCAGCGTCAAAGGGTTTAACCAGAATCAGTATTATCGCCATCTGCATAGCTTCCGCAATTGCTCCTGTGTAAAGAGCAAAAAGCCAGCGTTTTTCAGATTTATAGAATCTTTTGCTGAGGAAACCGGCCATAACCCCTTCGGAAATGGTTGAGACCATACATGCAAAAGCGGTAAACCCTCCGATATCAATTCCCCACCGATGAACCCCGGCAATTACACCGGCAAGTATACCCACAACGGGCCCTCCGATAAGACCGCCGACAAAAACACCGACCACTCGTGCATTGGCAAGAGCCCCCTGCACAGGAATCCCGGAATAGGTTTTTAATATACCGAACAGACCGAAAAATATTCCAAGTATTATAAGAAATTTAAGAGGTATCTTATCTCTGGTTATCAGTCTTTTAAAAAATCCGAATCTTGACAGAAGTACCGCTGCAAGAACAATACTCCCCACCTGATTGACCAGACCCTCAAGTAAATTAATCACGGCAAACTCCTCTATCTGTATAGAATTGCCGTTTTTATCTTTTAGTCAAGCCGATTTGCAAAGAGAACAAAAATTTAACGAAATATACTCTACAGTGCTTTTTAAAGTCACAGCGCTCAGTACTGCACCGGAAATGAAAATGATTCGCTGCTATAAATACTGAGAATTAGTATAATTTTTATAGTTGCAATTTTATAACAGGACTATTTTCATTACATAAAGAAAAGAGGTGCCCCGTGAAAAAATTATTACTAATACTATTTATATTCTCTATTTACTCCCATTCTTCTGCTGGTGAGATTGACGGCATAAGCCGGATTACCCGTGATGACATAAATGTTGAGCCCATAGAAGGGATGCCCCGTCATTATTCTGTTAACATAAAATTTGCGTCCATCGAAACAGTTACAGTCAGTACAACAATAGTTTCAGAATCCCTGGGGAGAGAAAAAAAGCGTTTTGAACTTACGAAAAACGAATGGAGTTATAATCCGGAAAAGAATGTTTTAATTACAGAGAAGGATATAGATGATGGAAATTTTATAGTAAGAGTATCGGGAAAATATATTACACCCCTCCGTATTATACCGGTGGAAAAACCTGATCCTGAAAAGATCCGTTTTGTTATTGATTCAAGAATCGGTATATACGGAAAAGATTACTTCTATGACAATGTTAAAAATGAGATTGAACTTACAGCATGTAAAACAGGTCAGGAGAAATATATTATAGAATATGCCCATTCCGGAGGAAGCGCAAGTATCGGATCGATGAGCATGTCCGATCTCAACCGGACATTGCTGAAATACCTCGACTGGCCTGTAAGCGGTAATGCTGTTAAAATCGACCGTGAGGGATATTACTTCTCCCCCCTGGATGACCGGTACAGAAGTGTATGGCTTGTGCAGCTTATACCTGCAGAAGACGGATATAACGGAATTGACTTGCGGTCAGGATTTAAATGGGATAGTGCTGAAAATGAATTGAAGTTTGATGCTCCAGTTGATACGGATAAATTCTCGGTACTGATACTCGGGGAAACCGAATAATACCGGAACTGATGTACTCAGTCTCTTTACAAAGAAGTAAAAAGACTGAGATTCAGAATAAGTCTATTTTTCTGTTTTAATCAATGTCATATAATTAAATGCAAACTTCACTGTAAAATGAAAACAGACAATAACTGTTGCAATTACTGCAAGTTCAACAGATCCGAATAGAGCATTACTGCTGATCATACATGCCGACATAAATTCCTCCTTAACTGCGACTATATGGTAATATCCTTTGTACAATTAAACCCGTTATATTTAAAGTAATTCATAATCTTCAGATCAGCAATAAAAAAAGAATTATTATCATTCTTGACATTTTTTTGATATTTACTTCTTAACTTACTGTAGTTAAAAATGCTCTACTATCCCCGCCGCCGAAGGGGGTGCGATTGTAGTATTTCTTTTTTTACACCAATATGTATGTTCACGTATTATTTCTGACTTTTTTAACAACTGATTATTAATACAATATTCTATCTGATATAAGGCTCCAACTATGAAAAGACTCAATTCTATACTTGCTGTAATAATATTGATCTCATCAGTTATTTTTGGCCATCAGATCATATCAATATCAATATATAATCAGACACATAAATATGACTATGCTGAAATCAATAATATTAAATACGGTCTACTCAACGTTGAAGAATGGAAAAAACAGATTAATATAATACTTGAAACTGAACTTAATACTCTTTATTCAACAAAAACCACTGAGTATGAGTTTAAAAAAAGGATCAGAGTTCTTATTAAAACCCTCATTGATAAAATTGACAAACATATCAGAAAAAATAATTCAAATTCAGCAGGAGGATGGGTCAGACAATCTTTCATTAATATTTTTCTCAGTCCTGATGATATAAAAAAGGGGATCCCGAAATATACCAATGCTATAATTCATGAAATGAAGAAAACCAAAACAAGGAACCATATAAAAATCATACTTAACGAACAGATAGAAAAATATTTTGAACTGACCTTTGATACAAGTGAAAAACCCGGCATTGACTACATCCTTCACAGAACTCAATCCTTCAGCATTGATAATGCTAAAGCCAGACTCTTTAATACAATTTCTGTCACTAATAAACTGATTTTTATAGAAACTGCAATTCTAATAATCCTCACTCTATTTTTATTTTCATTGTCTTTTTTTAACACCGGCGTTTTAACGCCTTCCCGATATGTTTATCTTGTTATATCTCTTCTTATATTATTAACTGTGGGATTACTAACACCATTAATTGATCTGGATATTAAAATTTCAAAATTCAGCTTCATGCTCATGGGACATACTGTTGCTTTTCGCGATCAGGTAATATATTTTCAGAGTAAAAGCATCATCGATATATTTATAATGCTGGTTAAACACAACGATACACAGATAAAGCTTGCAGGAATGCTCGTGGCATTATTTATTATAATACTACCGATATTAAAAATAACATCATCCACCTGTTATTACTTTAATTACCGCAATGCCCGAAATAATCCTGTAATATGTTTTTTCATTAAAAAATCCGGAAGATGGTTTATTGAAGCAACGATGATAATTTCAACATTAATGACTTATACAATTTTTAACAGAATTATATCCGGCAGATTTAACCATTTTAATGCTGTCAGCAGAGACCTTATAGTTGCCCTTAAAAATGACACTTACCTTCAGCCGGGATATTATGCATATCTGGCATACGCAATTTTTGCACTGTTCCTCACGGATTATCTTAGCCGGGACAGACATATGACCAGCAGCATTAATAATCAGATAAAACCGACCACGTGATAATATTTATTGTTAAATACAATTCTATCTGACTACAATCAGGGAACTGTTTATACGCCGGCTGAGCGGAGTCGAAGCCTGAGGGATGATCTAATAAGTAGCAAAATATTTTCAGGGGTGCGTATGCTCCGCTTACGCATGAAATGGGGATTACGGAATGGAAATTTATTGACACATAGAACTATTCCTGAACAGATTTTATAATGCAGAAAAAAATATTATTAATCGAAGACGAATCGGGAATAGCCGATACAATTATTTATCCTCTGTCAACTGAGGGATTCAGCACTCACTGGGTCACAACAGGGGGAGAGGGTCTTGCTTATCTGAAATCGGAATCAGCGGATCTTGTAATCCTCGACATCGGGCTACCAGATATAAACGGATTTGATGTCCTGAGGGAGATCCGCAAAACAGGTCAGCCCCCTGTACTGTTCCTCACTGCCCGGTCTGACGAGATAGATAGAATTCTCGGCCTTGAACTGGGAGCCGATGATTATGTTATGAAGCCCTTCAGCCCCCGGGAGCTTGCTGCACGCGTAAAGGCAATACTCCGCCGTTCAGCAGAAAGCGGCAGCACAAAAATTACCTCATCACCGTTCCAGGTTGACTATAATAAAAGACAGATAACATACTTCGGAAGAAAAATAAACCTCACCCGGATCGAATACGATCTCTTAATACTTTTTGTCAACAGACCGGGATGGATATTCACACGGGATAAGATAATGGATCTGGCATGGCCCGAATCGGGCGAGAGTTTCGACCGTACAGTAGACACTCACATTAAAACACTACGGACAAAACTGAAAGAGATCAATCCCGAGATTGACCCCATAGAGACCCACCGCGGAGTAGGCTACTCGCTGAGAGAG
>PGXT01000116.1:8003-10141 GCA_002839285.1 Spirochaetae bacterium HGW-Spirochaetae-5 | reverse complement strand
GAGCATACCCGACGTTGCAATTAAAACATAAATTACAGTAACACTTAAGAATTTATTAAATCAACAACTTTTTGGTATGGGGAAAGGGCAATGTGGCGAAGCCCGAGCGAATGTAATGAGCGAAGCGGGTATGCTCAGTTATTTGACGTGGGCATTATACTATTAATATATTCCTGGTGAGCCAAGGACGGAGAACCAGGAGAAGTAATTCAGGCATTCGATACTAATTTATATTTCTTCAATAGATTATCATCTCTTTCAAGAAGAAATAACATTCTTTGAGCAGGACCTTGGGGCTCATTTCTTCCTGATTCCCAAGCTTCCACAGTTTTTATTGATACTCCGATAATGTGAGCAAAGGTGGATTGAGTTAATCCTAATTTATTTCTAATTTCTTTTACTTTTTTTCCTTTATAATGAGGCAAAGGTGCTACGCTAATTTTATCCTTTTTTACACCTTTAACTATTTTGCCTTTTTCGTAATCAATAGCCTGTTCTAAGGCCGTAATAAGGCTTTCACCAACACTTAGATCTTTATATAATTTAGCCATTATGATTTTCTCCTTAACTCTTCTTTCAGTTTAGTAACTAATTCTTTTATTGTTTTTTTCTCTTTTTC
The DNA here is from genome assembly GCA_002839285.1 of Spirochaetae bacterium HGW-Spirochaetae-5. Taxonomy (GTDB): domain Bacteria; phylum Spirochaetota; class UBA4802; order UBA4802; family UBA5550; genus WRGT01. The sequence continues at coordinate 9,522 of PGXT01000116.1, read as the reverse complement.
GCTAATATTTTCTTTTTTGCTTTTTGGATAAACCGTTAAAAGATAGATTTTTTCATGCATAATAAAATCAACATAAAGGATTCGTGCGCCACCACTTTTTCCTTTATCTCTTAACGACCACCGTAGTTTTCTAACACCGCCAGTATGTTGAATTACAGAACCAGCTTCTGGGTTTATGCATAGAAATTCTTGTAAATCTTTTAGATCGTTATCAGTTAATCCAAGATCTTCCCAGAGTCTATTAAAAATATAATACCCTACTGAGTAGGGTGTCAATAAATTAATAATTATTAATTAAAAAGCCGGCCAGGAAGGCCGGCTAAAATTGCCCATGTCAAATAACGTCAGAGCATACCCGACGTTGCACTGAATACAATTTGTACATTATTACTTCAGAATTTATTAAATCAACAACTTTTCGGTGTGGTTAAAGGGCAATGTGGCGAAGCCCGAGCGAACGCAGTGAGTGAAGCGGGTATGCTCAGTTATATGAAGAGACGTGCCTATTTCAAAATGATGGCGAATACAGGATGTATAAGCCAGGGGAAAGCATATATATTTTATATAACTTTCGCAACAATTATTGTTTCTAGATAATTATTTAGCTTTTCGAATTGAAATAAAATAATTTTATCATTCAATTTTAATTTACATTCCCATTTTGAATCATGGCCATTAAAATACATTTCAACCGAATTTTTATAAGTATTAAATAAATCATCGAGTGAAATATCTTCCTTTAAAAATAAATATAATACTGCTGTCTTATACTGATAATTTTCAAAAAGCTTATAATTATCTAATGTTGGTTCTGTGCCGTTAAAAAAGTCATCAAAACCAATCAAGCAACCATTATAAGCGAAATAACCAAAACCTGATCCATTACCTAAACCATTAGGTTTTCCAAATCGTTTTAAAATTTCATCAGGAGTTAATCCAAATTCGAAGGTATTATTTGCAATTGCAATTTTTTCTGATAGAATATTTTTCATTATTGATTTAAATATTTGTAAACTGGTCGATGTAGATATTTTAGGTTTTTCAGTACTAGTGTAAATATCGAAGATCCAACCAATTTTATTTTGATAATTTACTTTGACCCAGTTACCTTTGATATCTTCATGTACATCACTTATTTTTTCATTAGCAATAATTGAAATCTCAGCTTTAAAAGGAATTAATGCTAATACCTCTGACTTTATTGACGGGTTTGAACGCAAATTTATACCTCTTGGTGAAATTACATAAATATGACTTTTATCATTGCAATTAATATAACTTATGGCTAGTGATATGATTAAGAATAATAATATTTTACTATAAGTAGCCGATTGAAATATTTTCATTACAAACCTCAAATGTAGATTATATCGCGCAAGGATGCGCGATTATTATGAAAAATTCAGCACGTCTTTTCATATAACGTTGGAGCATACCCGACGTTGTTGTGACCACAATCAGCATCCTAACCATTTCTAATTTATTAAATCAACTACTTTTCGGATAAGTGAGAGGACAA
>PGXT01000116.1:0-7927 GCA_002839285.1 Spirochaetae bacterium HGW-Spirochaetae-5 | reverse complement strand
AACATCACGTAAAAATTAATTGCCAATGAAGACCGGCTGTCTGAAGAAAACCATTCTTAAGCCTTAGCAGAAGAGCCTGAAAAATTGCGACTAACGTTTGAGCATACCCGACGTTGTTGTGACCACAATCAACATCCTAATCATTTACAATTTATTAAATCAACTACTTTTCGGATAAGAGAGAGGACAATGTGCCGCAGGCCGAGCGAACGGTAGTGAGCGAAGCGGGTATGCTCAGTTATATGAAGTTTTTTCGCCCTGATAAAACAATTATCTTTTTTCTTTTACTTTTTTAACTGGCTTTTCAATTTTTTCAATGATGATCCGATAGCCTAACGTAGACATTAATGAATTCAATGTGTTAAATGTTATATTGGTACTTTTTTCTGATTTAATATTCTGAATTATACTTGTTGAAACGCCTGATTCTTCGGCAAGTTTTCTGACTGACATATGATTTTCGTTCATGGCTTCCAGTAAGAATTCTTTAATGATAAATTTACTATATTCTTTATCAAATTTTTCACGTTGCTTTGGATCTTGCATGAGTTGTTCAAAAGAAGTAAGATTTTTATTATTTTTATTTTTCATAATATATTCCTTTATTTATTCGATTAAAATAATCTTCTTTACATTTTAAGGCTCTAATTTTTTCTTCAATAGGTAATTTTTGCGATTTTTTATGAAAAGCATTAGCCACAATTATTTTTTTATCTTTTACAAAGAAGGATAAAAATCTGTCTGGCTGTGGTTTAAATGCAAAGATACTATCTCCTTCAAATCTAAATTTACTAGAATCATGTATTTTTCCATAATCGCCAATTCGTTTGAAAAGTAATAATATTTTGCGTTTTTGTAAATCTGATAAAGCTAAATAATATTCATATGCCTGGCTTTTTCCTGATTCATTATAATACCATTCGATAGTATAAAAAACTCCAGCATATGCAGTGCAATTACTTTTATCCATAACCAAGTGTATCAATATATAGATACACTGTCAAGAAATAATTCAATAATGATTTTGGATGAACTGATTTATGAAGTAGAAAAAAGGGCGAAAAAATTTCATATAACGTCTTGCTTACCCGACGTTGCGCGGCCTTTTGCGCAATGTGGCGAAGCCCAAGTGAGGTACTCCGAACGCCGCGGGTAAGCTTTGTTATATGCTGAAAGCGCGATTACGAAAAGTTTTGTGCAAGCGTAGCAAGGACGCGAAGCTTGCATACTAAAAATACTCATTATCTGCATTGCATTAAATCAATTATCCATTTCTTTGATTCAGGATAAATATCGCAATCTAAAACAAATTCTTGACCTCTTGATACGGATTCAAGTATCACTTCTGAATTATTATGTGACCATCGGCTTATTTTACTATGATAAGACAATGGTGTTTTTGAATTTGATGGATAAAACCAATGTGGAAGACTCCACACACTAGGTTGTCGTGAATCTTCTTTCGATAATTGTAATGTTCGTGAATATTTATTGAATACACCGGAACCCGGAATTGTTTTTGTTGAACTATCCGGTATATCAAGTTTTTCTTTTGCAGTATATATTGTATTAAGAGCATCAATTGGTCGGTTAAAATGTGGGTGATTTGAAGCCCAGGCAAAATCACTTTTATTACAATTATCAACGGTTAAAATATCCTCAATTTGAAGCCACCCCCAAATGATATGCTTAGATAAAGTTTTTTCTTTAAAATTAATTTCTGTATTTTTATTAATCACATCTCGAAATAATCCAAAAAATATAAAAATATCACCCTGCTTAATGTTTTGATTCCTGAGGTGTCCCTGCGAAGAACTTGTTTGACCCAGAACCGGTTTCCAATTGTCATGTCTTTTCAAACTTTCATTTCTTAAGTCAGGATCAAGATGTGCAAAATGTGATTTTGGGATCTTATTTTTTGTAAGACTTGAAACTATCTCGCCTACGTTGAATTCATTCCATTTTATATCTTCATATCTAATCGTTGAATACTTATCAGGTATTGGGAGTGATAACATTCTGCCATCAGGAAATATTGGACTTGGTACACCGCCAGAACTTGTATCAAAACCCTTTCTGCTAAGTATTATTTTCATTTTCCTATTTCCCAAGATAAATCATTTTCTGGCCATTTAGATGGTGAAGCTTTAATTTTTTTTGTTTCCTTCGAGATGTAATCAAGAAACATTTGAATTACATCTTGAGAAAAATGGTTTTTATGTCCTCGTGCGACAATCAATTCTTTAAGATCGGGGAGTAAAGGTATAGCTTCCGATCCAAAATAATAATAGTTGTCTGACACTAGAACATTCTTACCACCTAGATCATGATTTTTTGTAGAATGTCTTTCATTTAATCCATTTGAATGAAATGATTGTAGCTGCTGAAAACCACCTGCTTTGAGAGGTCTGTAAATATTATCACCTGTTTCATATATAGTTGTATTTAATGTATAATCCGGAATTTTTTTTGAAAAACGTTTATCGTGATAGTATTCATAAAATGTTAATATTTCTTTTACTTCCATCGCATAAACTATTTTATTACCTTCTGCTTTTGGAGACAGACCAACAATCCAATCACCAACATCAGCAGTTCTTCTTATTGCTGGTTTACAATCAGCAAGAGTACAATATCCCCAGAAAGGATTTGGAGAAAAACCGGTATCATGCGTTACAATATAAGAAAAAAGTTTCATGAAAAATCTCCGTTATTTCTTTAGTGAGGCCACGGATGGCCGATTAAAAAAAGTTTTCGCGCTTTTTGCATATAACGTCTTGCTTACCTGACGTTGCGGCGGTCTTTTGCCGCAATGTGGCGAAGCCCAAGTGAGGTACTCCGAACGCCGCAGGTAAGCTTTGTTATATGCTGAAAGCGCAATTACGAAAAGTTTTGTACAAGCGGAGCACGGATGCGCAGCTTGAAACTTTAAGTAGCATGTCATAAAACAATCAAAATGATTTTTCTTACATATAAGGGACGTTGAACTTGATTCAAGAAATATAAAGCTTATAAAATTCGGTATAACCAAGCCCTTTGAGTTCTTCATTTTGTTTCTCTGGTCTATAAATATCAATATCAATACTATTTTGTTTTATAATATCATAGAAATCAGATGAACAAACTATTTCATTTTTATTTAGGTTCTTAGATATACGAGCACATCGATCAACGCATGGACCGACAGGGTCGAAAATTATAGAATCCGTAATTTGACCATTATGACAAGTACCGCAATCGATTGAAGCTTTGCATTTAATTTTAAATTTTCCCTTATTATACATTTTCAGGTTATCAAAAGATTGAAATACTTCTACGCAAGTTTTAATTATATTTTCTGGATTCTCATTATAATCAAAAGTAGCCATAACTTCATCACCAATAGTCTTAATTACTGTACCTTTGTGACTCTTGATAATTTTAGCAGTTCTTGATAAAAAAATTAATTGTCTTGTTACCCAAAAATTATCAGGAATATCACTTTCTAGACAGAATTGTTTAAAATCAGTTGAATCACATAAGTCAATAAATACAATATATAAATCATTGGTGTTGCTAAATGATTCTAATGAATCAATAATTCTATCTATATTGGTTATTTTTCTAACATCATCCATTATTTTCAGACATAGAATTCAGAATAAAATCTTCACCGGATATGGTCATAGACCATTGACCATTTACACTGTTTAGTAATGCTTTTTTCTTTGCATTACCAAGGATGTCCGGTATGTTTAATTTGTTCCAATTAGGATATTTAACTTCTTTAAACATCTCTTTTACTTCATTTGCGCCAACATCTTTTTTATCTTCAACCTTTGTCAGATAATACACAAAAAAAGTAGCGATATCTGGGCGTGATTTAATTTTTGAATGAATAAACTTTCTGTAAAATTCATTCATAGGCATGTTTGAAACAATTTGTCGTTTTGGGCTAGCGATTGAAGTATCCATTTTTTGAGATGGGATAACTACTTCATTATTATTTTGAAAACGTTCAATAAGATCTTTGTAATTTATGATCTTTTCTTCAACCCAGTTTTTATCATGACTAGATATTTCTATTGAACTCGATCCTATAACAATTTTGTAATGCTCCATAATAACTCCTTTATTGTTGATTCGTTTAAATTTTCTTTAGTGAGCCCACGGATGGGCGATTAAAAAGTTTTTGCGCTTTTTGCATATAACGTCCGCGAACACGCGCAGTTGGCCGCCTTTGGCCAATTGAGCGAAATGTATCATCGCTGATTCAGGATTGCAATTCCTTATTATAACAATAATTGGAGATTCATGCTTCGATAAAGTGAGCGCCGTGTATTCGCTGTTGTGCGATTTGACCGCTTCTTAAAAAGGCAGTTCATTCGCTTTGAGACCACGGATGGTCGAAAAGCGAGTAAAATATTTTCAAGCAGAATGAGCTACTCTTATTGTTTTAATTCCTTTTAATTCTTTTTCTTTTAAAGATTTTTCTTCCCTTAGATCATACTCCATTTGTAATCCAAGCCAGAAATCAGGTGTTGTTCCAAAATATTTTGAAAACCGCAATGCTGTATCAGCGGTTATACTACGTTTTCCTTTAATAATCTGAGAAATCCTAGTAGGAGGAATATTTGTATCTTTTGCAAGTCTATAAGCTGATATATTAAAGGGTATTAAAAATTCTTCCTTTAAAATCTCACCAGGATGTATATTGTTAATTTTTTTCATAATTATTATTCCTTAATGGTAATCAACTATTTCTACTTCATATGCATTTGATTCTTCCCAGAAGAAGCAAATGCGAAATTGGTCATTGATTCTGATACTGTATTGATTTTTACGGTCGCCTTTTAATTTTTCTAATTTATTAGCTGGGGGAATAGATAAATCTCTAAGTTCTCCAGCTCGATGAATCATAAATAATTTTCTAAGAGCAATTTTGTGAATATTTTCAGGAAAATGCTTGGAGAATTTCTGATCCCAGATTTTCTCCGTTTCTTTGCACTTAAATGATTTAATCATAATATATAGTAACGTAAAACGTTAATAATGTCAACTATTTAATTATAAATTATAGCGGGCAGGACGCCCGCCAAAGTTTAAGCGGTCATTTCGCACAACGTTTTGCTTACCCGACTTTGCGGCGGCTTTTTGCCGCAATGTGCCGCAGGCCAAGCGAGGTACTCCGAGCGCAGTGGGTAAGCTTTGTTATATGCTGAAAGTGCAATTACAAAAAGTTATGTACGAGCGAAGCACGGATGCTGAGCTTGTTACAATTATTTTCTAATAAAGTCGTAATGAATTTACAATTAGCAATTCTCAATATTATAAAAAGTTTTAAAATGTTTTACAAAAAAGTCATTAACGTCTTTCTGATTTTTGTAAGATGATGATAAAATTAGGAAATCATCTTCATTTTTTATATTTTTAAATTTGAATGTCAAAAGCAAATCTGGCATATTGAGTCCAACCTGTTTATCTCCAATACCCGTCATACCACCTATTACTGCACCAACTGGACCTAAGAGTAAGCCACCTACAATTGCTCGACCAATTACTGATTTATTTTTTAATTGAAAAATTTGTTCTTTGTTTTCAAAAGAAATACCTATTAAGTCGGAATTTTTAATAGCAGTAAAATATTGTTTAAACTTGTACATTATACTTATTTCTATACCATTCTCACGTTTCAAGACATTTGCTATGGATGGCACTTCTAAAAAAGATTTACCTTCTAAAATTGCATCCATCTCGGGAATTCCAGATACATAAGTTAGTTTTCCACCGACTTGTTTGTATGACAATCCTTTCTTTCCAATTTGCTCATCTAATGATTTTTTTTCATACAATTTCATTTTTATCTCCATAATAATTTTTTTATCCGGTAATCTTATTACGTATAACGAAAACTGAGCTTGAAAAAAATGTTAATGAATAAATTCAAATAAATCTTTAATTTCATCTTTATTTAATTTTAAATCTATTTCAGCCCATGTTATTGGACTATAACCTTCAACTTGTGGAATGATAATATTTTTTATTAGCTTATAATCCTTTATGTAATTATTATCGTTCCAAATCTTTCCTAAAGGAGTCAGGCAATTATAATATAAAAGAATTTGCTCATTATTTGTTAAATGTGATCTTAAATGTTTTGAGTGTTCATAACGAAATATTTTCTTTTCTTCAAGTGACATTATATACCCTGGTATTTCAAATTCATCAATATATTTTATAATTTGAAACTGATACCTAAAGTATCTAGACAATAACTGGCCAAAACCATAATCATATATACTTTCGTCTGCGATAAGAGCATTGTTGTATTTTATTAATCCAGTACCAAGTTTTATTTTATTATCGAAATAGCTATTGTAATGATTCTTTAAATTTTCATTCATTTCTAATGAAAAACCATAGAACATATAAAGATACGATAAAATTGTTTTTTCTTTTTCAGATAATTCTTTATATTTTGAAAATACACTATAAAGACCGTTGAAAAAATTTATTACATGAGGAAAAAAGTTTTGCCCAAAGTATCGTGTTTCAGTTTTCTTAAAACTTATTTCTAAATCACTAACATTCTTTCTATGTATGTCTAGCATATTAAAAAGCTTTGTTTCAAACCTTTCAAGTTTAACTTGATTTTCTTGATTTTCAAAATTACGTATTTGAATTTGATTCGCACGGTATTGCACATAAAATGCTGCAAATGTAAGAATTGTAGCTACCATCGCAATAAAAGGTGACATTAGTCCACCGATAGTATCACCAATTTGACCTGTATTTGTAAAATCAAAATCAGTAAGTGATCTGGTAAAAATCAATGGTGATATCATTGAAAATATAAAAAGCATAATACTTGCAAAACATGTGATGATAAATAAATTTTTATCAGATTTAGATTTCATGATAATGCCTTAAATAATTATTTCTAAATTTTTAATGAGCCCACGGATGGGCGATTAAAAAGTTTTTGCGCTTTTTGCATATAACGTTTGAGCATACCCGACTTTGTCATTAAGACAATTAGCACCTTAACTATTTGAATTTATTAAATCAACAACTTTTCGGTAAGGAGATAGGACAATGTGCCGCAGGCCGAGCGAACGCAGTGAGCGAAGCGGGTATGCTCAGTTAGCCGCTTTTTTTGAGCCCCTTAAAAAGAATATTATTAATAGTTTCACTGACTTCTTGAGATTTAGATACAATCATAAAGTGATGGCCAGATTCAATTAAAAAATAATTCTTTATTTTATTTATAGGAAACAACCTATCCTTGTTCCCATGAATATGATGAAGGTTGTCAATAATATTAATATTATTCCATCTCATGACCTGGGTTAAGGCCCATTTTAAAAAAACACTATCTGTTTCATTAATAATTGAATTTAATAATAATTTTTCTTCTCTCTTTTTAATTCCAAAATAATAATGAATTCCTGATTTGAAAGATTTCAATACTACACTTGGAATTAGGTTTAACACTCCTAATTTTCCAATAATTCTATATAGTGCAGGGATTTCATATTTATCTTTAACGCTCGAAATTATGATAACCATTTTATAATCAATTATTTTAGAGAGTTCAATGGCTACTATACCTCCAAAAGAAACACCTATGAGAATATTATCATTATTATAATTAATTTGTTTTGAGAGGCGCTTTACATAATCGGAGAGGGTTTCATTGTGAGAAGGGTTTTCCCATTTAATAAAATTAATATCGTAATTATCTAATGTTAGATATTTGTAGACTCTTTCATCGGCTCCAAGTCCGCTTATTAAATTTAATGTTACCATATGTTTATGTAATAGAACAAAGGGGCTCAAAAATTGCGGCTAACGTTGGAGCATACCCGACGTTGTTGTGACCACAATCAGCATCCTAACCATTTCTAATTTATTAAATCAACTACTTTTCGGATAAGTGAGAGGACAA
>PGXT01000115.1 GCA_002839285.1 Spirochaetae bacterium HGW-Spirochaetae-5 | reverse complement strand
TATGGAACAGCTTCAGTCTATAATCATGGCATGTGTTGAAACCAGTTCCCCTGTAATTCTTCAGGTCTCTGCCGGCGCGAGAAAATACGCCAACCAGACAATGCTCAGATATATGGCAGAGGGTGCGGTCCAGTACTCAAAGGATCTTGGGAAAAAACTCCCCATTGTTCTTCACCTCGATCATGGTGATTCTTTTGAGCTGTGTAAAAGCTGTATCGATACGGGATTTTCATCTGTGATGATAGACGGATCTCATCTGTCATATGCCGATAATATTAAACTTACAAAAAAAGTCGTAGCATACGCTCATAAGCACGATGTAACAGTCGAAGGCGAGCTTGGAGTTCTTGCAGGAGTTGAAGATGATGTTCATGCGGAGGAACATGTTTTTACTCAGCCTGAGGAAGTCCAGGATTTCGTATCTAAAACAGGAGTTGATTCTCTTGCAATTGCAATCGGCACCTCTCACGGAGCGTTCAAGTTTAAACCTGGAACAGATCCGAAAATAAGACTGGATATACTTCATGAAATCGAAAAGAGAATCCCCGGATTCCCCATAGTGCTTCACGGTTCCTCATCTGTTCCTCATGAACTGGTTGCGCAGATCAATGCATGCGGCGGAAAGATGGATGATGCCATCGGTATCCCGGAAAGCCAGCTCCGTGAAGCGGCAAAATCTGCAGTATGTAAAATCAATATCGACTCCGACGGAAGACTTGCAATGACAGCAGCGATAAGAAAGGTATTAAAAGAGAATCCCGGAGAGTTCGACCCGAGAAAATATCTTGGTCCGGCAAGGGACGCTCTTAAAGAACTATATATGCACAAGAATATAAACGTACTCGGTTCAGCAGGTAAAGCATAATAAAAGGAGAGTGTAAATATGAAAGTAAAAGTCTTCAGTCTCATAACGGCGCTTGTTATCTCTTCAGCAGCAATGGCGAGTGATCTTCAGCTGGAAACTATCGGCGCTGCCGGAGGATCAAATCTCTATCTTACCTATTTGTCCATTGGTGTTATAGCGGATTCTCATACTAAGGATGTCTATGATAAAGAACAGGCTAAATCGTTTGTAAGCTCAATTGTTGCTCAGGCGAAGGTTCAGAAAGATTATCTCGATAAACTGATGAAGTCTAAAGAGGTTACGGGAGCTGATGCGGAATTCCTGAAAAAAATGATAGACTGTTATACTCTGCTCATGGATGAAGGTAAGTACTTTATTGAATATGTTGATACAGGGAAGGAGGCTTCTCTCACTGCATATGATAATAAAAGACAGCAGGCCTGGGCTCTTATAAGCGAGCTTTTAGGTTTTAAATAGTTTTTTCTGTCATTCTCTTTAAAAGGTGAATACGGGAAAATATCGACTTTAAATTTGTTATTTCAGGGAGATTCGGGATGTTCGATATCAGAGAATATTATAACTGCAGTGCCGGAAGCGGACAGGGGATTGACTATACTATCCCCGGCATTGACGATGAGATTGTCTCTGACATCGATACTCTCCTTGTTGACCGCGTGGGGAGTCTTTATCTCTGCGACAGATATAAAAATAACGATTCAATTATAGAAATTATCTATCCCGGAACAGGCTATCCGGGGAACCAGTCTCTTCTCATGACCCCCGACAGATTAAGATTCCTCCTTTCATTCTACCCGTATAAAGGGGATTTTTCCAAGATCAGTAAAATCGTAATCAGGCCGAGATATTTTGAAGCTGGAAACGTCGAGCTTGCGGCAATATACATGAAGAAGAAGCAGGTCCTGGTCCTCTATCTGACTCATCCATCCGGCGCAACTGAAAGTTCCGATGATAACGACAAGTTCGTCTCTGTCAGTCTTGAGAATATAATGGATACCAAAGTTATTGAGGATTCCATCGACCGGAGCGGTAAACCGGGCGGTAAAGTTCCATATCTCTGGAATATTCTTACGGTTGTAAGCACTGAAGGTGATGGGGAGATGGAGAGATTCTTCATTAAAATGGATAAGGTCGACTCAAAAATTTATACCGCTTTAAATGACATTTCACACTTTTACCACAGGCATGGCTACTGACATCAATGGTTAATTATCACAATCACACCACTCTCTGCGGCCACGCAATAGGGGAGATCGATGAGTACATTTTAAAAGCAATAGAACTGGGAGTAACCGAGTTCGGATTTTCCGATCACGCACCCGTTCCGCTTCACCTTCGCGAGGGGATATCCATGCATCCTGAGGAGGTTGACGGATACATGAGTTTGATCCTCTCAAAAAAAGAGGAGTATAAAAACAGAATAGATATTAAACTCGGTTTTGAACTTGATTTCCCTTTTTTTGATTCCTTCGAAGACCGGTTCCTTACGAATCCCCATGTGGATTTTATAATAGGTTCAACTCATTATATGGATGGCTGGGGAGTCGATAATCCTTCGGAAATGGAGCGTTATAACGAAAGAGATATTGATGACATATATAAAGATTACTTCTCACAGATAGAGGGACTGGTCGATGCGCGCTTCTGTGATATTGTGGGACATTTCGATCTTATAAAAAAATTCGGTCACAGATCAAAATCGGATATGACACATGTTGTGAGGCGGATCGCAAAGAAGATGTCCGCATACGGAATAGCTGCCGAGGTAAACACATCGGGCATGCGTAAACCTGTGGCGGAGTTTTATCCATCTGATGAAATTATAAATATATTCTTTCAGGAGAATGTACCGCTGACAATGGGTTCCGATTCTCATACACCGGAAGATGTATGCAGTGGATACCCGCTGGCAATAGAGAAACTGAAACGCGCAGGCTACAGAAAAATCTCCGGCTTCACAAAAAGAAAAAGACACGAACTCCTGCTGTAGCACATGCAGTCATACTCATAGTACTACTATACGTAAGGGCGAATAATTATTCGCCCCGACAGCTCCGACAGCTCCGACAGCTCTGACAGCCCCGACAGCTCCGAGAGACTTGATAGCCCCGACAAATGACTGCATACATATCGCGCTGACGCATATCGATATACCGCTGAATCCATGTCGATATACATCACATAACCAATCATACACATAGTACCATACACGTAAGGGCGAATAATCATTCGCCCCGACATTTGTCCAGACAACTACATCGAACCAACGCATACCTCTATGTAACCGGAACCACCTACCCGAAAATCAGTCTCCTCACCATGGGCTTCCAGATATCCGGTGACCATACGGAAAAGTAATGCACTCTCCGCCTGATTTTGTTCGGCGGCTCTTCCAGTAACGAAATCATCTTTCTGAAAATCTCCCTGCTGTTGTCCGTGTGAATAATATTCCCGTGAGGTATAAGTATTGTTGTCGCTCCAAGTGAAGCCATCTCTTTATAGGACTGTTTCATTCTGCCTCTGAATATTACCGGCAGAGGGAGGTAGAAACGGCCGCGTACTTCGATAATGCTGTCTCCGCAGTATAGAATTTTCTGTCCGGAGTGGTATACCGCTATGTCATGTGTGGTGTGCCCCGGTGTGTGTATAACTCTCCATTCAGGGAAATACGGCAGGAGGTCTCCGCTCTCCATGAGAAAGTCCGGTTTTGTAATTCTCCGGCTGAATACTTTGTGAATTTTTGTCCCCTGTTTTACGGCTACAATCTGCGCCATGAGACAGTCCAGAATATGCTGCATCCAGCCGGAAGGGCCCTTGTACCATTGATCGATATTTTTATATGCGGCTATGCCTGTGCCGTATTTTTTCCGGAGTATCGGTGCTGCACCTGAGTGATCGGGGTGCATGTGCGTAACTATCGAAAGTTTAATATCGGACACTGGTCGATTAAGAGTCTCCAGGCAGAATTTTTCGATTACAGGGATATCAGCCGGTGATGCTCCGTCTAAAAGGAGGAGTCCATGGTCATATTCTGCAATAAAGAGGGTGTTGATATATCCTTTTATCGTGTGTATTTTCATTACTCCTCGCTTTAAACAATGTATTTATGCCTGAACGATGTTTAATATAGTAAATATAGTTTAAAATGTCAAATGCAATTTGACATTTTAAACCGGATCAAGGAAAAAAATAATTTTTTCTTGCCATATTATTAAAGTAAAGGTGTAGTTATTGATAAAAGAGGCTCTGAACCTCTCTTTTTTCATTCTTTATGTGTAGGTACAGAGCCCTGAAAAGACCTGACTTGATATGAAATAGAGGTTCCCGGAAAATTTGAATCTTTCTCCCTGAAATTCAGGATTTATTCCGGGAGATGTTATATAAAAGCAGTAAGGATAGTTATGATAGAATCAAAAAAGTTTACAGATCTTAAGGAGCACGAAAAGGAGCAGAGGAAAAATCTTATTCTTGATGTTGCCGAGAAAATTTTTTCATCTAAACCATTTGACGATGTAAATATGAGAGATCTTGCCCGAGAGGTTGGTATCTCTCCAGGATCGATATATACGTACTTTCCCGATAAAGAGACTCTTTATGTTGAAGTTTCACTCCGCGGATTCCAGCGGGCTGTGAATATAATGAAGGACATGCTTAATTCCGGAAACTACTCTCTCGATAAAGTTGCAGAGAGATATATGGAAGAGATGATCGATAATTACGACTATATGCGTATTGTTCAGCACTGTGTTATGGACGGAAAGTTTAAAACGCAGGAATCGATTGATCAGCTGAAGGAGATTTCCAGGGAACTTTTTACCACATTTGACGAGATTCTTGCGAAGGAGACGAGTCTGCAGGATATAAGGCCTGTGACGCATCTTATTTTTTCTGTTTTAAATGGTATTGTTTTTACATTCGGAAAGTATCCCGATAGAACCAGAGAGGAGGGGGTTGCCCATATGAAGCGTCTTGCAAAGCTCTTTATCTCCATGCTCAACAGAGATCAGGTTGAGAAGTAGTATGTAATATAAATAGGGTGCTCTGACCCTGTGATTTTACGGACACAGATTTACCATGATTCCCGAAATCGAAAATCAGTTTAATCTGTGGTTCAATGATGAAGTTTTATCTTGACAACCATTCGTCCCCTTGCGATGAATCATTCAAATCAGAAAATTTTAATTCATAACATTATATAAATATTCGCAACGGGTGACTTAATTGGAAAAGAAAGATAAAAAAACCGGAACAGTGAAAAAAAAATCTGCGGCAGCTAAAACCGGTTCGAAGAAACCTGCTGTAAAGAAATCTGCAGTAAAAAAAACTGCTGTAAAGGAAACTCCTGCAGAAAAAATCGAATCGTCTGAATCGACATCATCGGCACAAAAAGAGGATAACTCCATTGATATGATCGGGATTCTCGATAGGTTAAGATCTAAACTGCTGGTTACTCTTCTGATGTTTTTAATTATTACCCCTGTGGCTTTTTATTTTTCAGATATACTTCTTCATTATATTAATAAACCATTCGTTGAATCGGGTAATAATTTATGCTTAAGTTTAAAGTCTCCGTTGCTGCTGCCCTTTTTGTTCTTGTTCCGTTTATTATTTATCAGTTATGGAGTGTTCTTGTCCCTACTCTTAATATAACCAACAGGATGTTTTCCCGGCTTTCGATTATATCGGCAGTAATACTTTTTTATTCCGGTGTTGCTTTTGTTTTTTTTCTTCTTCTCCCGGCTGCGGTTAAGGTTATGCTTGGATTTGTCGGGAAGGATATGTTGAGCACAATCGGCGCTGATAACTATCTCGGTTTTATTCTCTTTTTAAGTATCTCCATGGGCGTTCTTTTTGAAGTACCTGTAATAGTCCTTGTTCTCACCAGGATGGGGCTTATTTCACCGGCAATGTTAAGCGGAAAGCGGAAGTATGCTATTGTTGTAATATGGATTATCGCGGCGGTAATCACGCCTCAGCCCGATCCTCTTTCCCAGGCAATGGTGGGTGTGCCTCTGATGATTATTTATGAGATATCAATCCTCCTTTCAAGACTGGTTGCAAGAAGTAATCTTAAGAGGATATCATACAGGTAGAGTTTTAACTCTTGCAGGGTTATTGGAGAGCCCTGTGTTATGACCGGATGATTTCTGATTAAATAGTTTTTTTGGCTCATTCCGGAATGTTGGGATAATAATTAAATCTATTCAAACCTTTCAGACCCCCTATCCTCCAGACTGACTTGTACCCACTTCTCAACAGCCCCCTAAATCCCCCGGAGGGGGACTTAAAGATTGCTTTACAATTAAGATTATAATTTGCCTGAAATAAAAAAATATATAATACAAATAATTACTTAATAGTATTATAAAGTCCATCAAACCCCTGATTTTATCAGGACATATGGCGTAATTGAGATAGAGCCAAATGGAATTTTCGATGCCATTTGGCTCTATCTTCGGGGGATTTAGGGGGGCCTTCTCTGGATGTTATGGGCTACACAGAAAGATGTGGATACAAGTCAGTTTATAAAAGGGGGATGTTTCACAAAGCGAAATGGGGGGATTTTAAGTCTATGAGCAATAAAAAATTCTTGCTAAAATTTTAATATCCTCTTCTCTTAATACATGGAAAAATTACTGAAATATGATAAAGGTCACTTCAGAGTTGAATCCGGTTTTAGCGGTTTTTATGCAGGAGTAACCGGGAGAAAAATCAACTCAATCGACTACAATGGAACCTATTCCGAGATAAGAACTGCGGAGAAGCAGATTCTCAGCGGTATTACAGGTATTGAGAGCAGAAATATTGTAATGCTCGATCAGGTTCATGGGAGTATGATTATCCATGTCCTTAACCATCCTTCAAGCGATCTGCTCTCTGCCGGTGAGGCCGACGGGCTTATTACCGCTATAAAAGGCGTCGCGCTTGTTATAAGAACCGCCGATTGTGTCCCTCTCTTTTTATATGATCCTGAAAAATCTGTTCTTGGAGCGGTTCATTCCGGCTGGAAAGGGGCCAGCTTCAATATTACAGCTAAATGCGTTAAAGAGATGGTTTTTTTATACGGCTCTGAACCTGCAGATATAAGAGCATTTATACTCCCCTCTATCGGTCCCGAATCCTACGAGGTTAACGAAGATGTTGCCTGTCACTTCCCGGAAAATACAATATCAGTGAATGGAAAACTTCATGTGGATCTATGGGGCTCTGTTGAAAACTCTCTGAAGAAAGAGGGTGTCAGAGCAGAGAATATATTCAATCCCCGGATCTGCAACAGGATTGACCATGAAAATTTTTTCTCGCACAGATTTGGAGATGCCGGGAGAAATCTTAATTTTGCCTTTATGAAGTATTAGTTTAAAGTTTAACATATTTTAAAAACAATTTTTTTGTGTGCAGGAGATTTTTAATGAGAATTCTTATGTATGGGGCAGGTGCTATAGGGAGTATTTTTGCAGGTCAGATTGCTAAAGCAGGTTATGACGTAACAATGCTTGCCAGGAATACCCGTTATCGTGAACTTAAGGAGAACGGGCTGATTTTAACTGATTCTATTACAAAAAAAGTTGAGGTTCTGAGTATTCCGGTAATCGATAGTCTCGCGGAAAATGATATATATGATTATGTTTTTGCAGTAGTGCAGAATACTCAAATAGATTCGATTCTCCCGGTACTGGCGAAGAATAGATCTGCGAATATTGTATTTGTAGTAAACAATCCTTCAGGTTATCAGAAATATATAGATTCAGTAGGATACGAACGTGTAATGATAGGTTTCCCGTCTGCTGGCGGGGAGAGAAAAGATGGAGCTGTAAATTATTTTATAGGAACCGGCATAACAAAAGTATTTCAATCAACCACTTTCGGCGAACTAAGCGGTGAAAAAACAGAGAGATTACTGAACCTGATTAAAATATTTAAAAAAGCAGGGTTTTCCCCTGAAATTTCAAAAAATATGGATGCCTGGCAGAAAACACATGTCGCTGTAATACTTCCTATCGGCAAAGCATTATATAGATTTGATTCTGATAATTACAGATTAGCCCGGTCATACAAAACCGTAAAAAAAATGATTCTTGCCACCAGGGAATGTTTTAAAGTATTAAATAAACTCAACATCCGAATTACTCCGGTTAAACTTAAATTTTATTATTTACCTGTTTTCATCCTGGCACCTGTATTTATGATAATAATGAATACGCGGATAGCTGAGTATTCCATGGCTAAACATACAATAGCTGCAAAGGATGAAATGGATGAACTGGAGAAGCTGTTTCGTGAATTTATCAGGAAATCAGATGTTTCTACGCCTGCATTAGACTGGTTATCTTCAAGGGTCTGATCTTCAACTCCATTAATCCGGCAGTAAAGTCAGCATACTGCAGCTTGAAAATAACTGTAACTATCAAAGAAATTTGTTGACTTAACAATAGATTATTTGAGCATTTGAGGAAATTCTTAATCGCGGCTTAATGAATTTTAGAGATGCGGATATTAAAATTTTTAGAGGAACTATTATGTGGGAATATACTGAAAAAGTTAAGGATTTGTACACAAATCCGATAAATGTTGGAAAAATAGAAGATGCTGACGGTGTAGGTTATGTGGGGAGCGTTGTCTGCGGTGATGCTCTGACCCTTTATATAAAAGTTGCTGATGGTGTTATCACTGATGCCAAATTTGAAACTTTCGGATGCGGAAGCGCAATTGCATCTTCATCGGCTCTGACCGAGATGGTTAAAGGGAAAACAATTGAAGAGGCAGAGAAGATTACCAATCAGGATATAGTTGAATATCTCGGCGGGCTCCCCGATCAGAAGATTCACTGTTCTGTCATGGGGTCAGAGGCTCTGACAAACGCTATTGCTGATTACAGAGGCGAGAAGCCCCCTGTGGAGGATGAACCATCCGGCGAAATCATCTGTCACTGTATGAACATTACTGATATTGCAATCCGTGAAGCAGTACACACAAAGGGGATAACCAATATTGATGATATGATGGAACTTACAGGAGCGGGAACAGTCTGCGGTACATGTATCCCTAAAATTGAAGATATAATAGAAGAGGAGAGAGGGCGGTGCAGTACAAAATCTGACAGATGCTGCGATGAACCTCTCACCACACTGCAGAAGATAAAAAAAGTTGAAGAGGTCATCAATAATGTTATCCGTCCGGGACTCAAGCGCGACGGCGGAGATATTGAGCTAATTGATATAAATGGAGACGAAGTATCTGTACGGCTAATGGGGGCGTGCTCGCACTGTATGACAGCTTCCATGACGCTGGAAAATTTTGTGCAGGAAGAGCTCCGTAAGTCTGTATCTAAAAATATTGTAATTAAGCACGTATAGGTGAAAGATATGGCAAGAGATGTTTATCTCGACAATAATGCGACCACAATGGTGCCGCCGGAAGTTTTAGATGCAATGCTCCCTTTTTATAAAGAGAAGTACGGCAACGCCTCGAGTATGCATACCTTTGGGGGGCGTGTAGCGAAGGATATGGAGCACGCGCGTCATCAGGTTGCACAGCTTCTTGGCGCAGAGAATGACTATGAGATAACTTTCACAGGGAGCGCCACCGAGAGTGATAACCTTGCAATCAGGGGAATCACCTCGTACTACCGGGATAAAAAGCATGTTGTAACTTCTACGGTTGAACACCCTGCCGTACTGAATATGTGCAGACAGCTGGAAAAGGAGGGTTATAAGGTAACCTATGTTCCGGTCAACAGCGAAGGGGTTGTAAGCGTAAAGGATGTCAAAGATGCTGTGACCGATGAGACCGCCATTGTATCGATAATGCATGCAAATAATGAAACTGGTGTAATTATGCCTGTTGAAGAGATAGGCGCTTTTCTGAAAGAGAAGGGTGTCATGTTCCATATAGATGGAGTCCAGGCTGCGGGTAAAATTCCCGTCGATGTGAAGAAGCTTAACTGCGACCTTTATTCTATATCCGCGCATAAGTTTCACGGGCCTAAGGGTATCGGCGCGCTTTATGTAAGAAAGGGATCAAGAATGAGACCGATGATTTTCGGCGGTCATCAGGAGAAGGGTAGACGCCCGGGAACTGAAAACATCCCAGGAATTGTCGGCATGGGTATGGCTGCCGGGCTTGCAATGAATCATCTGAAAGATATGGCCGGTGTTGCTAAACTCCGGGACAAGCTTCAGGAAAATATTTTAAAGACTATAAAGACTTCAACGGTAAACGGACTTAACGCACCCCGTACTCCAAACACGCTCAACGTATCATTTGAGTTTATTGAGGGTGAGTCAATTCTTCTTTATCTCGACAAGCAGGGAGTTTATATCTCAACCGGTTCTGCTTGTTCAAGCGGTTCACTTGAGCCGTCACATGTTCTTCGGGGAATGAATCTCCCTTTTTCAAAGATTCACGGATCTATAAGATTCAGTCTCAGCAGATATACAACTGAGGATGAGATCGATTATACACTTAGCGTCCTTCCCGATGTAATAAATACTCTTCTGACTATCTCGCCATTCTGGGATAATGAGAAGCAGGAAGGGAAAATTCCGGAGTAGAATAATATATGAAGATCAAGGGTGAGTTTTCCATTTTCGCGCTGCTGTTGCATATTCTGCTTATTGCAGTTTCGGCGGGCGCATATTGGGGAATGTCACCCATGTTCATCTCCGGCGAAATAAGTTCCGGAGATCCTATCTTTTATATTATATTGCCGCTTTATGCTGTCTTTGTGCTCTTCTCCATTTTATCGCCATTCATAAGTATTAAAAATATTTATATTGATGAAAAATCTCTGCGTTACAGATATTTATTTTTCAGCAGGAGTTATAATCTTAAAGATGTTGAAGGCTATTTTACCATGGAGATCCCATCGAAAGACACAACCTACGAAACAATATATCCGGTAAGCCGAAACAGAATACTCTCACCAATATCATCGTTCTATCTATCTAATTATGATGAAGTGAAAGAACAGATCCCTCTCCGGTTTATCGGTAAGGTGAAGTTTTCATGGAAGAACTACATGCTGGTACTGTTATTCAAAAAGTACAACGAACTGGATCGTTAAATTGTCATAGTGGTTTACTTGATTTAATGATTATAAAAATCTTTTAACCCTGAAAATCATGGTTCAGGCACTAGTACTCTGACCGTATGATTATTAATTAAAAATTGAAATATAAAGTCGCAAATTTTCCGGACTCACCCCCGGCCCCTCTCTTTGGAAAGAAAGAGAGGGGAGTTCGAACAAGAAATTTATTGTGTTTTTCAGGGAAATAATTTGTTTTACGAAGCCCCTCTTTTTTTTATCAAAGAGAGGGGCGCGGCAGTAGCCGGGGGTGAGTGTGAGAAGTTTTAATGAAAATTTATCCGGTCACAACACCTAGTTTCTGAATATCTTCCACAGCAAGACCTGTGATTTCGGCTATTTGTTCCATCGGTATATTCTGACTTAATAATTCCACAGCTGTTTCGATTGCTCTTTTGTTTAATTCTTCCTGTATTGCTTTCCGTTTGCTCTCTCTCGCAAGCTGTTCGCTGTATGCTTCAAGTGATGATTTTAACATTTGTATACTCCTCAAATAAGTTGAATAAATTCTGGTGTTACTAAAATTATCAATCTAAAAAACTACTGCATCGTGAATCTGTCAATTGATCTGTCTCTTCTCAATCGGTTGAATCCCGAAGTCACCAGATATTCCGATAAGTTCAATTTTATTATTTATACTCGATTTATTGTAAATATTATTAAGATGTGTCTCAACAGTTCTTTCAGTAATCTTAAGTTTACCCGATATCTCTTTATTTGTAAATCCCGATACAGCCAGATTCACAATCTCAAACTCCCGGTCTGTGACTTTGAAATATTTCCGGAACTGTGTTACACCTTTGTTTTCCCTTGAAACAATAAGTATCGCTGCAAAGTCGCCGAATCTGTCTGACACTTTTGAAATATAAGAGTCGGTAATAATATTGTCGGGATTATTTTTATATACTATACGGCAATTGAAAGAATTTATTCTGCCGGTAATAATCTCATCAAGTTTTAATGAGAGATTTTTATCGGTTTCTATTAATTCGTAAATATCCTTTCCGCAAAAGCTGCCGGTTTTATTTGAAAGAATCTGATAAATGCTGTTATTTAAGTCTATAATTTTTTTGTCGGAATTGAGTATTACCACTATGTCCTGAATATGCGATAATACCTCCTGAGCAATATCGCCGATGCTGAAAGATAAAAATCTATATCTGTTCATTGCGTGAAATATTCCATACAGGTAAACAGCAAAAAAATAGGGAGTTAAAAGAGGAGCCCTGTAAATATTTAAAGCCGGAAAAATCATGAGGAAGCAGAAACCACCTCCAAAAGCAGCCAGAATAAAAGTCATTATAATCTTTGCCTGTTTTTTTTCTTTATTTAACTCTGCGGTTCTGCTGAATTTAAAAAGATAGTATAACATAAGAATGGCAATCAGTGCAAGAAGAGGGGTATAAAGTAAAAACCAGAATTTGCTGTTATTTAGTTCATAAACCCATAAACCATTCAACCTGGAAATATTCAGGAGCTCCTGGGTGTTAACAAGAAATATAATAAATACTATAATAGAAAGAAAAGAAAGCGTAATTATCATATATATACTGATTTTCTGTCTTGTGAATACAAGATTAAAATGAAGAGATTCCAGAAGAAAAATAATAAGAAAAATATTGTAAATGCTCTGGAGGAGTTTTACATGATAAATCTCCCCGGGGAGCTGGATCAGAATTGTGAAAATAATTACAATATTCAGAAGTATGGAGTTGATAAAAAATAAACGGTTTATTCTTGAGGTTTTATCCCGCTGAAATACATAAAACCCCAGGATAAAACATCCCGTTGCGATAATTGCAAGTGAGCTTATGTAGGATAATAGAATCATATAAATATGAATTAGAGTTTGTTTGAATAAGTCAAATTCTTTTCCTGTATCTTTTCTGTTGATTAAGTCTGAAGTTGAGCTTCTCCTCTTAAGCTTCTTAAATATTTTTTAATAGTTTCCTTATTAAACAGCCATTTATGAATTTTTTTAATCATCTACGTATTTACCACGATGACAGAAAATCCTGAATACTCTATGATACAGCAGTTCATTATTAAAAAATAAAAATAACTTTAAGGAGATGTTAACATGTTTCTAAAAAGAATTTCATCAATTCTGCTGCTTGGGGCAATAGTTCTAGTTTTAAATTCCGTATCATATGCTGCAGGAAACGCAGATCTGCAGTCAAGGGATTATGATATCGGTTTAGAGGCCGGATTATGGCTCCCGGGAACTGTTTATGTTGAGGATTCAGATCTCGATAAGGATGCCGGCCCGCTCTTCAGGATTTTTGCCGATACCTATGTAGCTCCGAAATTCGCTGTTGGAGTTTACGGTAATTATTCAACGGTATCCTTATCTTCGGGAAGTACAGAAGTTGATGCCTCATTCTGGGAAATCGGCATGGCTTTAAAGCCGAAGTTTATGCTTTCAAATGATGTAGCTTTGAAACCGGGTTTAAATATAGGATATCGAAAATCTTCTATAGATATAAATAATTTTGATCCTGCAGACGGCATGGGGCTTAATCTCAGTGTTGAACTTCAGTTTGCACTTCAAGGCGGATTAATATTTTTCATCGATGGAGGATTCCTGTCACAGCCCGTTGGAGGTAACGATAAAGCCGATGTTACCTGGGCGCCAATAGTTTATTTATGCGGAGGGATCGCTTTTTAAAGAATATTGAGAATCAACCCTTCCCCATCTCATCATGGGGAAGGTGCCCGGCAGGGCGGATGGGGAGGGACTTATCCTACTTCCAGTGAATCACAGATTCCCTCTTGGGAACCCGATAATATTTAAACAACGGATATCCCGCAAGCATTGTTCCAAACAGCACATCACCTTCAGGGAGTGCGAGTTTCTCTCTCAGCGGTTTCCACTCCATTGCGCACCATGAAACGAATCCCCCCCAGCAGCAACCGAGACCGATTGACGGTGCAGCCAGTTCCAGATGGGTAAGGGCGATTGTGCAGGCCTGTGACGCCATGGGATTTGCCTTCTTCCCGTGTGCAATGACGATTACAGGGGCATTGTGGGTTACCGTGTCTATCCCCATGTCCCAGGCTTTTGTTATCATGTCAAAATGAAACATTTTGCCAAGATCAGGTTTATCTTCGAGAGTTTTCTTCATCCAGTCGATTACAACCGATGCAATCTCTTTTACACCATCTTTGTCCCCTATTACTGTCCATTCAACCGGGCGTGAATTGTGTCCTGATGGAGCATATGATGCCATCTTTATCAGCTGATTAAGTTTATCTTTGTCAACAGGCTCTTTTTTA
>PGXT01000288.1 GCA_002839285.1 Spirochaetae bacterium HGW-Spirochaetae-5 | reverse complement strand
CATGTGTGGGCACTTAAAACCCACTGATTTTTAGTTGTTTATAATCAGGTTCTTTGACATTTTTGTAATCACAGTTTGTAAGTATCTCTCTTACAGGTGTTTTATCGAGTAGAGAAATGCTGAGAATTTGTAATATTTCGTAGATTGGACGGTTTACTTTCAATTTGTTACCAATTATGGCAACCAAACAGTAAGCAATAATCGCACAATATATTTGGATTTTTACTGCGTTTAAAGATATCCCCCAAAAGGACTTGATTTTTAAATGTTGCTTCATCCATTTGAAAAACAACTCAACTTCCCAGCGTTTCTTATATAACAGGGCTATTTCTGTTGCTTTTAATCCAGTATTATTTGTTAGAAACACAAATGTTTTTTTTGTCTCTTCATCGTAATACTTTATTCTTCTGAGTTTTTCTGGATATTCCTTTTTTGAGTAATGTGTTTCAAGGGTTCCAATCTGGTCGTATATCACGCCACTGGATTTATCCACAGGTTTAGAATACATGCGCTTAAACCGCATATTATCCTTGGCCCTTGATACAAAGAAAGCTCCTTTGGAATGCAGTCTATATAACCGGCCGAAGTCAATGTATGCTTTATCAACAACGTAAAAACTCCCAATTTCATAGGGAATGATATCTAGGATGTTGACATCGTGAACCTTGGCATTGGTGATATGTAAAAAGCTTGGAATGGAAGTCTTCACATCAAAAAGTGTGTGAAGTTTAATACCTGCTTTAGTTTTACGGAACTCCGCCCACCAGAATACACTTAAACAAAGGTCTATGGTGGTAGAATCCAATGCATAAACATTTCCGTCAATCTTAAGTTCGAAATCGTTTTTATAACAACTTTGTCTAGCCTCCTTAATTAAAATATAGGCAAACTCCTCAAAGATTTTATAACTGCGGTTTTCGTTGGCTGTGCCAAGGTTGCGCCTTGATAGAGTGGCTCCAAATCCCAGATGATAATATTTTGGTTTATGTGCTTCTAAGCTAAGTATTAAATCCCGCATGCTATCTCTGCAAGTCAATTGGCCAAATACCATGCAAAGCATTTGATTCCAACAAGTAAAACTCCTTACATATTTATTACCATCGTGTTTCAAAACGATACTATCAAATACCCTTTGGGGTAAAAAATCTGTAAGTTGCGAGAAAATATATTTGCCTTGATTCATTGATTTTGCTGTTTTTTCAGCAAAATTCTAACTTTTCAATTCAAATCGTCACGCTATAAAAAAAACCTACAACTGCGATGTACAAAGAATTTCAAAGAACGTATTTTAATTTATAATGCCCACTAGTG
>PGXT01000114.1:8024-17334 GCA_002839285.1 Spirochaetae bacterium HGW-Spirochaetae-5 | reverse complement strand
AGAGAGAACCTGCGGATGTAAGGAAGCTTCGAAATTCGCGGTTATTACAGCACCGGAAAAAAGAAATATAGATCAGACTAAAAAATTAAGCGCCATTCTTCCGGAGTATTTTTAGTAATACATTGATACTCCCGCAAGAGCATTCAGATAAAGAGTCTGGATTTCAATCTTAATCGATTGAGATCCGGATTCCGATTTCTTATTTAACATCAGATAATAAAGACTGGTGCCTAAAATAATATTTATTCCTTCTACAGGTGAATATTCTGCACCAGTCAATAAACTGTAAACGTTATAAGTAAACTCCTCTATTTTCAGATGTTCATGATCTGTTACATCAGCACTATAAATACCTGCATTCCCGCCTAATCCGATTTTTAAATCCTTGCTGAATTTATAATTAAATCCCCCTGCTGCACCGGCAGTATAGTTTACATATTCTCTACTATTTTCACTTGCCATTACCCCATTGTCATCATCTTTCAGCTTTTTATTCTTCTTGTCAAACGGCAGACCGGCAGTTATCTCAAAATCAAATGTCAGATTGTGTGATATACGATACCCCATACCCAATGTATACTCTATACCCTTGCTTTTAAAAAGATAAGGAGACACATCATCATCCTTATTATTTCCGGCTAATATATTATCACTATAGGAGTATTCCTGTTTGCGGTATTTATACTCACCAAATTTAATAATTGCACCGAACTCAAAATCATCCCATTTATAATTATATCCGCAATTAAGATTGCCTATCAAATCCCTTGTTGAAATTTCCATATCATAATCTACAATTGAACCCCCGGTACCGGACTTTTCTTTTTTAACCGTTGAATCGGAATAACCGGTTTCAAACTGTAAACCAACATACTCATTTCTGCCAAAGTCCTTTGAATATGAAAAAACTGTAGATAGCGCAAATGCATTTTTCTTTTCAATTGTTTCATTTTTCACAGGAATAAAACCGGGAATATAAATCCCTCTCATACTGAAACTGCTTTCACTCGAAAGCAGCTGATCTGTTCCTTCAGGTTTCCTTATTCCAAAACCGAATGCTCCGCCAATAAAACGGTTAACATACGATATTGAAATATTACCGTTAAATTTTTCATCGGAGTCAAAATCAATCTCTGCATCTGCAATTAAAGGATTATCAATATTTGCAGAACCATCATTATAAACATCGTGAGTATATAAAAAAAACATCCCAGCATCAATGCAGGGTTCCGCAGAGCATTAAAGCCGCTGTCGCTATTTACAGAAGTTACACTACCGGCAAAAAAAGCCTCTGAGTAAAGGTTTCCGGACATTAACACTAGAAAAAACAGTATTTTTAACATTCTTAATATCATACTCATATTCCCTTTTGGATAACTTTGGCTGAAATTTTTATTAACTAAACAATTCTATTTTTCCGCCCTCAGTGGCGGGAATATAATAGATTTTCTATTAGAAAAAATTCAGAATTACTACTGAATCTAAATATACAACAACAAAGTGATATTCTACTTTTAAAATATTTATAAAACAAGTAAATATAATTTTATGAAAATGCAGAGACTTTAATTATTCCCCTTCCCGGTAAATAATTCTCCCATTTTCATTAAATCAACATGCAATTATTATAAAATAAAATATAAAACCAAGATTTAATATCAATATATATTTTAGTATAAAATGAATGAATATATACATCCGCCCCACAGGGTAAAAATAGAGTATCATTACATCAAAATGGATAAAACTATTGTTTGTTAAAATTTAAAAACCTTATTACCAGCAAAAGAACAGTATTTCTATAAAAATAACACCGTTTACATTATAATTTATTTGACATATTTAACCAACATTAATCACTGTTTTACCAGTTTATAGCTGAATTTTATTATAAATTTTTGATGAAAAAAGTCATATAAACTTAGTGACTATAATATTTTTTTAAAAAAAAGCTTAACGGCTATTGACTTTTTGGTATTTAATTGTTTATTTAAGTACAACACACTGATCATACAAGGTTGTAGAATCTTCTGTATGACTCAATCAAATCCTCATAAAAAGAACCGGCAAACTTTAAACAGCCCACCCCGGGCTGTATTTTTTTATCTTTTTCCATGAACATTTTAACTCCAAATAACCGGAATAATTTACAGCATAATTTTGCTTTACATATTTAATAAGTAAATTATATTAACATGTAACTTAATCTATATACTTTTAACGCCGAATATATATACAGGCACTTGTCTTAAATGAGAGGAATTATGAATAATGTGCGTTACACAGCCCGAGAAGCATTACATATACGAACCGCTTTTGCATATCTCACAGCATTAACTCTTACTATGCTTGTCGGTATAGGCTTCCAGATTTTCAGCCGTGTACCATTTGCTGAAATACTCCCCGGTCTTGTTGGTTCTATAATTACAGTTATTCTCGCATTTATTTTCTTCCGGCTGAAAAAAAATAAAAAAGACTCACTGGTTATACCATGGATTATTTCAATTCTAACAGTATTAATGCCTATTATTGCGAAGCTTAAATATGCCACGACTTTCGGCTGGACTTTTACTCTTCAATCATACAACAGCTCAATGCTGCTGCTGCTCCTGGCATTTTTTACATGCCTCTTCCTGAGAGAAAAACTGTTTATATTTAACATTTGTTTTACCATCTCATTGTGGTCTCTGATTTTATATATGGCCCTCAGTGAAGGTGCCGAATATTCATGGGATATGGTGGTTGATGGACAACCCTACCTTGGAGTAATACCAACAAGGGAAGTTTTTATGATTGTATCCATGTTTCTTTTCGGCTATGTTGCTTTCAGATGGATAAGAATTGTAAATACATTCGAACAGAGGACAACTATACAAACAGCTGAAATAGAAAAAAGAATTGAGCAGATGAAGGAGATGAACGTCGAAACCAAGGAGAGCGTGGCAACACTTCTCAGCGAAGTGGATTCCCAGAATGCCCTTGTTGTAAGGTTTAATGACAGAATGCAGAGCCAGGCGGCGACCTTTGAAGAGATATCGGCGACTCTGGAAGAACTCCGCGGATCATCTGAAAGCATACATAACACAACGCTGGATCAGATTGAAGGTAACGTCCGGATGGATGATATTGTAGGGGATTTCAAAACTATAAAAAATGAAACCAAAGAAAATCTCAACTCTACTTATTCAGGACTTCATGGAATTTCAGAACGAACTAACGAAGCAAACACCAAGCTTCAGGAAGTTGAAACAACGATGAATACAATCGCCACACAGAGCGGTAAAATCGCTGAAACAATTTCTATTATTGTTGATATTGCTGATAAAATAAATCTGTTATCCCTTAACGCGAGTATCGAAGCAGCGAGAGCCGGAGATCACGGAAAAGGTTTTGCCGTTGTTGCCGATGAAATCGGTAAACTGGCATTTCTTACAACTGAAAGTATAAAAGAGATCGAAAAAGTTCTCTCTCTGAACAACTCTGTTACAAAGAAAGGTGTTGATGTAATCAAGGATTCCTCATCAATGATCAAAGAGATGATTAATGCCATGTCTGGAAGCACGGACAATATAAAGATTCTTCAGGATTCACTTATGGTTGAAGAGAAGTATATCAACTCAATAATCAAACAGATGGAGACCAACATTGACCTTGCCCGTTCTATAGGGGAGGGCACTGATGAGCAGAAAAATGCCATCGAAAATACAAGCAATGCTCTGGAAAATCTTAATGAAATTGTAAGTGAAATGGTCAGTGAAATAGCTGAACTTGCTGCATCTTCGCATAATATTCTAAATAGCGCCAAAGATCTTCTTAAAAAAGCGGAAGAGACTGTTTAATGATATAAAAGTGATACCCGCCATCCGGCGGGTATTAAAAAATCCATTTTAAAAAATCAGATAATTTTCAAGTAATTGAGAAGATCAGCTCTGGTTATTATTCCAAGAAGTCTGCCATTATCAATTACCGGAAGATGACCTATGCTGTTTATAAAAAGATAATTTTCAATCTCCCTCATATTAGCACCGGGGCTGCAGGTAATTAACTTAGTCCTCATATACGCTTTTACCGGCGAATTCATCTGATTCTGTTTTCTCCCCTTCATTATATCCCGGAGAGTTAACATCCCGCATAGATCACCTTTATCATTAAGTACCGGTGTACCCGAAAGGTCCATCTCTTCGAAATAGATAGAAGCCTCTTTAAGTGTCCATGAATCCTTTATTGTAATAACATCCTTTGTCATCATATCCTCAGCAGTTATGGCATGCTGAAGCTGTCTGGATAGAGTATCAAGAAGATTTCTGAAAACCTCTCTCCCTTCACCCTGTTTGATAAGTGCTGAAGCGGCTTTAGCATGCCCGCCCCCTCCGAATGGTTTTAATATTTCTATAAGATCAATTACATTTTTTCCGCTACGCCCTATAATCACGGTATTATCGTTCTTTTCAAAATGAAATACCCCGAATATAGCATCAGGTTTTTCTATGTTGAATATCTCTTCAACAACTGCCGCGAGCCCGGCCGCCTGTTTCTCCATAGAGTAGTAACTGAATACAATCTGATGTCCGTTTATGTCCTGCCATACAAGTGTATTCATAATATCATGAAAAAGAGAGACCTGATAATCCTCTTTGAGTGATTTCAGAAAATTATTGACCAGTTTTATATCGGCGTAATGCTTCAGAAGATATGATGACACACGGAAATCATCCTCCCGGACATTATCATGAGTAAAATTTCCAGTGTCGGCATAAATTCCCGTCAGGGCTATTGTGGCATCCTTGGGTGATACTGCCACTCTGTTTTTAATAAGCTCCAGCCCGATCATTGTTGTATTTGAACCGTAATCCCCTTCGTGCACCTCGGCGCCTTCAAAGTCACAGGAATCGGCAGCGTGATGATCATATATTACAATCTCTTTACCATCGCGCCCTATTACTTCAAAATATTCTTTAACCCTGGAATATGATCTGGTGTCGACTATAACAACTCTTTCAACATTCTCCTCTTTAAGTTCATCAACAGGTTTGAAATTGAGATGATATTGATATAAATTTACAAGATTTTTTGCGGCAGGATGTATAAGTCTGCTCATTACAGGTATATGATCCGGATAAAGATACTTCGCAAGAACAATAGACCCGATGCAGTCAAGATCCATGTTGGTATGGCCGACAATTATTTTCATTTTTCACCCGCACTATCTCTTCCATAAACAGATGGAGAGAACTATTCAAGAATAAAAATCAACTATAGCCCGCTATAATTCAAAAGGTCAAGCTATAATATTTAGCAATATCCGCCGCATTATTAAATTCAAAAACAAAAAATAATTATTGCCATTGTTTGACCTTGCCCTTATAATTATAATCAGAGAGATAAAGGAGCCGATTTTGGATGATTCAAAACCATTAATTCTAATCGTTGAAGACAGTTCAGTCAATGGCAGACTATGTGAAAGATTATTAAACAAAGGGGGCTTTGATACCGCCGTCTGCACTGATGGCGAAAGCGCTATTGAATTTGTAAATACCAACTTACCCGATTTGATACTCCTGGATATTGTCATGCCCGGCATAGACGGATTTGAGTTCTGCAGAGTCATGAAAAATAATCCCAAGATAAAAGACACGCCTATAATATTTCTCAGCGCAATGGATGATGAAAAAAGTATAATAAACGGTTTTGACAGCGGAGCTGTTGATTTTATAACTAAACCTTTCAGGCACAGGGAACTCCTTGCGAGAACTAAAACACATGTTGAACTTAAAAGAGCAAAAGAAAAACTTTTACGCCTGGCAATAACCGATGAACTAACCGGTCTTGTTAATAGAAGATATTTCATGGGGAGACTTCTTCATGAATATGAAAGAACCAAAAGGTACGAATCTGTTTTTACCGTACTTATGATAGATCTGGATTATTTTAAAAATATAAATGACACTTACGGACACCAGGCGGGAGATTCGGTCCTGCGCAAGGTTTCAGACTCAATGAAATTAAGCCTGCGTCTTTCAGATATTATAGGGAGAATAGGGGGGGAAGAGTTTGCGGTAATACTGCCCGAGACTGAAATTGGCGCCGCAATGATTATCGGCGACCGGCTTCGTAAACGCATTGATGATATGGAAATAAACCATAAAGACACCGGAATAAAGATAACCATCAGTATTGGAGTATCCCCCTCATCAAAAAACGATCTGAGTATAGATGACGTACTTCAACGTGCCGATTCGGCCCTCTACAGGGCAAAAGAGAATGGAAGAAACAGAATTTACGCCGGATGAACTGTACTTCTTTTTTCAATTAAAGCCGATCCCGTATAGAGAATCAGAGCAAACCAGATCAGCGAGAAGCTGACTTTATGAGTTAAAGTGAAGCTCTCCCCGTAAACGATAACACCGATAAGAAGCATTATCGATGGAGATACATACTGCAGGAAGCCCACACTGGAAAGGGGTATCATCTTCGCACCATGAGCAAACCAGAAAAGAGGAACAGCCGACACGATACCTGTCCCTGCCAGTAAAATAATAATATTAAGTGACGAAACCGTCATTGCGCCAGCGCCGCTATATTCTTTGAAAATTACAAAAGATGCCGCAAAGGGAAAAAGAAAAAGCGTCTCTGCACCCAGAGAGGCAATTGAATCAAGATTTCCGATTTTTTTTATAAGACCGTATAATCCGAAACTGAAAGCAAGCGAAAGAGCTATCCATGGAAAACTGCCAAAGTCAAACGCCATATATAAAACAGCAGCCGCGGCAAGAAGAATAGCTGTCATCTGTACGGGTTTTAATCTCTCTTTCAGAACAACCATTCCAAGAAAAACGTTAACAAGAGGATTGATAAAATACCCCAGACTCGCCTCGACAATCCTCCCGGTATTAACGGCGTAAACGTATATGAGCCAGTTACTGGCTATTGTCATCGAAGAAAGGATAACAATGATACGAAGTTTTCTGCTTTTTAATATTTCCGTAAAAGACCTGATCCTGCCTGTAAGTAAAACAAGCAGAAGCGATACAATAAATGTCCATATAATCCTGTGAAAAACAATCTCATCGGAGGGCACGGATTTAAGCATTTTCCAGTAACCCGGTAGTAAACCCCATGTTATAAAAGCAGAAAGTGTATAAAGAATTCCAGCAGCACTTGTTTTCTTTTCTGACGAAACCGGGGTATTCATTTTTTTCTCCGGATGAGATTGTTATTTACTGAATCCAGATGTTTCCCCGGGATATAAGATGTCAATTATCTTATAAGACAACACAGCAATTAAAATTAATATCGGATTATTTCCGATGCACTTATTCTTCAGATAATCTGAATATAAAATACCCCCTTTCAATTCTGTAAGCGGCATTTTATATTCAGAGCACGGGAATTAAAGTCAGGAATAATTTTACACCCGATTAATAATCAGATTAATAACGCTGATATTTAAAACTTGACTTTATAAAAAAAATAACAGACCATCTACTCCATGAAAGGAATATCTCCATATATAATCCCTCCGCTGTTATGCCTTATAACAGGATATTCGCTTGGAATTGTTTCACTTATATGGGGAAAGTTCAAAAAAGAGAACATGCTTCTGGTCCTCATCTGTTTCTGGTGGACTCTTCTGTCTTACCCATTCATCTACCACAATATTGAAACTGATCCTGATAAAATTATGAGATTCGAAAGAATCATTCACTCTCTCTTTGTATTTATGCCGGTGGTTTCTGTTTTATTTTTTCAGGTAATAATCAATAAAGTTAATAAAT
Organism: Spirochaetae bacterium HGW-Spirochaetae-5; assembly: GCA_002839285.1. Lineage (GTDB taxonomy): Bacteria > Spirochaetota > UBA4802 > UBA4802 > UBA5550 > WRGT01. The sequence continues at coordinate 9,559 of PGXT01000114.1, read as the reverse complement.
CAATAATAACAGCATGTTTTGCCGTAAGTTTTACCCTTTTGTTTTTTGTTCATACACCTCACTATTTTTACGGATTTCATACTTACAAATGGGGAATGATAGCAAAGGGGGGGCTAGCTTTTAATGCCTTTTCCCTGTATGCATTATTATCAACTCTATATATACTCAGACTTTTTATTACTGAAATATTTTCTGAAACCAACCATGTTATAAAACTTAAATATTATTATCTTTTTACTTCATATTTTATCTGCGCCTTACTGACATTCACCAATGCACCGGCAATGTTCGGATACGACTTCTATCCGTTGAGTAACCTTATTTTCATCCCTCTGGGTATTATGACATATGGCGTTTTAAGATACAGGCTGGTGAGAATAAGCAGTGTTCTGCACGTAACTTTTTTCTGGCTTGCCCTATCTTCGATGATTTCAATTCCGAATTTTTTTATATTTATTCTATTAAAAAACTATTTTAACAGCCTCTCTTCATTTACTCTTGCTGTTTTTTTTCTCCTATGGTTTTTTATAAATTATTACTACTTCATTAAAATTCAACCCTTAATAAATCAGCTGTTCAATAAACACAACTTCAACCTGGCAAAAATGGAAAAAAGTTTTATCAGAGACCTGGCCATGCTTAAAAATCTTGATGAACTTGTTCACCAGATGATTACAATGCTCCGGAAATCTCTTAGCATTAAGTATGCCTCACTCTATATTCGAAGAAGCTACTCCGGAAATTATACAGACGCATGGGGAAAATTGATTGATATTGACATCAAATCGGAACAGATATTATTGATGGGCACCTTCTTCGAAAAAAGCCTTATCGAATCGGATGAGAGAACAGACTGCAGTTCGCTCACATTAATCCCGTTATTCCTCACATCAAGAAGTGAGTATATTATTCCTCTGATACACCAGAATGAACTTATAGCCGTTCTGACGCTTTCAGAAAAAACCGACCACATACGGCTTAAAGAGAGTGAAGTCCGGTTTATACGGAATATAAGTTCGTACGCCACTATAGCTCTTGCCAATTCAGTTATGTATCAGAATCTTTCTGATATAAAAGATAACCTTGAAAAAATAGTTGAAGAGAGAACTGCGCTGATAGAAATGCAGAAAGCCGATATGGAGAGCGATATTCAGCTGGCAAGAAAAATCCAGCTGGCGCTGCTCCCTTCCAACATACCCCACCTGAAAAAACTTGATGTTGCATTTAAATACGAACCGATTATGGGTGTGGGTGGAGACTTCATCGATATCCATTACAGAGAAGGGATGAATGAATTCGGAATTTTTATCTGTGATGTATCAGGACATGGTTCATCCTCCGCAATGATCGCCTCAATGGTGAAGATGTCTCTCCATTCATGGGGGAAGTTTATTCTTCATCCGGCCCGGGCATTTGTAGAGATCAGAAATCTGCTGAAGGGGAAGATCGGAGATAATTTTATAACAGCATTTATGTGCTGCATAGACCTGAAAAGCGGAGTAATAACCTCGGCATGCGCCGGCCATCCCCCCATG
>PGXT01000114.1:0-8005 GCA_002839285.1 Spirochaetae bacterium HGW-Spirochaetae-5 | reverse complement strand
GTTTTTGAAGTAATAGAATCTTCAGGAAAAATGATTGGAGAAGATAATTTTATAAAAATGCTCTCAGATAATTTCACCCTCTCCCCGGAAAAATTATGTCAGAAAATTTATGATAATATATTTATACCAAAGGGAAATATTATTGAAGATGATTTTGCTCTGCTGGTTGCGGAGTATAAGGAGTAACGCCCCCTCTGGCCGCTGGCCAGAGAAGGAGATGAAAGAAAACTGTTATTTATCCAGTACAGCGTTCCACTCTTTTATTCTGTCTGCAACTTTTTCCAGAAGAGCTGTTGTGTCACCTTCTATTGTTATCGATTCGATAATGTCACCCTGCTTAATGCTGTTGACAACTTTCTGATCTTCATCACTTACAACTGATCCGAAAACTGTATGCTTACCGTTAAGCCATGCTGTGGGTACATGAGTGATGAAAAACTGGCTGCCGTTTGTTCCCGGTCCCGCATTTGCCATGGAGAGTTTCCCCGGCTTGTCGTGGGGAAGTTTTGGTGAGCACTCATCCTCAAATCTGTAACCGGGCCCGCCTGTTCCTGTTCCCAGAGGACATCCCCCCTGAATCATAAAATCCTCTATCACTCTATGAAATTTCAATCCGTTGTAATATCCTCTATTCACAAGATTTACAAAATTTCCCGTTGTTACAGGGGTCTCATCGGCATAAAGGTTAACTTTAATCTCGCCCTTACTTGTTTTGAATGTTGCTGTTATTCCGCTCATTATTTTTTTCCTTTTTTTAAATTTTATGATCCATACTTTTCACAATCCTGTTTTACTGTCAAGAAATGTTGTTTTGAACTCACCTCCGGCCTATGGCAGCAAATTATTTTCGGGGGTGCGTATGCACCGCAAACGCCTTAAATGGGGGATTACGGAGGCGCTGCCCCCGTAATCCCCCATTTTATGTGCGACTGTAGCCGAGGGTAAGTTTAAAAAGTTTTAATGAAAATCTATCAGATCACTGCACTAATGCAATAATAATTAAGAAATTGTTAGAAATTGTTATTTTATAAGATAATTTAAGACAATTTTATCATATCATTCTTGACATAAAGTATTTATACTTTATTATCAGCATAAATACTTTAAAAAGTGTGAATTCTATATCCGCCGTACAAGGAACGAGGCGGAGAAAAATTTCAACAAACCGGTTATACGTACTATTTTAAGGAGTTTTAAAATGAAAAAAAAATCTATTATTCACATCATAATTTTGTCAGTATTAATGACTGTCATGCTATCCTCATCGGTCTACTCAGCGGATAAAAAAGGGGATAAAATTCTCATGATGGCAACAACCACAAGTACAGACGACACAGGTCTTCTCGATTATCTTGCACCTGAATTTAAAAAAGATACGGGAATTGAACTGAGATGGACCGGAGTCGGCACAGGAAAAGCTATCCAGATGGGGGTAAACTGCGATGTTGACGTTCTTCTTGTTCACGATCCCGATGCTGAGAAAAAGCTTATCACAGATGGTAACGGATTAAATAGAAAAGAACTTATGTATAACGATTTTGTTATTATCGGACCGAAAACCGATCCGGCTAGGATTAAAAAAATGACAGTTGTAAAAGCGATGAAAACAATAGCAGCAAAAAAAGCTTATTTTGCAAGCCGCGGTGACAAATCAGGGACTCACGCTCTTGAACTGAAACTGTGGAAAACTGCAGGATTGGGAACACCGGATAAAGAGACATGGTACCTCCAGACAGGACAGGGTATGCTTGCAACTATTAAAGTTGCCACAGAAAAAGAGGGTTATACAATTACAGACCGTGGAACCTATATTAAGTATTCTGCAACAAACAGAGGGAATCCGCCGCTTGTTATCCTTGTTGAAAAAGACAACAATCTGTTCAACCAGTATGCAGCTATAGAAGTTAATCCTGCAAAATGTTCAAATGTAAAAAATAATCTCGCAAAAGAGTTTATTAAATGGATGGCATCGGCAAAAGGGCAGAAACTGATTAAAAACTTTAAACTTGAAGGAAAACAGCTTTTTACTCCAAACGCTAAAAAGTAATTTACAGAATTTCTGACTGATTCGCATTATAATAAAATACCCAATTTTCACAAAACGCCCCCCAACCCCCCAAAGGTGGGCTTAAAGACAGTAAAAAATTATTTTACTGAAAGAGTTCAAAGTCCCCCTCCGGGGGGGTTGGGGGGCTTAGCTGGAAGGTTAACGAATTACATCTAAGGATAGGCTGAACAACTGACTGAATCGGCCATGCAAGGGCATACAATATGGAATTTTTAGCTGAAGGATTCTTTAGCGCTTTTACTCTTCTGTTTCAGGGACATGCGGAAACATACGACGCGATATTTACAACGCTCGAGGTTTCATCCTTTGCAATTTTAATAAGCCTGATCATAGGTCTCCCCTTAGGTTTTGCCCTCAGCTATTATAATTTTCCGGGGAAAAGACACATACGGGCAGTTGTTGATACTCTTTTAGCTCTCCCCACAGTTATTGTCGGGCTTCTGGTTTATGCCTTCATTACAAAAAAGGGTCCCCTTGGCGATTTAAATCTTCTCTTTCAGACATCGGGCATTATTGTCGGACAGATCATACTTGTAATTCCAGTTGTTATCTCTCTCACTGCCTCGGGTATAGAGAGCCTTGATGAACGATTAAAAAGCACACTGATTACCCTGGGTGCAAGTCCAAGAAGAATTCTCTTAAGCACACTATATGAATCACGCTTTGCAGTAATGACTGCAGCCGCCACAGCCTATGGAAGGGCAATATCTGAAGTGGGAGTCTCGATGATGGTAGGCGGAAACATAAAGTGGCACACAAGAACTATCACTACAGCTATTACACTTGAAACCGGAAAGGGAGAATTTGCCATGGGGATTGCCCTTGGAATAGTTCTGCTGCTGATCAGTTTTGCGGTAAACTGGGCGCTGATATTTTTCAGGAAAAGAGCGTAAATAACAATATGATCAAGAATAATTACCTGTATGAAATTTCCGGAATAGAACACTCTTACGGTGAGTTTACCCTAAGGATACCGGAGCTTAAAATAGAGCGCGGATCAGCAGTTGGACTGTCAGGACCGAACGGAAGCGGGAAAAGCACATTGATACGCCTCATGTCTTTTCTGGAAAAACCTCATACCGGAAATATTATCTTCAACGGATCATCGGACAGCCGCCTCCGTGCCACGATGATGCAGCAGGATCCCTATCTGCTTAAAAGAACTGTTTATGACAATGTATCTTACGGACTTAAAGTTAAAAATGACTACAAAGATATAAAAAAGCGCAGTGCTGAAGCGCTGGAGAGAGTAAACTTAAGCCACATAAAATTCATGCATAGAAAATGGTTTGAGCTCTCCGGGGGAGAGGCGAAAAGAGTTGCTCTTGCATCAAGGCTTATTCTCAAACCGGAAGCTCTTCTGCTCGATGAACCGGTTGCAAATGTTGACACTGAAAGTTCACGGGCAATAATCAACGCGGTCAAGTGGACAAGAGAGGAACACTCCACGACACTTATTATATCCAGCCACGACCTCACATGGCTCAATAGTGTTACCGATCACATATGGAAGCTTTACAACGGAAAACTGGCCGGATCGGGCAATGCAAATCTTATACCCGGCCCATGGATCGAAGAGAAAAATAATCTCTGGCATACAACTCTGCCCGAAGGTGCAAAAATCTACTCATCAGAACCCTCAGACTGCAATGCTCCGGCTATTCTTCATCCTCATGATATTATTTTATCTGAAAAAAAACTTACAGGCACATCAGCTGTTAATCATCTTGAAGCCAGAGTAAACCTTCTTGCAGCAGAAGGTAATTCCGGTAGGATAAGAGTTGAGACTGAAGTATCGGGGCGGATTATCAGCTGCTACATTACTGAAACTTCTGCGGTAAAAATGAATATTATTCCCGGGAAAAAAGTCTATCTGATATTTAAAGCTACATCTCTGGTATGGGATTAATAGTACAATAAAACAGAAAAATCTCCCGGCTACTTCGGCATCGGTTGGTGAGCCTGTCGAACCACAGCACATCGCTCTCGGTCACCCTCTCAATCTATGCCTCTCTGCCGGGAGATCTCCTCTATCTCATCATTAAAATCAGGGAAACGGGACCGCAGATTATCAAAATCTGATTTTGACAGCCTGTAAACCTCGCAGTGGGTCAGCGTGTAAATACTGGCGTTTCTTTTTTCGCCCGCCAGCAGTGACGTTTCACCGAATGTTGACCCGGGTCCTAATTTTGCCACCTGTTTATCATCCACAAGAACCTCAATGTCGCCGCTGCTTAAGAAAAACATGCAATCGCCGTATTCACCCTGCCTTATTATATAATCATCCGGCAGATAAATAAGCGGCTTGAGCATCTGTATTGCCTCACGGACAAAAAGATCCTGCGAATTTTTAAACAGGTCCACTTTCATCAGCATATCACGATTAAGGTAGATCATTACTTCAAGCGAAAGGCTTATGGGGAGATCTGATAAGGGATTTTCATCCGAAACATTTTTCTTTTCATCCCAGAGGTAATGATAATAGCTGAGAATTTTCTCCTGAAGATCTTTTGGAACTTTCTTGCTGTTAAGATATACTCTTACAGATTCTATCTTTTTAATAAAGTCTGCCCGTGCCACATCAAGATTCGCAATCAATCCCGAAACGTTACCTATTATGTAGCCGTACATCCCTACTCCGAAAATCTGAACAACAATGGTAAATATAATCTGGATATTGCTGTCGTGGTCCGGATGATAATCACCGTAACCTATTGTCGCCACGGTTGTTACGCACCAGTAAAGGGCCCGGATATACTGGTCAATGGGAACACGGGCAGCTTCTGATGCGCCTATGACAATCCATCCAAGGGATATATAATGCACCGCCTGTGTAAACCAGAAAGCAAACACCATAAGGCGCATTACTCCCGGATTTATGCGCAGATACTCCTGCAGCTCTTTTGTTATCTTTTTTATTTTTAAAAGTTTGGTAAGTGTGATAATCTGCAGTATAAGAAAATAAAAATGCCGTCCGGTATGCTCATCGGGCAATCCGAATATAGTCAGCAGAACAACGTCAAAAGGGAATGCTGTAATAAAATCGACGGTAAACCAGCCTTTCAGGTATTTGACAGCTATGGTCTTCCGGTCAGTAGTTACACTATGCTTAATTTTAACCGATGAGTTAAAATTAACCAGCACGTCAAGAGCAAAGATAAAAAGGAGAGTCCAGTAGAGCATGTCAATTTTATAAATCTGAAAAGTAAACCGGTATGAAAAAACAAATGAAAAGGTCAGAACCGCAAAAATAACTGTAAGGTTCCAGATTGTTTTAAATTTGCTGTCGCTAAGTAAGTCAACTTCTTTATCTTTTTTGATATTCAGAAAATTTTATTGCATCTGAAGAAAATACCGGTTCAGTGGAATGGACAATGAAGTATTAAGCCGCATTCGACTGTAAAAATAAATGTGATTTTTTATACTTGAATAAATTCGTAGATTATTACTGAAAACTATTCATTATCATAAAATATACTAATTTTGTATATATACAAAATAATAATTACTGGAGATGGAAATGAAAGGGAGAAAAATAAGCGAAAGCACCATAGAACTGGTTCAGCAGATGACAACACAGGATACAAATATTGCGGGGAATGTTCATGGCGGAGTTATCATGAAGCTTATCGATAACACTGCAAGTATAGTAGCAGCACGTCATACATCGGGGAATGTTGTAACTGCGTCGATCGACAGGTTGGATTTTATTAACCCGGGATTTGTGGGAGACCTGCTCCGTATTAAGGCAAGCATTAATTATACCGGTAATACCTCCATGGAGATAGGAGTAAAGGTCGATGCGGAAAATTTTATAACAGGTAAAATCCGTCCTGTGGCATTTGCATATCTTACATTTGTTGCGCTTGACAACGAATTAAAACCCAGAAAAGTCCCCCCTCTTATTCTTGAAAATGATGAAGACAGAAGACGGAATAATGAAGCAAAGGAGAGACTTAAAATAAGAAAAAAAGCCCGGAGATCAGAAAAAAAGTAAATCATGTATATAATAATCTAATAATCGGCAAAATGTTTGACGTTGCTGCAAAAAGAGTTTAAGTAAAACTGTATATAATACATAAGCAGGTAGAAAATGAAAAAGTTTATTATAACATCATCAATAATTACCGCAGTTTTAGTTGCCGGTATTCTATCAGCTGCAGGATGGTATTTTTCTGAAAAGGTTATGCATCCGCCTAAGCCTGATAAACTGAAATGTTCTGCTGACCATTTTGTCTACTGCAATGACCCGAAAAAAGATCTGGGACTTGAATTTGAAAATGTATCTTTTATCTCTCAGAGGAAGTATAATCTCAAAGGATGGTTTATCCCCGTTAAAGGATCAAAAAAAATTGTAATCACTGTCCATGGACATGGAGCAAACCGCTACGAAGGCGCCCGCTGGTTCAAAACTCTGCATAAAGCGGGATTTAATATACTCACCTTCGATCTTAGAAACAGCGGTCAGAGCACTAAGGACATTACCAGCATGGGATATTATGAAAGATACGATGTCATTGCCGCAGTTGACTTTGCTGAAAAACAGAAAGGTATGAAATCTATCGGGGTATTCGGAGTATCGATGGGATCATCCTCATCTATACCTGCAATGGCTCTTGATAAAAGAATTAAGGCAGGAGTCTTTGAAGCATCACTAGCTAATCTGCAAGATCAGTTTGGTGATATGCTGACAAGAGATTTCGGTCTTCCTAAATTTCCCATCCTTAACACTGCAATACTCTTTTTTGAAATTCGTGCAGGTGTTGACCTCAACCAGATGAACAATGAAAATATTATTGGAGAGATATCACCCAGACCGGTATTCCTTATACACTGCAGCAGAGATAATTACATAGGATATAGCCATGGTTTACGGATGTTTAAAGCTGCAAAGGAACCGAAGCAGACATGGACCACCGACTGTGATAAACACGCAGAGGCATGGCAGTCCGACCCTGAAAAAGCGGAGAAACTGGTTACGGAATTTTTTATAAAGAATCTGTAAGAATTTTTACGGAGATTATAATTCCTGAGTTGATGGATGAAAGAATCCTGAACGATTAACTTTCTTTATATCAAAAAAATTTAATTTCTGATAAATTTCAAATCTTTAAAATTCTCTTCGCATTCCCGTAAAAAACTTTATCTCTGTCTTCCGGTGAAATGATTTCACTCTCAATTGAGTTCATATATCTCTCCACGCCCAGAAGAGGATAATCGCTTCCGAAAATTATCTTTTCCGCTCCGATAATTTTCAGCGCTGTGCTGTATATTTCGCTGCGGTATAAATATGGAGATGCGGCGGTATCGTAATGAACATTTTTCAACGTTTCATGTACCTCCGGCATAAGTTCGTAAAACAGCATCCCCCCGCCCCAGTGAGAAAGAATAATCACCGCGTCGGGGACAGACTTTATTAATTCATAAACAATTGAAAGTGACGGATCATACTTCCCGGGATATTGATGACCCACAGGTTCATTGAGATGCAGACAGACAGGAAGAGAAAACTCAATAGATGCCTCAAGAACTTCACGGAGATATTTAGTATTGCTCTCTGTCATCCCGCCATTGTAAAAAGCTATCTCGCCTATGCCATAGAGTCCCCGACTCTTTATCTCTCCGGCGTATGCTCTTACACTCTTTGAACTACTGAGAGGAATCATTCCAAAAGGGAAGATATTATTTTTCTCTGCAATGGAAGCCATGTAATCATTCTGCTGGAGACAATGCTTTTCTACTGCCCAGGGGAACGACATCGCCGCAGCACCTGACAGCTTACCCGATAAAATATATTCGCCAAGCCCTGAATGATCTATTATTACAGATTTCTCTGAAGAGTATAATAGTTTAAAACCGGGATCATTCATATAGAAATCCCGGGAGACTATAACATCCCGGGGAAAAATATGCGTGTGGAAGTCTATTGTCATAGCA
>PGXT01000113.1 GCA_002839285.1 Spirochaetae bacterium HGW-Spirochaetae-5 | reverse complement strand
TGTGCCGGTTGAGAAGAAAGAATGCAATAAACCGATTTTTTTTGTATAAATGATGAATAATATGGACATTAAGATGAAAAAGAAAAAAGAAACAAAAAAAAGAAATTTTGCGAAGCTTTTAGTGAAAGCATCATCGTTGCTGTATTTATGAAATAATCTGTAATCTAATGTTGTGAGTGTAGACATATTTGCCCCCTTGATGATGGATGCGTAATCTTTTTATAACCGGATGAATGGACTGTTTTTGAAGTAAATGTAAAAACCCGTCAATTATTTATTTTACTGTTAGTTAATTAAATATACCGCTAGTAAAAGCAGATTTCGGCAAGATATTTTGTAATACTCTAAAAAACGGGAATTTTGAATTGAGATTAAAAATACTGATATTTTATCAAATGGCTTTGATGGCAAATCGATTATACTATTCTGATGAAACCGGTGTATAGATTTGAAAAATTTTAAACATTCGGGAGAATTGACAAGAAACGGATAGAAATTCCTCTAAAAAATAAATCGGCATATTGACTGTTCTGAATGTCAGTCATGTGCAGAAAGAGATAATGTAATCAATTGTGTGTGCAAATGACGGTGAATATTAATTATATGTTAAATCTTAATCCGGCCGTAACATTCGCCCGTTATGTGTTATGCGATAAATCGGGATATGGTGTTTTTTGTTACATCGCGGTTAAATATAGCATGAATATCGGCTTTGATAATCCAACAGGTTGACCTTTCGTAAACCCGGGAATTACATAGGGTTATAAAAATTATTATTCTGCTGGAGGATTTAAATGATTAATGCGGCTGATACAGTCTGGATGCTTATTGCAACAGCTCTGGTAATGATGATGACACCGACTCTCGGGTTTTTCTACGGGGGCCTTGTCAGAAAGAAAAACATATTATCTGTTCTCATGCAGTGTATGGTTATACTTGCGGTAGTATCGATTCAGTGGGTTTTGATCGGATATACACTTGCATTCGGTCCCGATAAAGGGGGAATAATCGGAGGACTTGAATTTGCTTTTTTGAATGGGGTAGGGCTTGCTCCTCTTGAAGGACAGACAATTCCTCATCAGCTTTTTGTTTGTTTTCAGATGATGTTCGCGGTAATAACACCTGCGCTCATAGTCGGTGCATTTGCTGAAAGAATAAAATTTTCAGGTTTTCTGCTTTTTACTATACTGTGGTCAACTCTCATTTATGATCCTATGGCTCATTGGGTGTGGGCTTCGGGGGGCTGGCTCTTTAGCATGGGAGCTCTTGATTTTGCCGGCGGTACGGTAATTCATATTACAGCCGGTATTTCGGCACTTGTTTTTTCCATACTCATAGGTAAGAGGAGAGGGAATGGAACATCAAGTTCACCTCATAATCTCCCATTTGCTGTTTTGGGTGCGGCATTTCTCTGGTTCGGATGGTTTGGTTTTAATGCCGGAAGTGCTCTTGGTGTTAAAGGGCAGACAGTTTCGGCATTTTTAAATACAAATACAGCGGCAGCTGGAGCGGCAGTAACCTGGATGATCCTTGACTGGTTTGTTCATAAAACTCCTACTGCACTTGGTGTAATCACGGGGATTGTGGCAGGTCTTGTTGCGATTACACCTGCTGCAGGTTTTGTTACACCAATGGCTTCCATTGCAATAGGGGCAGGGGGGAGTCTGCTCGGTTTTATTTTTGTAAGTTATGTAAAGAAAAAACTGGGGTATGATGACTCACTTGATGTCTTTGGTGTTCATGGAATTGCCGGTATATGGGGTGCTCTTGCTACGGGATTATTTGCAAGTAAGGAGATCGGCGGAACCGATGGTCTTTTCTATGGCAACCCTCATCAGCTGTGGGTGCAGTTTGTTACTGTCGTGGTTGCCATAGTCTTCTCGGCAGTGGGCACATATATTCTGTATAAGATTTGTGATCTTATTCTGGGGATGAGAGTAGATGCCCGTGATGAGAATATAGGACTTGATCTTACTCAACACCACGAGTCAGCCTATACTCTGGTTGATTAAAAGTAACTATGAATAATGGAGGTATATAATGAAATATATAATCGCAGTAATCCGCCCTCATAAACTGGAGGAGGTTAAAAGAGAACTTGAAAAAAATGAGATTCATCTCATGACCGTTGTCGATGTACTTGGATGCGGAAGACAGAAGGGAGTAACGGAGGTTTACAGGGGTGTAACCGAGGTGGACAATCTTCTCCGCAAGGTTAAACTGGAGATAGCTGTTAATGATGAGTATCTTGACAAAGCTATTGCTGCTATAATGAAAGCTGCTCCTGAAGGTGATATCGGAGATGGTAAAATATTCATTTTTGATATGGCGGAGTGTATTCGAATAAGAACAGGTGAAAAGGGTAATCTGGCGATAGGTTAAGATTTGCTGTTCGATTGATGTCAATATTGACTAATTATATCATCCCTGTGATTATGGGGATGATGTAATTGTTTTTAAGTTTTGAAAAAATGAATACCCGCCTGAGCGGGTATGACATGATCTGTGTCAGCAAAGTGTAAAAATGAATCGGGTTCTTACGATTCAGAAATTGATTTTTTAAGCAGCTTTACCTCTGCAGCTTTCAGGACTCTATGGTCGCCTTTGGTTAACCTTCCAAGCGTCAGAGGACCGTAACCGGTTCTTTTCAGTTTTAAGACATTGTATCCCAGATTCTTAAACGAATAACGGATCTGTCTTTTTTTCCCTTCCACTATCAGTACTTTTACAAATAACCGTGACCTTTCGGTAACAGTTATCGTTGCCGGTAATGTTTTGGTTTTAATCTGATGAACAAAATAACCCTTTTCAATAATTAATCTGTCTTCTTCTTCAAGGGGCTTATCAAGCTGAACCAGGTATTCTTTTTTTACTTTGAACGACGGGCCTGTAAGTTTATGGGCAAGGTCACCATCATTGGTAAAGAGCAGCAGCCCCTCTGTATCCTTGTCGAGTCGCCCTATGGGAACGACGCCTGATCTTTTATACTTTTCAGGGAGAAGTGTCATAACAGTGACTCTCCCTTTTTCATCGCTTAGAGTTGTTATGTATCCTTTGGGTTTATTAACCATAAGATAATACGATGTGTTTATCGTTTTGAGCTTTTCGCCCATGTACTTTACGGTATCATTTTCGCTATCTATAATAGTGGACAGATCTTTGACGACAGTTCCGTTTACCCTTACATCACCGGAGAGGATCAGTTCTTCAACTTTTCTCCGGGAACCCAGGCCGCAGAGTGTAAGATATTTGTTTATTCTAACCTTCATTTTCCTTCTTTACATTATCAGTGCCTTCATCGTTTTTCTGAAGAGTCTTTTGTTCCACTTCATCTTCTGATTCAGGATTCACATTTATTTTTTTAAATTTGATCTCATTTTTTTCATCTTCACGTGACAGAGTAAATTCATCTCCTCTACGTGTATAATTCAGGTCACCTTCAAATGTTGTTCCATTTAAGAAGATAATCTTACTGTTGTTAAAGTCAAAGTTATAGTCCCCTTCGAACTTTTTTGCGTTCCCTTTAATATATGATTTATATTTGCCGTCTTTATAAATTTCAATTACATGACTGGTGAAATCATTGAATCTGTTGACGCTCCACCATCTGCCGTGAAGAGCACTACTCAGCTCCTCTGTCTCTTTCTCCCAGAATTGGCTTAGATAGGATTCAACATTATCCCGGTTGGAATCTTTAAGAATATTTATATTGCTGCCGTACACCCACCCAGATATTCCGTTGCTCAGCCTGATTTTATACCAGAAATCAACTGTACCTGCGACAGGTTTTTTTTCACTGGATTTTTCAATTACTTCCCCGACTTCACCTTTTTTAAGCTGTGCGATTCTTGAAGTAAAGATCAGGGGGTCAACTCTGAGCGCTGTATTTGGAGTGATTATTACAGCAAGGGGATTTCCCTCTGAATTTTCCGGAATTACAGGTGTTTCAGGCTTCTAATAATCAAGGCTGATATTAAAAATCTGTATTTAGATCTCATAATTTGTCCCGTTTATTTTAGTTATTATTGATTATTGCTGTACCCTGCTGTTGTCAATTAAAATCCTGAATTAATTTTTTATCTAATGGTATACTGGTGGTGAAAACCAGTGCTGTGACCGTGTGATTTTGAATTAATAATTGAAAATGTAAATTGTTCTGTTATAAATAATTTATCAGTCATAAACTTAAAATCCCCCCGTTTCGCTTCGCTCAACATCCCCCTTTGATAAAGGGGGTTATGAAATTCCTGGAGTTTAAACCCTCTTTATTAAAGAGGGTAACCATAGGCCGGGAGATTTTTCGGTATTATATCGGGAACTATTTGATTAAAAATCATTTGGTTTAAGCACTAGTTTTATCTGTATTTTGTGCAGATAAAAATATCTTGACTCATTAATCTTTAGAGCCTCAAATAAGAATATTATATATCTCCGGATTTATCCATGTTAAAATTTTTTCAATCTGCAATTTTGGAAAGCCGCTTCAGGTTTTATCTCTTTATATTTGCCGCTCTGTTTTTTTCAACAGGGGCAGCGGCTGATAAAAGTATATCAATTGCCGATATAGAAGGGAAAAAATATGTTCTTATCGACGAACTTATTGATGTCTTTTCAATAGAACACAGTTTTGATCCGGTCTTTCAGAAGGGGCGACTTTACTATAAAAGCCATTATATGGTTTATAAAACAGGGTATTCATGCACAATAATCGATAATTCAATTGCCGGATCGGATTATCCTGTAATAAGATGGAAAGGCGGGGTTTATCTCCCCCTTGATCTTGCCCGGATTCTTCTGGAGAACTTTTACAACAGGGAAGCAGATGTTGTAAAAGGCAAGCTTGTTGTAAAACAGGATATTCAGAATGATAAAAAAACGCCGGTTAAAGACCGGATTCCGGATAAAAAGGAGAAGATCGGTTTTATTATAATCGATGCGGGTCATGGGGGGAAAGATCCCGGAGCTGTGGGCAAGGGGGGAGTTAAAGAGAAGACTATAACGCTGAAGCTTGCACGGAAAGTTGAAGCTCTCCTTATAAAAAGAAAGGTTAATGCAAAGATTAAATTAACGCGTACAGCTGACCGGTTTATTGAACTTGCTGACAGAGCTGAAATAGCAAACCGGGAATTGAAAAAAGACACAAATGGCATTTTTGTAAGTATTCATGTAAACGCCTCTATAAGCAGCCGGATATCAGGTTTTGAGACATATTTTTTATCGCAGAATCCCACAAATGAAGAGGCTAGAAAAACTGCTGCTCTTGAGAATAATGTAGTTATTCTGGAGAATCCCGGAAGCGGAAAGAAGAAATACGGCGATGTCGATTATATTGAAGCCCTGATGATGACAACTCAGATTCAGAAAGAGAGTTCATTTCTTGCAGATTCTGTTCAGAAAAGTCTTGATAAAAAAATTACAGAATTCAAGTCAAGGGGTGTTCATAAAGCTGATTTTTTTGTTTTGAGAGGGGCTTTAATGCCTGCTGTTCTTGTTGAAGTTGGTTTTATAACCCACAAAAAAGAATTAGGTTATTTAAAAACTGATAAATATCAGGAAAAGCTTGCCGAGGGTATTGTTGACGGAATTATAAGCTTTATAGCTCAATATAATGAACTTATCGATTAATAATCTTTTAACTTTATAAAAGTTAAAAGATTATTAAGTGGGGGTATATTTTTTGGAGCACAGCGCTTCGCGCTGCGCCTGAGATGGGGGATTACGGGGGCAAAGCCCCCGTAATCCCCCATCTCAGGCATATGCAGAGCATACGCACCCCCGAAAATAATTTGATGTCTTTTATTTGAATTATTGACATAAAAATGAATAAATTTACAATTACACCGTAGAGTATGTGTTCATGATCATTAAAGATTTATCAGACGGGTCTGTAAAATAGCGAGTCAGGGAAGTAATATGAACTTTTTAAAAAAAATTAAAATTTCTGAGATAAAGAATAGAGTCTTAACATTTTATTCAGATGTTAAAACTATTATTTCAGATATAAATATCAGAATCAGAACTATGATAACTGAAACCAGAGAGGGAGTGAAGAACAGTGTAAAGGAGAGAAACAGAGTTATCATATTGTCTCTTTCATTGCTTTTTATTCTCGATTATATCATGCTTTCATATCATACCGGGAAAAATATATTCGATATATTCCCTTCAATTCCTGTTCTTGAAGATAAAAAAACTGTTAATATATATATACCTTCCGAGGGGTGTACCGAGATTCTTTCCGAGAAGAGAGAAATCTACTCAAATCTTGAAGATGAATCGCTTGTTAAGAGACTTTTTGAACTTGTTGCCGATGGATCTTACTATGAGAATACTTCGGAAAATGTGCCTGTAAGTTTTCTGATTAAAAAAATCTGGCTGGTGAATGAAGAGAGCGGCGACGGGAAAGTCTGCGTTATCGATCTCTCCCCTGCAACTCTTGAAAAAGATATGTATGTGGTAAAAGGTTCTGAACAGATGTTTAAGGATTCCCTTGAAAAAACATTAGTTGAAAATATTCCAGGAATAAAAAAGGTCATACTTCTGGAAAAAGGTGTCCCATTCAGAAAGTTATGGGAAATCTGATCTTATAGAAGCCATTCACCTTTAAATACCTCAACAGCCGGACCTGTTAAGAAAACATGGTTGCTTTTCTCATTCCATTCGGTTTTTAAATCCCCCCCGAGAAGATGGACGGTGATTTTTCTCTCTGTCTGCTTTGAGAGGACACCGGCAACTGTTACCGCAGAAGCTCCGGTACCGCATGCCATGGTCTCTCCGGCTCCTCTTTCCCATGTTCTCTGGATTACCTCCTTACTGTTAAGAACCTGTACAAATTCTACATTGGTTCTGTTGGGGAAAATATCCAGATTCTCGATAATTGGTCCATATTTTGCCACGGGAAAATTTTTCGCGTCTTCAACAAATATAACTACGTGGGGATTCCCCATCGAAAGTGATATTATAGAAAATGTTACACCATCAGGGAGATGAAGATCTTCATTTATAACCATCCCGGGGTCGCCAAGCATGGGTATTCTCTCTCTCTGGAGGATGGGCTCCCCCATATCAACTTTGACAGAATCTACCAGATTGTTTTTAATTTTCAGTTCAAGCTGTTTAATTCCGCCATCAGTTTCAATGGAGATGTTGTCTTTCTGGGTAAGTTTATGGTCATAGACATATTTTGCAAAACAGCGGATACCATTTCCGCACATTTCAGACTCACTACCGTCGGAATTGAACATTCTCATTCTAAAATCTGCATTTTTGGATTTAAGTATGAGGATGAGACCGTCTGAGCCTACTCCGAAGTTCCGGTTGCTCATCTCTTTGGCCAGTTTTGAAGGGTTTTTTAAGCCTTCCTTAAGATCTTCAATGTATATATAATCGTTTCCGGCACCGTGCATTTTTGTAAATTTTAGCATTATCAGACTCCATTATTAAACAGGCACCCCGCCTGTTTTCAGATTTTTAAGTCGGTAGCGGTTAATTTTTGGGGGCAAAGCGCTTCGCGCTGCGCCTGAGATGGGGGATTACGGGGGCAACGCCCCCGTAATCCCCCATCTCAGCGTATGCGGAGCATACGCACCCCTGAAAATAATTTGCTACTCTTTAGTCTCTATGCAAAATTATAATAAATATTGTAATTAAATTTCAATACAATTTCTAAAAAAAGTTTTTATAAAATGCCGCTCTGTAATAATTGCGGTTTATTTTTGTGGGCACAGCGCTTCGCGCTGCGCCTGAAATGGGGGATTACGGGGGCAGCGCCCCCGTAATCCCCCATTTCAGCGTATGCGGAGCATACGCCCCACCGAAAATAATTTGCTACCTTGTATTTATTGCGGCAAAAAAATTATTATTCCTTGACATTATCTCAAGTATGGTGTTTTTTTAAAGCTATCTTGCTTCAAACAATTTTTACATTTTTTAATAATCGGGAAATATTATGCGTATAATAAAATTTATATATTTAATTTCACTAATTACTTTTTCAGGCATGCTCTATGCCTCGGATACTCCATCTATTGATATTGAAAAGGTAGTTGAATATAAAGGTTTCAATGGTGAGTGGATTTCAAATGAAGATCCTGTTAAACTTGAACAGTTTATTAAGACCTATGGAACGGGAATTAAAGATGTGGTTCGCCTTAACGGGAGAAATTACCGTAATGAAAAAACTGTTTTTATCCCCTTTTCAGATGTTTATCTTGAGTATCTTAAAACAAAGGATATATCCCCTTCAGGTAATTCCGTTAATGATTTTGTATGGCCCATAGAAAAATTTGACAGAATAACTTCAACTTTCGGAAGAAGGTGGAGCGCTTTTCATGAAGGTATAGATATTCCTGCCGGACGGGGTGTGCCGATTGTAGCAGCCTGTAACGGACGTGTGACTCTTTCAAAGTTTCTCGACAATTACGGTAATACTGTCTGGATAGAGCACAGAGATAATATGACCACAAGATATACGCATGCTTCGCAGCTTCTGGTGAAAGAGGGGGACATTGTCAAAAAGGGGCAGGTGATCGCCTATGTGGGGAGTACGGGGAATTCAACGGGTAATCATCTTCATTTCGAAGTAAGATATTCCGATTTTCCGCTGAATCCTCTCGATTTTCTCCCATTCAACCCCAATGTGAAAAAAGCACAGTATATTAAGAAACTGGATTAGTCTTCAGGGCAGTTCTATTAACTTAATTCTTTCAGGGTCTAAGGGGCGGCAGACCATTTACAGGCCCCGCAGGGCTCCCGGTGGGGCCGAAAACCGGATCGCTCTTTAATTGATTTAATCGGGAAATTAAAAAAGAAATTTGTAATTAAACCGGTTACAAACCGTAAATATAAAAAAGACCCGCCTTTATGGCGGGTCTTTTCTTTGTATTGCAGAGTTTTATGAAATTTGTAGTGAATTAACTATTTCGCTTCGTTCAGAACTCTCTCTGTATCAAAATCCATTCTGATTATATCATCCATAAGTGCCGGAATTTCCTTGTCGAGCTGATCAAACTGCTTGTTTATGATTTTTTCCTCTTCGGGAGTACCTTCATAGGCTTCCTTTGTAAGAGTTCCGATCATACCCTTGATATTCTCCTGTCTGTTTTTAAGTATAAACAGGATGTTCGGGCCGGATTTAGATCCCCAGTGAAATCCGTCCGGGAGTTCTACTGAAAATGTTTCAGTTATGCCGTCACCATCGGAATCTTCAGCGTAATAAACCTGGCCATCTTTGGTTTTAGCAACTGCAAATGTGGAGTATTTTGTAGGACCTTCATCTCTTAAACGTTTAGGAAGGGGGACTCTGTTCATCTTAAAGTCGGAATCTTTCCGGTTGATCATGAGACCTCTGAAAATATTAACATGTTTCTGTATGAAAGAATCTCTCATTTTTACATAAAAATTCGAATATCTTTCAGCCAGGTTTTCATTTTTATCTTCTACGATGAATTTTTTCAGAACTTCTACTCTTCTGTCAGTAATAAGCAGATAATCCGGTTTTCCGTCTATCGGCCTGGTCCACATATCATTGATAACAAGTCGGTTTTCCATCTCTTTTATCAGGCGGTTCTCTTCGACTATTCTGGGATCATCAAAACCGTCTTTGAAAAGATACATGTTCTTATCTTTAATTATTAAAAGAGAGGCAGATGAAGTATCCTGTCTCTGGTGTACTTCAGGATCAATTACATATTCTACCTGCTGATATGCAATTCTATCCTCTGTATATCGTGATACATTATCAAGAGTTATCTCTTTATATGACAGATCTTTTGAATAAAGTGATGAGACAAGTACAAGAAGCAGACAAAGAACAATTACAGATTTTCCGGATTTCCTTTTATGCATTTACACCCTCCATGACG
This sequence comes from Spirochaetae bacterium HGW-Spirochaetae-5, assembly GCA_002839285.1. Taxonomy (GTDB): domain Bacteria; phylum Spirochaetota; class UBA4802; order UBA4802; family UBA5550; genus WRGT01. The sequence continues at coordinate 2,189 of PGXT01000113.1, read as the reverse complement.
CGTATCTATTATTTAAATTTTATGTAACTGGTTATCGTTTAGTTTTTATTTTCAGCAAATAATTCAGTTCTGTTTTTAGAACTGCACTAACAGTTAAAATTTACAATAATTGCAATATTATAATAATCATTTTTTAAGAACAATTTGTCAAATATTTTATCTTTTCTATTTATTACGCTCTTTTTTCCATTTTGCTTTATCCATCTTTGTCCAGCTTTCAACAACATGTTTTGATAATGCAGATTCTATCTCCCCTCTGGATTTTACCTTTTTTTCTTTTAAAACGGGGATATTCTTTGTTTTTGCCCTGTGTTCTTCTAGCTCCTTTGACGTTAAACCGGGTTCGGCAGCATATATTTCTGATATAATTACCGCTCTGTTCTTATCTTCAGCAATGAGGTCGATCATGGCAGATAATCTTTTTTTATTTACTATGGAACCGGTGTAAATCTCCGGCATCTGAACTCCGTGATGTGCCGTTGTAAGAGCTGCTGAAATTGCAGTGAGAGATGATGAAGCTCCCCCCTCCCGCACTGCTGTTTCTATTATCATTTCCGGATCGGAGTATAAATCCGAAAGAACAACAGCCATGGGGAGAATTGTTTCCGGGAGATTTATGCTGGCCCTGGTAATGAGACCGGTTTTTTTAATATCCGCATAATTGCAGATTATTTTTTCGTATTGTGAAGAATCTTTAATATCATTTAATTCCCTGAAAAGTTTAAGAAGAGAATCGGACGCTGATAGAATATAATCAGGATTATGCCCTGAGTCAAATATTCTGTTCTGGCTGCTGATTATGTCCTCTTTTGTTTTTTCCGCGGAAATAAGAGCTGTTTTTAAGATTTTCAGGTCTTTTTCAGCAATGAGATCTTCAATAAGCTGAAGCAGCAGTACTGAGCAGGCGATGGTTGAACTGCTTTTTGTAAAGAGTGAAATAAAATTAACAGCAGAGATAAGGCGGTCCTTTTCATTTTTAATAAGGAGGAGCGGTAAAACAGCCGGGAGGAGTCTTGAGCATGGATGGTTAAAATGGTGTTCTGAGTTTTCCCCATTCTGCATACGGAATATGAAGTTTTTTTCTGCTTCGCCGGCATCCCTGAAAATGCCCGATTCTGTACCGGAAACTTCAGGTGAGTTTTTTACGGCTTTTGTATACTCTTTGAGATTTAATCCTCTTTTGTCGGTGCAGGCGGCTGTGAGCAGGCTGTTGACGCTGATGGATGAGTAGAGTCCCGGCTTTTTCCATCTTTGCATATTATCCTTCAGAGCCGGCGCCGGATCGGTAAAACCGGTTATCTCTCTGAAAATCGCTTTTATATGGGCTTTTTTCATCCCTGTAAAGGTATACCCCGCTGCATCGCCTATGATGCTTGAGAATATTATATCTGCAGTTGTTCTGTTCATTTAATTTGCCTTTTCTTTAACTTTAAGTATATTCCAGAAAATGAGTTATTATTATTGCCGATATCAGATTATGCAATAATAATATTATAATGGATTGAGTTCATGGAGTGATGTGTCCGGGGAGGTGTTTACAGCTTCCGGGTAGTCTGTAATTAAATAAATTTGTTGATTTAATTGTAAATTTTTTTATTAGTTATTCATAATTTTTGTTTTTAAAGTAAAAAACAAAAATTATATATCCCCGCCGCCTTTGGCGGCGGGGATATATAAAGTTTTTTACTTTAACCGAAGTTAAGGAATAAATACTGAAAATTTTTACTATCAATCAACGAATAATTAAAGTGTGAGGTAAATGGGATGAAAAAGTATATTTTTGCAGCTGCGGCGATTATAACCGGTATTCTTATAGGGGGATGTTCCCAGAAAGAAGCAGATGAATATGCCATGGTTACTTTTATGATTGGCGATGTAAAAAAGAACAGCGCGGAAGTGCAGATTGGTGATTTAATCAAAGAAAACGATATGATTGTCACTGCGGATAACTCATTTTGTGATATAAAAATCGGCGAGTCTATAATAAGAATTAAGGCTCTTTCAAACGTTAAAATTTCCACACTATTTAAAAGCGGCAATGTGGAGACTACAACGCTTGGACTTGACGCGGGTAAGATGCTCTGTAAACCGAAGAAGCTTCTGAAAGATGAAAACTTTTTTGTTAAAACGCCGACTGCTGTTGCGGGAGTTCGAGGAACACAGTTTGCAGTTGAGACAGATAAGGCGCT
>PGXT01000112.1:2964-13706 GCA_002839285.1 Spirochaetae bacterium HGW-Spirochaetae-5 | reverse complement strand
TGAAAACAATCTCCCATTAACTGTCGCTCCACTTCGCAGATCGATACCTGCCGCACTGATTATTATCCCTTCAAGATGAGTGTTAGCCTGAAGTTCAACATCCAGAGCTGCTATCCAGAAGACATTTTCAGCCTTCGCGCCCCCTGTAAGAATAACCTTCGCGCCGCCTGTTAAGTTAATCTGCTGACTTGTTATCAGTATCCATATATCAGTTGCGCTGCCATCAAGAGTTACATTTGAAATATCCGCATGGACCACAGTAGTCCATTTATAAACACCGCGACGAAGAGTTTTTCCGCTTAAATCTCCAGTATAAAGTTCTGTAACATTTGCAGCACGGCCCGAAGCATCGGTATATGCAGCACCGACAGCACCTGAAGCAGCGGTCATGTTAGCCGGAGTAGAACCTGAATAATCAAATGCATAAGCTTTTCCTCCGCCGACAATCTGAGTTGATGTTGAAAATACACCAGTTCCATCCAATACTAAAGAAAATCCTGTTAATGCAATGGCGGCTGATGTTGTACCAATATCTCCGGTTATAGCGGAAGTAGGAACAGTGCTTATTCCTGAATTCCCGAAAACTGTGAATGTTCCAGCAGCTCCAAGATCAACTGTCGGTGATGGATTCGGAAACAGATTTACTGTTGAAAAACTCCACGAATAAACTACAACCAGAGTGTTCCCTTCCAGATCAGCTGCAGTTGTGGTTATCATTGCAGTATAAGCAGTATCTGCTGTAAGATCTGCTGTCGGATCAAAAGTCGCAGTATTCCCTGAATATGTAACAGTACCGGGAACATCTATCAAACCTTCTGTTTTTTTAAGCAGAAATGAAAGTGCCGGTGATTCTATAGTAGCGGGATCCATCTCTGTGCTGAATGTAGCTGTGATATTCCCTGTAAGTACACCTGCTGTGGTATCTCCATCAGCAGGGACTGTGGAGATTACCGAAGGGTCCGCACCCTATCATTAAGAGTGCTGAAAGTGTTAACATTGTAAAAAACATTGTATATGATCTCATAAAATTTCCTCCTTTTGAAAGTGCCTCTTGCCTTTGAAAATACTAGTTGCACTATTTTATGATTCTATATTAATAAAATACACTATATTGTAGCTTAATCAAATATTAATTTCAAATTTGAATATTTATTTTACTTATTTTGTTTATTCTGAGCTTTAAGTCGACAAATAGATATGATTGGCTATAAAAGTTTATTATTATTTTAATTTTCGAAATGTTTAGAACCTGTCATTTCGAACCCCAGTTAATTCTACGGGTGAGAAATCTTATTAAGCTCTAATGAATTAAATGTGTGATACCGATTTCTCAGTCGCTACCGCTTCTTCGAAATGCGATGCATTGAATCTGTCGATGACAGCAAGAGTGTTGATTCATTTAGTGAAAGGCTATAGCGCTCTACAATAAAGTAGAAATTTTTTGTTCCGAATATTCATAGAGCGCTTAGCAAATATAGTATCATAAGCAGACGAAAACGGGGCAACGAATGTTCTATTGCCCCGCTCTATTAGAATTTACTTCCTAAATTAATCTTTTAGGGGACTTATCTCTCAACCTATGGTTCAACAACGACTGTTGTTGCTCCTAATGTAATATCAGTAAATGCTAATAATCTGCCATTTACTGATGAGCCTGAAATCAAGGTAATTTGTGTAGCACCCAAAACTACTCCTTCAAGATGCGATGTCGAGTCAAGAGTAACATTTCCGGCTGACTGCCAGAATATATTCTGTGGTAAAGCACCTCCGAGCAGATGTATCCTTACTCCGCTGCTCATGTTAATACCAATTGTTGTCTTAAATATCCAGACATCAGTTGCACTACCGCTCAGATAGACATCCGAAGCCATATTAACTATAGACCCCCACGCGTAAACCCCGCGAGATAGAGTCATCCCCCCTATTAATCCGGCACCCAAATCGGTATAATCAACAGGTCTTCCGGCAGCATTATTATAAGCTCCTGTCCTGTCAGTTCTAGCTGTGGTCAATAAAGCCTGAGTACTAGCTGAATAGTCTGAAGCAAATATCTTTCCAGTAACCATACTTAATGGAGTCGGTCTCGAAAAATCTAATGAAGCATCTAGAACTAAGTTGAATCCGGTAATAGCAGTTGAATCATTTGGACTCATTCCCAGATCTCCGGTAATTTGTACTGTAGAATCTGCTGCTGCAATCAGTGATTCTGAGAAAATAACATAGTTCCCTGATGACAACAGAGGGACTATTGCAGGATTAGCCGGTCCTACTATAAAATCCCATGTCTTATCAACAGCTAATGCATTTCCAGCTGTATCTTGAACACTCGTCGTTATTTTAGCAGTATAGACAGTATTGAGAACAAGATCAGTGTCCGGATTGAAAGTTGCAACATTACCTGAATACGATACAACTCCGGGAACATCTACTGCACCGTCTCTCTTAACTATAGTAAATGTTACAGCAGGTGATTCTATCGTTGCAGGATTCATCTCCTCACTAAAAGTAGCAGTAATGTTATCACTGATTAAGTTTGTCTCAAATTCAGCTGGCGTTGTCGAAATTACTGTTGGAGCATCTGGATCAACAACTACTCCACCACCTCCGTCAACGGTATCGGGGTCATAAAAGCCGCTGCCAGTATTAATGTTATAAACCACATTTTATAAAAACTCATTATTTGTTCCTCCTTAAATTTAAAAATCCGTTTGTGCTGATTCTCATATTGAGTCCTCATTTGTTAAATATTCTGCTTATCTCTAAGCTTGCAAAAATTTCATTGATTATCTCTTCTGAGTATTGATTCATTAAATACAAAACAAAAAGCCGGGTGAGAAGGAGCACCGGTAATTGTCCGATGCTCTTTCTCTATCACTTCAAAATGACTGATTATAAACATTCCCGGTGATATATCCCGATCTTCCGGATTACGGTGCCGGTTCAACAACAGTATTCGCATCCATTGTTACCGCCGTCTGAGCCAGTAACCTGCTGTTTGCTGTTGCGCCGGTTGACATGCTGACATTTGTATAAGTAAGTATTACTCCTTCCATATGTGATGTGGTTCCAAGTGTAACAGCGCCAAACGACTGCCAGAATACATTTTTAGCCAAAGCACCGCCTGTGAGGTGAATTCTTGCACCTGAAGCAACTGTAAGGCCTTCTCCTATCTGAAAAATCCAGACATCAGTCGCACTGCCATCCAGATATATATCCGTTGAAATTAGAAGTCCAGTACCCCATTTATAGAGACCCCGGGGAAGAGTCAGACCGCTGATATCTCCTGCTCCTAATTCTGTAAAATCAGGAAGTGTTCGACCTGCCGCGGCGGTATATGCCGCTTCCATATCACTTATCGCTGTAGTCATATTTGCCGGAGTTGGAGCAGCATAATTTGCTGCATAAAGATTTCCTGTTACAAGACTGGATGTTGAAAATACGTTTGAAGCATCCATAACTAAACCGAATCCTGTAATATATGTAGCTGCTGCTGGACTTAATCCTAAATCACCGGTAATTGAAGTAGTCCCGGTTGTAGATATTGCTGATTTAGCCAGAATTACAAAGTTTCCTGCTGTAAGAAGATCTACTACTGCGGGATTTGAAGTTATTGCTGTTCCCGTAGTAAAACTCCAGGTTTTTTCAACCGCCAATGCATTACCAGACAGATCCTTGACACCCACTGTAATTGTCGCAGTATATAAAACAGTGGATGTAAGATCAACAGTCGGGTTAAAGGTTGCTGCTCGACCTGTATACGAAACAGCGCCAGCAACTGGTGTTCCACCCTGTTTCAAGGTAAAGGTCACCCCTGTTATTGTTGCCGGATCCATCTCTTCGCTGAATATTGCGAAGATGTTGGCATTTCTAACCACACCGGTTAAATCTGCTGCCGGTATTGTCAGAGTAATGGTCGGTGCAGTTACATCTAAACTTTCACTGTCGCTACTGCTGTCACTCCCGCATCCGGTCATAAAAGCGGCTGACAGTATTAAAGTTATAATCCACATTGTATAAAATTTCATAGAATGTTCCTCTTTTTTAAATTTGTTTTACTTTTGATTTCCAAAAATCCTTCTTTTAATTAAATATCTTCTATCCATTACCAGGCTTGCATCAATAACTGAAAGAGACCTGTATCCCGGGTTTCAACGGCAGAGCTGCAGCATGGTAAGGAATATCAGCAAAAAACGGTCTGAAACTTTTCTTCCACCTTCTCCTCCATTTTTATTCATTTTTCCTTACCTCCCTTTTACAGTGTCTCAGAAGCTTATGATAAAACTTGAAGCACTATAGATTAATCTTAATATTTAATTAAACTCTATTTTGTAGCAAAAACAATATAAAAGAGCATTTTTTTTATTTTATTTCTATTTTTAACGCTTTTAATCAACATTAAATATTTAATGTATATATTAATTTAAAATTATCAGTTTATTAATTTCTGATTATTAATAAATTAAGGACAGTTCCAAAAACTCCGCTGGAGCCTGCTTCTACGAGCTCAGCATGCCGCTGCGGGGCGTATAGCCCCTTTGACTCTGTAAGGATTGATTTAATAGAACTGCCATTAATAAACTGAATCTGTTTTATCCGGAAAGCGGAAAAGAAAGGGTATATTCATGCAGCTTTGGTAGTGAGGAAATGGACTTTTAAATAAACGGTTATTATATCGTCGAGGCTGGATGTAATATCAGTATTCCGCGGGTTGACCACTGGAAAATAAAAAAATAACCATTAATAACTATAATTATAACCCTTAATGGTTATAGTCAATCCACTGAAATTAATGCTATTTATATGGAAGAATCTTTATAATAAAAAATCAGGAAAATGAAAAATGGAAAAGAAAAAGATTAAAAAACTCGAAGATTTTTGCCGGATTCTCCAGGATGCTAAAATGGCGGGATTTAGTTCTATGAATGACATTCTTTGTTGTATAGAAGAAGGGGAACTGAAATCCCTTATGACAAGATATCTATACGATAATAACATGACTCATGAAATGCTTCTTTCTTTTATCAAAAATACCGGTCAGGAGCAGCCCAAGACAACGGTTGATTTTACTGAAAGAATCAGAGCATCCATGGAAACCGTCGAGAAGCTTGAACTTCTACTCGGTGGACAAAATCGATCAAATGAGAAATCAGAAAGAGCATCATTTTTATAGTTTCATTTTTTATCTTTTATAATGTCGCAAACTGAAAGATTTTTCATTAAGCAGCTCTCTATATATAATACCAGTAAGTCCCCCGGCCTACGGGCCATCCCCTTTATTAAAGGGGATGTTTTGAGATTCGAAACAGGGGGATTTTTTTTATAGCTGATAAATTATTTAACCCTTCCTTACACCCAATATCTGTTCAGCTCTGCTTCGTACTTCTTTATTGCTGTCAGAAAGTGCAGATTCAATCGCTTTCTTTGCTTTTGCTCCCCCTAATTTTTCCAGAGTATTAAGGGCTTCTATACGGACATCGTAAAACTTATCGGAAAGAAGTTTCTCTACTACATCAACAGAGGGCAGGTATTGAAATAAAGATATTGATCTGAGGGCCTGTATCCTCACTTCTTTATATTTATCCCTGCATGCCCTGTGAAGCAGCGGTAAACCTTCACGAATTTTATCTGCTCCTATTGCTCTTGCAGTTTCTGCTCTTACAGGCTCTTTATCATTCATGTTTTTTATAAGAACCATAAAAGATGCTTCGTGGAGAGCTTTCTGGACATACCCGTTTTGGACATTTTCAAGATATAATCTGGCTGCTGCAATAACTTCAGGATGATTATCTGCAAGGAGTCCTACCAGGTAGTCAATGCTCTCGTCTCCCCCTATATCGAACAGAGCTTTTGCCGCAAGAAGTCTCTCCTTCTGGTGGCTGGCATTAAGCAGATCTCCAAGATATGGAACAAGATGCCGGTTTTTTAATAATCCCGCGACCTTTATGGCCTTTATGCGGACTTTCTCTTTTTTATCAATGAGCCCCAGCATGATCACCTGCAGAATTGTTTCGTCATCCGAACTCCCGCGACTGGAAATAACTCTGAGCAGATCAAGCCTGTCATCAGGTGACCCATCCTTCATAATCTCAAGAAGACTGCCCGATACGGATTTATCACCAATCCCGATATATTTAAGAGTGGCAATTGTTTTCACCCATGGATCCGGATCACGCGACATCGCTTTCAACTTATCTAGATTTTCTTTCGAAAGGTTATTCTTTTCCGATAATGCTGCAAATGCTCTGTAGCGAAGAGATGACCTTTTACTGTTGAGGCATTTCGCCAGTTCAGTTATGTTATTTTCTTTCTCAAGTCTTTCAATATTCGGAGTAAAGAGTCCCATAATAATCTCCTTTTTGTATGTATTTACAGTTTTAGTTCTTGTTATCTTTTACTGCGTTTTCCATACTTTGACCGGCATTTTCAATTTTTTTGCCGGCTTTATCTACCACAGTATTGATATTCTTACCCGCACTGTCAACGGACTGATCTATTTTTTTCCCGGCATCCTCAAGTGGTGTCCCGTTCTCCTTGCATCCTGAAACACCTGCAATCAGCACACACACTGCGGCCGCTGATATTATACTTCTGCTTATTTTTATCATTTGATATCTCCTTTCTATTCTTTTATACTCATGTTTTCCTGAATAATAAGCCCTTCGACTTCGCTCAGGGAGCGAAATTAACGCTGGCTGAGCGGAGTCGGAGCCTGAAGTCAGTACTATTTCAATCGCAAAATGCAATATACAAAGCCTAACTACCTGCCTCTAAATCTTAGCCTTACTTTTTCCTCGATCTGCTTATCAGTCAACTTGTCGACAGTTTCAATAACATCTACACTTCCGGCAAATTTCCTTTTAGCCAGTCGTTTCTCCAGTTCGCCCTTTGCTTCACCAGGACCGAATATCTGAACTGTTGCCGCATCATGAATATGTGCTATTACATCATCATAATACCGGTTGAGATGATTCATATATTGTCTATCCCGTTTATCTTCTGCAGTAGTCTGCTGCTTTACATCCTCACTTCCGACATGTGACCCGTCGGAGTAACGGACCTCATTCTCAATACTCGATCTTACTTCTTTTGTTTCGTCAGTTTTCCCTTTGACAATTACAATTACCGCCTTTCTATGATCTATCCATAATCCTGCTTCTTTTTTCATACCAGGCTCCCCGGTCTTCTTTAAGGCCTTTATATTATCAGTTTTATCTTCGTCCGTTAATCAGCCAGGCAATTATGAGAATAATTGCAATAACCAGTAAGACGTGGATACCGCCGCCCAGAGTATAAGAAGAGATTAAACCTAATAACCACAACACCGCAAGTATCAGACCTATAGTCAGTAATAAATTCATTTTAAACTCCTTTGACAATCTTGTATGCATTCCAGTCTGTCTGTACTCCATCATGCTTCATATTTTACTTCTATTTATACAATTTTTCCAGACATACTTTCCCGGCAATTCTCCGTATTTCAAAAATACAGTTAATTCATTCTACATCTTTTCAATCAGATGAAGTATTTCATCTTTTGTTTTCCCAAGTTTTTTCTGCAGTCTCCCGAGCAGTTCCTCCTCTTTCCCTTTAACAAAAAGCAGATCGTCATCTGTTAAATCTGCATATTTTTGTTTGATTTTCCCTGCTACTTCATGCCAGTTACCTTTAAACGAAATTGTACTCATATAATGCCTCCGTATTAATTTTATATCTATAATAGAGCTATTATGATTATGATAATCGCTTCTCCAGCAAAAAACAAGCAAATGTTGATTTTATTATAAAAAAATTTGTAACAGCTTATAAACTGATGGTGAAGATAATATTCTATACCATCCGGCCCCCCCAAACCCTTCGGCCCCCTAAATCCCCCGGAGATAGAGCCAAATGGCATCGAAAATTCCATTTGGCTCTATCTCAATTACGCCATATGTCCTGATAAAATCAGGGGTTTGATTACTGTAGATTTTCCCATGCCATATGGCGTAAAAACAGGGGGATTTAGGGGGCCGAAAATACAGATAAAGATATCAAATATATAAAAAAAGTGGATATTCGCCATTCATATAGTTACTTTTGATTAATAATGACTCTATATAAATGTCATTAACAAGGGGAATTATAATGGAATCTGCATACACAGGAAAAATTGAAGAAATTTATAAAGAACTTAATTGTTCTTCCAATGGGCTTTCAAGTGATGAATCATCAAAACGGCTTTTATCATCCGGTTATAATCAGCTTAAAGACCAGAAAAAAACCAGTGCATTATCGCTTCTTCTGGAACAGTTTAAAAATGTTCTCATAATAATTCTGCTTATCGCCACTATTGTCTCGGCATTTCTGGGGCATGGCGTCGAAGCAATCGCAATTTCGGTTATTGTTCTTTTTGCAATATTGTTCGGTTTTATTCAGGAATACCGCGCGGGGAAAGCAATTGAAGCGCTAAAAAAAATGGCGGCTCCCACAGCCAGAGTAATACGGGATGGCAGGGAACAGGTAATCGCAGCTAATGAAATTGTCCCGGGTGATGTTTTCCTTCTGTCAGCCGGTGATCGTATCCCGGCCGATGCCCGTCTGATAGAAGCTGCTAATCTGCGGATTGATGAATCATCACTCACAGGTGAATCTCTCCCTTCCGGGAAAGATCCTTCTCTTTTGATTAAACTGGATGCTCCGCTTGGTGACCGCAAAAATATTGTTTTCTCTGGAACGTCAGTAAGCAATGGCCGGGGAAAAGCCCTGACGGTGGCCACTGCAATGAATACTGAATTCGGTAAGATTGCTAAAATGCTGCATGATGTGAAGCCTGAAAAAACACCTCTTCAGAAAAATCTTGATAGGGTAGGTGCAATTCTGGCATATATTGCAATCGGCATAATTCTGATTATTGTTTCACTGGGTTTTTATAGAGGTCAGCCGTTTGTCGAGATGATGATGTTCGGTATTGCGCTTGCAGTTGCTGTCGTACCCGAAGCTCTGCCTGCAGTTGTAACAATATCTCTTGCTCTTGGTGTCAAACGGATGGTGAAGCGCAATGCTCTCATGCGCCGGCTTCCTGTTGTAGAAACTTTGGGAAGTACTACCGTTATATGTTCAGATAAGACAGGAACTCTGACACGGAATGAAATGACTGTCACGTCGATATACTATTCCCGCACCCTGGTAAATGTAAGCGGTACAGGCTATTCCCCGGAAGGAGCTTTAACAGTTGAGGCAGCCGGCGGAGAACTACCCGCAACACTTGAATTGCTTCTTACAGCCGGAGCTTTATGCAATGATGCAGTCCTTGCAGAAGATGAAACAGGCGCATGGTCTATAACCGGTGATCCCACTGAAGGAGCTTTGATTGTTGCCGCGCAGAAAGCAGATGTTGAATTGAAACAACATACCGGACAATTTCCCCGTATCGATGAACAGGCTTTTTCATCCGAGACTAAAATGATGATTACTCTCCACACAAAAGATGGAGTTAACTCTGCATTTATAAAAGGAGCCCCCGAAGTTATTGTTAACAGTTGTTCTTTCGAACAGACCGATGCCGGAGTTGTTCCTCTTGATCAGTCAGGAAGAGAACTGATACTTGAAAAAGCCGGAGAGATGGCATCAAAAGCTCTTCGGGTATTGGCAGTTGCAGTCAAACCCGACACTCAGCTGAATGACGCAGGTAAAGAGATGACATTTCTCGGACTGACCGGCATGATTGATCCGCCAAGAGCTGAAGCAAAGGAAGCTGTCCGGAAATGCATTGAAGCAGGAATACACCCGGTAATGATAACCGGAGATCACCTTATAACCGCAAAGGCGATTGCTGTCGAACTTGGTATTTTTACCGACGGTAAAGCTATTACCGGAGCCGAACTTCAGTTGATGACTGATGATATGCTAAGTGATTCTATTGAGTCGATTCAGGTCTTTGCCCGTGTAGCCCCTGAACATAAATTAAGGATTGTCGAGGCATTTCATAGGAAAGGTCATATAGTTGCTATGACAGGAGATGGCGTTAATGATGCTCCCGCTTTGAAAAAGGCGAACATAGGGATTTCAATGGGTATTACCGGCACGGACGTTACCAAAGAAGCATCAGCGATGATGCTTATTGACGATAATTTTGCATCGATTGTATCTGCAGTGGAAGAGGGCCGCGGAATATATGACAACATCAAGAAATACCTGACGTACCTTCTATCTTCAAATGCCGGTGAAATAGGCCTTATGGCCGGAGCCACACTGCTGGGTCTCCCGCTCCCTTTATCAGCAGTTCAGATTCTGTATGTCAATCTTGCAACAGACGGTTTACCTGCACTGGCACTTGCTGTCGACCCCATCGACAAAAATATAATGCAGAGAAAGCCGAATAATCCGGGGAAGGGAATTTTCACAAGGGAGCTTATAGTTCTTATACTGTCAGGGGGAATATGGTCAACAATGGTTAATCTCTTTATGTTTCAATGGGCCCGAACATCGGGGAGATCCATTGCAGAAGCAATGACAATGACTTTTGTCACTCTGGTTATGATAGAATTTTTCAAAGCATATGTTTTCAGAGCAGGAGATCAATCGATCTTTAAAAATCCCTTTTCAAATAAATGGCTTAATATGGCCATTATATGGGAGATGATTTTGCTCGGCATAATTGTTTATGTTCCTTTTATGCAGAAACCTTTCGGTACATTTTCTTTGACACTTGAGGACCTGCTCATCATTGCCGGTGCGGCAGTTACAATAATTCCTGTTGTTGA
>PGXT01000112.1:0-2779 GCA_002839285.1 Spirochaetae bacterium HGW-Spirochaetae-5 | reverse complement strand
TACTCTCACTTTCAAAGGGAACTGGAATGAAACAGCAGGCAGAATAAAACAGAAATTTGCAGATTTAACAGACGATGATTTACTCTTCAAACAAGGAAAAGAAGAAGAATTGTTGGGAAGATTGCAGAAGAAGCTTGGTAAAACCAAAGAAGAGATCCGCAGTCTGATTGAAAAAATATAAAAGGAGGTTTTAAAATGTTTAAGATAATAAATAGTAAAATGTGGCTTTTCGCAGTAATTATAGCTGTTTCTATGGTAGGATGCGGAAGCGATGATAATGAGGATGCTGTGAGCGGATTTGAAAATACCGGCTCAGTTTGTTCAGGAGCGGATTGTGTGTCTATTGGTGCTTCCGGAGATCCTGAAGCAGCCGCCAGTTATGTTATCATGGCAAAAGCTGCAATCTCTACCGTTCCCACATCTATTGTAACCGGAAACATCGCGCTGAGTCCAGCTTCAAGAACATACTTAACCGGGTGGTCATTAGTAACTGAACCTGTGGATCGATATTTTACATCTGCACAGGTAGTAGCACCATTTAAACTATATGCAGCCGATAATCTGGGAGGGACATCTGCTCTTCTCACACCGGCAATACTAAGCATGGAAGCAGCATATACTGATGCTGCCGGTAGAACAGCTACATCTGCTGCAACAACTGATGTTGGTGGGGGTACACTTACATCTCTAACACTCACCCCGGGTGTTTATGAATGGGGATCAGCTGTTACTATACCAACGGACCTTACTCTAAATGGCACTTCAACGGATGTCTGGATATTTAAGATTGCCGGAACTCTTGATATGGCAGCTGATAAAAATATAATCTTAGCTGGTGGAGCAAAAGCTCAAAACATATTCTGGCAGGTTGCTGATGTCGTGACTATCGGTGCTGGAACGCACTTTGAGGGAATCATTCTAGGTCAAACTCAGATTATTTTTGGAAATCTCTCATCGATAAATGGAAGACTCCTGGCACAATCTGAAGTCCATCTTAGTGCGACCACTGTTACTCAGCCGTAAGATTTAAGATCTGATTGATTCAAAACTCCAGTCAACAGGCTGATAATAATTCAGCCTGTTTTGTTTTGTGCGTTCGGCATGGATGCACTCCCGGCTGTAGAGGGAAGGGCTGAAAATTAAGCATTTTATGAATATATCTTATTACTTTCTTACTCTTTTTTTCAGATTACTTTTTGTTATTACATATTTTAATTCAGCGTGATCATCAAACATTGTCATCTTTTCAGTTTTCCCGTCACGGTCAGGATGGACTGTATCATCAAATCTGTTTTTTGCATAATAATATGCATTGAGAAGTGCCGCCCTTTTGGCTGACTCCTCTTTCTGAACTCCGGTTAAACCGTCTTTCGGTATTCCAATACACACAATTTCATATTCAGTATCGCTTATAAATCCTTCCTTAATAAGACTTGGCACCGACCTTACATTCTGACCAGGGTCAGCAGAACATGATGAAAAAAATAGTAAAAAGTAAATAACTGCAAATAGTTTGTTTTTTTTCATTTTAATCTCTTTTGAATATTTATTTTTATCAGTATTTTTTTTGTGACTACATATAATATTCGGTCATTTTATTAAACTCCCATCATCCTCTGACTTGTTGAGCTTAGACTCCCGGGGTTTCCGGGTCAAAAATCCTGACAGGTATAGTGCCAGAATTGTGTACGTCATGAACAGAAAATACCCGGGCTGAAGAGAAGTACCATTTGTGGTTAAGATAACCAGTTCCTGACTTAACACACTTAACTGACCGAACTGGCTTGTAATAATTCCGTTAAATCCGATATAGGCCATAAATATTGCAATCACCATGACATCGGCCATGGACCATTTACCGGACTTTAAGATAAAAAATCTGATCACCGGATTCTCTTTTGCATTGTGATAATTGTAATAATAAAATGCTGACGAAATTATTTTACACAGGGGAAATGCAACACTGAAGGTAACCATAAGGATCCCGACAAATTGCATCGGGATGTCTTTACCGGTAATCATAATCCAAAACACATCCAGTATGCTTTTAGTCTGGAAGTACAAAACCTGATCCACAAAACTTATGGGATGATCCATTAAAACTAAACTCATCCTGGAGATTTTTGCTTCCAGATCAATCATCGGTGTTGTTACACCGGCTATCAGCAATATAAGAAGTGACATTATGAGGAACATATACCGGGAAGGGGACAAAGGGTGCATTCTGAAACCGGACATGGCAAAAAGGAAAACAGATAGAACAATCAGCACTGTAGACTCCAGTGAAATCAGTTTCTGCTTTACCGAAATTTTTTCCTTGAGTTTGATCCTGGCAGTTCCAATATCTTTGGAATCGGTTCTGACAAGTATCCGTTGCAGATGAGATGTATCCATTGTATCAAAAGTCTGTTTGAAATATTTCTCAAGCTGTTCGTTCAGCAGGTTCTTTATCTGGCTCCTTGTTTTTGTTCTGGTCATCTCATAAATGATGGCATCCGCATATTGCGGGATACCTTTTTTAATGTCTTCCAGACTGACAAAGATATTTATAAAGGATTGTTTCAGCCATCCCCCGGCGGAATTTGCATTCTCTTCTCTGATTTTGTTGTCGACCTGATTAATGAGTGTATTCAATAGAGCTTTGATTTTCTTTTTAAGGTCCCGCTTATCAGTGCTTGTAAGGCTGATCTTATTTATCTCATCAATAAGAATTAAGTTAATTTTTTCTTTCCATTCTCCAACATTGAAAAGCCCGTATTTGATATGGTTGAGTTGTGCA
>PGXT01000287.1 GCA_002839285.1 Spirochaetae bacterium HGW-Spirochaetae-5 | reverse complement strand
CCGATCATATTGTCGGCAATTCCTGTTATTACCGGTTTTTTATAATCTCTCTGCTTGGATTTATCTCCCGATCGGTGAGGTATGAGATAGAGATCTTTAACAGGGAAGCGCGACTTTATCGCACCTCCAAGGAGAATAAGCGCACTCTTGCCTGATCCGTCAATCTCTTCGATAGTACCCTCGGCTTCGATAGATGCAATAAAAACTCTGTCCCCTTTCTTTGCATCGTCGGGATTGAGTTCTTTAAGTGTGTCTGAATACTTCTCCCGGGATTCTTCGGTCATCTTTGCGGAGATTTCGCTGCGGAGTTTCATTATCTCTTCATTCAGTTTGCCCGCATCTTTCTGATTAAGGGCCTGAAGTTCTGTTATGCGATGAGAAATTTTCTCTCTGTATGAGTTCAGCTCATCAATAAATTCCAGTCCCTTTGCTTTCTTTGTCTCTGCTATCAGGCGGTTCAATTCGTCCTGTTTTGTTTTTATCTTTTCACGGTCCTCTGTGATCTCAACAGTGAGCATACGGACTTTTTCACGTTCTTCTTTTATCTCATCCTCATAGGCCTGAATCTTTTCAAGAAGAGCTTCGACGCTTGACTCTTTGCTGTCGATAAGTTCACTTGCCCTGCTTAGAATTTTATCGGAGTTCGTATGTCGGTTTAAGTGTCTCTAAATTAAATGTAACAGAACCGTTTCTGAATCTGCTGTCGTTTACCGCAAGTTCTTTCAGTTCTGTGTAGTGTGTTGTTACAACAATCCGGCTCCCCGTGTCTATCATGTATTCAAGTATAGACTGTGAAAGGGCTGCACCCTGGCGGGGATTTGTCCCTACAATAATTTCATCTATAATTACAAGTGTCCGCTCATCGGCCTGTTTAAGTATGTCATTTATAATTGTCAGCTGACCTGAAAATGTTGAGAGCGACTGTGACAGGTTCTGGTCATCACCTATGTCTGCCATAATATTGCTGAATATCCCGATAATTGAGTCGGGGCTTGCCGGTATATGAAGTCCGTACATTGCAAAGAGTGTGCATAAACCGATGGTTTTAAGCATTACAGTTTTACCTCCGGTATTTGCACCGGAAATAATAAGAGCATTATAGTCTGTGCCAAGCTCCACATCATTTGATACAATAGTATCGGGAGACATTATGTGCAGAAGGGGATGATGTGCCCTGTAAAGTTTCAGTATCGGCTCATCCGAGATAACCGGTTCGCTGCTCCGGGTCATAATGCTGAACTTTGCCGCTGCGTTTATAAAATCGAAAAAAGTAAGAACTCTGAGATTCGCGTCGAGGTAGTCCCCGTGAGCCGCAACTGCAATTGTAAGCTCTGCAAGAATCTTCTGAATCTCCTGAGAGAGTTCCCTGTCGAGCATAATTATATTGTTGTTGATCTGTGTAATCTCTGCAGGTTCAAAATAAACAGTGGCGCCGCTTGCCGATATATCGTGAACGTTTCCGTTAATCTTTCCCCTCATCCCGGATTTTACAAGAACCACATAGCGGCCGTTTACCGTTGTGAATGTCTTCTCCTGAAGTATCTTCTCGTTGTCGGGGGAGTGTATTATTTTACTGAGCCGCTTTTCAATGTCAATTCTGGTAGCGTGTATATCTCTCTTTAATTTTCGAAGCACGGGGAATTTTTCTTCGTTAAGATAACCGTCATCTGTAATTGCCTCTGCCAGAATCTTATTCAGCTCGTTCAGCGGATTAATACGAGAGTATTCATCCTCAAGAGATGTAAACTCCTCCCTGTGCGCCGCGAGATACTTTTTTATTCTTTCGGAGGCAATGGTGAACTGCTTAACCTGAAGAAGCTCATCAATGCTGAGAACTCCCCCTTTCCAATGTCGCTTATTCCGCTAAGCTGAGGAGCATTCCCCCGCTGAATAAGATCTTTCATTGCGCTGATCTTTTTCATCTGAACTTTAACTTTCGATTCAGGGACAGGTTTCAGTTTGGATGCCAGCCTCTTTGCCGAGTCGGAAACGCAGAGTGAGATTATCTTCTCTTCAATGAGGGGCCATTCGAGTATATCGAGTATTCTTTTATCAAATCTGTCTTTCATGTTGTCTTTCTTGGTTGTTTTTGTTACTACTCAATATCCGGGGCATTTTGTCTCTACCTGCTCCGGACGCGGCAGAGAGCAATTTTACTGCCGTTTATGAGAAGATACTTATTATGAATATTGGAGGCATATTGTGGTTTTATGTGTCAATAATTTAATTGTCTGAACCTTGATTAAAGGATTAAGGGATTTCCGGGGTGTTTACACAAGAGATGTCTGATCAAACAAATAATTTAAGAATAAGTTTTTCAGGATCACGCCCCGCACGGGCGTGTGGATTTATATTTAATCTAAACCTGCAAAATAATTACTTAAACTTTTTGCAGGTTTAGCGCAGTTCTCTGAAAGAAGATCAGACAAATATGAAGCACTTTGCCTGTTTTGACCTATTGTATTAGATCGATTAATTAAGAACGTAAAGCAAATGCAGTCCAGATTGCTCCAAGAAGATCAATTACACCGAAAAGAATAATCATCGGATCTGCAAGTCCCGTTGCAGCAAAGATAATAAAACACACCAGTACGAAGGGCCGGACATGAACAGTACTCCTGAAGAAAAATTCCGATTCTTTACGTGATGCCTGGAAGTAGTAATAACCAAGTATTACCATAAGCATTCCGACTACACGAATCCAGGGTTCATTTGTTGCAGAAAAACCCAGCATAACCAGCGGTATATTAGGCGCTACCATGAAACCCAGTCCTGCTGCTGCCATGTAAATACTGAATATAAATATACTTTTTGCTGCTTTACTCATATTCCCTCCCGGCATTATAAATGATTTTATGGAGTAATTGATCTAAGCGTGACAACAATTGTTCATATCAGATGAACTTTTTCTTAAATCACCCACTTTCGATTACTTTCATATAATGGAGTTTATGTCAACTGTAAAACACTATATTTCCGGTGTACCTGTTGTATTATCCCAAAAACGTCAGAACCATATCTGCAGTCTCTGCAAGAATGTCATTATTATTAAAATCATATCTGTTACCGGCTATCATATCTTTAATTCTGTCCGATTTTGCAGCAGCCGACAGATTTGTATTTTCAGTTAAACTCCTGTTGTTATCAGCTTCCTTTTTCCGCCGTCCCTCTTCAAAGCTCAGAATTTTAGCTTCTTTATGACGTTTTAAAGCCTCGTCGGAGATTTCAAGGAAATCCTCCCCTCCGCTCGCTTTTCTGTAAGCCGGGTTATGTTCAGGCATGATCTCTGAACCTCTGGATGTTTTTCCATTCTGATTGTTCCATCTTAAATCTGCATTTAAATTAGATATTTTCATTCTGTACCGCCTCTTTAACAGTTTTATACTATTATTATCGTATTAACTGCATATATGTTTAGTATATTTTTGTAGGGGTTAAATTTTTT
>PGXT01000286.1 GCA_002839285.1 Spirochaetae bacterium HGW-Spirochaetae-5 | reverse complement strand
CAATTCTGTCCTAAATAATTTCACTGCGAATTATTACTCTTTAAAATTAATAGTTTCAGCTGGAAAAATCTACTATCTCAAAATAAAACCCCCTGTATGTAATTTTGTGTTGATTCTGGAGGTTCTTCGAAGGGTTTATCCAGCCACTTTTGTAAGTCAATTTTTACAAACATGTTTAACCTGATAAATGCAACTAAATTTGACAACCTCCATCCGTATTTGGCAAGTGCTTTTAAGTATTTTAGGACAAGTATCGTTATCAAAGCAGTCCATATTTGTATCATCACCGCATTCTCACTGGTTCCGATGAAAGATTTAATGTGAAGGAGTTGTTTTATCTCCCTGAAGAATATTTCTATCTGCCATCTGCTGCGGTAAAGTTCACTAATCGTGTTTGCTGTCCAAAACATTTGATTGGTAATAAGTTCAATCACTTGTTGATTTTCATCATTCCATATAGCGACCCTTCTAAGTCTTTTAGGGTACTTGTTTTTGGCCTGCACTCCTGTAAATTCAATAATTTCGTCTTTAAGTACATGTTGGTGTCTGTTGTCGGGTAATTCATTCTCTTTTATTGTTTTGAACTTCAGGTTTTCTTTGTGTCTGACCACGAAAAATACCGAGTTGCTGTCCCAAACATTTAAAAGCGAAAAATCGTTATAATATCTGTCTGCAACTATTACACTATTGGCAAGTAGAGGAATGTCATATGCCCCTTTATTATCAGCTGTTTTTCCATCTGTAATATTCACATATGCAGGCAGATTACCATCGTAATCAAGTAATGTATGCATTTTTACAGCTCCCTTTGCTGTTTTGTATTTTGCCCAGTCAAATAAGCTCAAACAAAGACTGATTGTTGATGAATCCAATAAGAAAATCTTTGATTTGATACGGAATTTTGTTTGCTTGACATTCATCTGCTGTCCTAATTGTGAGAGAAGCTTGTAGTAATAATCTTTAAACAATTGCCAATCACGGTTCTTGTTTTGATAGCTTATTGTTGATTTTGATGGTGCCTTTTGAATTCCTAGATGGTTCAGGTTTCCGGTGGCAGATTTTAATCCATTGCTAATATCACGGACTGATTGACTTTTTGCAAACTGGCAAAAGAGCATAGAAACCAAATGTGTCCAACTATTATAGCCCTTTTGATGCTTGTCTGTTTCCTTTTCTTTTACAAGAGACTTAAAGGAACTACGGTCTAACTTTGAAATTATTTGTGCAAATAAATTTATCTTTGACATGTGAGAAGTTTTTTTTGTTGTGCACCTCAAAGATAATTTGAGATACTTAAATTTCTTCTCACTTTTTTTAATCGTTTAGGACGCTATTG
>PGXT01000111.1 GCA_002839285.1 Spirochaetae bacterium HGW-Spirochaetae-5 | reverse complement strand
AGTTTTTGAGAAGTTACGAATTATTTATAAATGGAGACTGAAATGAAATCAAATCTGAAAATTATTATAGCGGGTTTTTTACTTTTAACATTAATCCCGATGTATGGATATTCCATGAAGGTTACTTTTTTCCTTGGAAAATCTACTCTTACAAGAAACGGGAAAACAATTAATCTGAAAGTCGGGGATAACGTTTCCAGCGGCGATATTATAAAAACTACTAAGAATGCTGTTGTAGAACTTCAATATGACGATACAAGTAAAATTACAATAAAAGGTGACACAATCGTCCAGATCGGAAATAAACATGTAAAAGATTCCGGTGATGTTGCAGTTATTTCAGGGCAGGTAACTGGAAAATTTGTTAAACTGAAAAAGGGTGAGCATAAGCTGGGAACCCCTACGACAATTTGCGCCGTCAGAGGTACTGAATTTACAATGGGTGTAAGTAAAGGGGGGGATTCCAGAGTTGAACTTACTGAGGGTAAACTTGATGTAAGAAACTCTTATGGAAAGATTGAACTCAATGAGGGCTCTTCAGCGGATATTGATCTTACAGATAAGCCTGAAGAGGGGGATATTGAAGGTGATTTTGAAGAGTGGAGATCAGGGAAAGATGAATTTCTGGAAGATGACATTGAAAATCAGGCCGATAAGTACCAGACACATATTGAAAACTTCGGAGAAAGAAGCGAAGCTGACGCGAAAAGCCTTGTAGAGATAAATGAGCTGACAAAGAAGGCTGCGACTAAAGATGACCTCACATCGGCAGGTGACCTGATTGTCAGGGCTGAATCTGATAATGAAGACAATATGCTGATGAATGAAGCTTCAAAAAACAGTGTTGAGATTTTGAAAGAGGATTATGGTTCAAAGAATAAGGCTATAAAAGATAAGTTTCAGAGTATAGCCGAGAGATGTAATGCAGTCCAGCAGCAGCAGCTTAAGAATCAGCAGGCTATTCAGAAGGTTAAAGAGGAGTATAAGAAAGCATACGATAATATTATGAAAAAATTCAAAGACGATAAAATAAATATTTTTAAAAATCTTGAAGAATATAAGAAGAATAACCCTATGAAAAAGGATGAGACTAAAGAAGAGATTAAATAATAGTTATTTTAAATTTTATAATTATAGCGGATAACGATTGAATTAGGTCTTGTCATTTCGAACGAATGGGAGAAATCTAAGATTTCTCAGTCGCTATCGCTTCTTCGAAATGTGATGCATTGAGCTTGTCGAAATGACAGAGTATGTACTATTCCATTCGTTAAATGCTATAGCTTAAAAAAAGATTCCGGCTTCTATGACCGGAATCTTTTTTTGCTGTATTCTGTTTTAATGAGGTAAATGCGGGAACATTCCCGCATGGGATAATCGGTTTTATCTGATAATCTTTCTGCACATGGATGAGTCTAAACTGTTTTCGCTCTCAACAAGTTCCGAAATTTCCGGGTTCTGTCTGAACCGCAGAACATTCAGCATGAAGATCTCCAGTTTGCTTACTATATTAGGCGGAAGTACCGATCCGTCAATCTCCACTGACATTACGGGATAATTTCTGTCTCTGCTCCATGGAGTGATAAGACCCTCTATAACCCGTCCGATAAGGCATGCAAATGGTGAAATATTTATTACACCGGAGTAATCGTACATCATGGCAGTTGATGCCACTCCGCTCGAAATTGAAATTTCAGAATCTAGTTCAGTGGTAACGAAGTGCTCATTGGCGTTACCCATAATCTCCTTCATGTTGTGAGGGGTAACCGGAATAAGATTGGTTTCCGACAGAGCCTTTTTGATTTTCTTTTCAACTCTGTGTTTCCAGATCTCTTCAATCCGCCAGAGTATAAGTTCCCGCAGCTCCTTTGAGAAGAGTTTTTTATAAGCCGGAAGGAGATTGTATTTTTTAAGAATTTCATGTCTGCGTACAAAGTCAGTATAGTAGATCCACTCGGTAATACCGGATACCTTTGCGATTATACCTTTTTTACTCATAATTCTTACAAGTTCATCAACGGCAAAATCGTCACGTCTTACATATATTTCACCTACGATAAGTACTTTTGCAGTATCTTCCACAGTCTGCTTGAGAGGAATTTTTTTAATTTCTGAGGCTATTCTCTCAAGTGCCGGGATTATCCGGCTGATATCTTTCTCGGCAATCTCCATGAGGCCGTGCCATAGTTCATCATACTTAGCGATCGCCGCTGCGGGATCTTCTGCGCATGTGCGGAGCGAGGTTTCGATATCCTTCATGTAGTCTGCAATTGCAAGTCCCCACCAGGCATTTCTTGAAAAAGAGGGACCCATTTCATTGTAGGAGTTTTCGGAATCGAGAGTTACGACAACAACATTTTCCAGTCTCATATCCTTGAACAGATTTTCATAGAAAACGAAATACTGACCCGTACGGCATGGACCGGTTGTGGTCGGTACAAAGAGGAGATATATCTCATCCTTTCTGTATTTATCGGACTGGAAATATTTCAGTGCGCTCCCCAGAACCAGCTGTGACGGGAGACACTCTTTCCCTGACATAAAGCTTCGAGCTGTCTGCAGCGTGTAAACATCGGGGAGCGGCATCGCTTCAGCATTAATGTCCACACCTCTAAGTGTCGCTGCAAGGAGTTCGCTCGATAGCCTCCCCATATTCGACAGAAGCATCTTTACTTTTTTGTTTCCGAAAAGCTCAATCCGTCTGCTGTTCAGTTCGTCATAAACGTGAAGAGGATCTTTCCCGTTATTGATAAATCTCAGTCCGTTATCGTACCGGCTGTCATCCTCGCCGGTGAACTTAAGTCTGTATCCTTCGATAATATCAAGAAATGCTTCAACTCTTGTATCTATTCCGGCATCTGCAGAGTGAGAATCGAGCTCCAGTATAAGGAAAGGCTTCATCCCCATCATCCATTTAATATAGTGGAGCATAAAAGAATCGGGAGCGCATGAGAAATTTGTTATGAATGTGATGAAAATGTTATCTTCATCTTTAAGGTATGCGGCGGCTTTCATATCCTGCTGTCCGTAGTACCAGTACATGTTATTGAAAATCTTTGTCTCTTCGAAGGGGAGCATATCATATGGAATTACAGAGTATCCACGGCTTGTGAATTTTTTAGGGATACCCATATTCGCATCTTTTGTAAAGGCGTTGTATGGTCTTCCAAGAACTGTGATTACAGGGTGTTCCGCTTTTCTCGCTCTTTCAATCGCTTCAATGCCGAGAGCCTTGTATTTAGCAAAAAACTCCTCCTGCTTTTTATATGCCACGCGGAAAGCCTTTTCGATTTCACTCTTTGAAACATCAAGCTGTTCTGAGAGTTCAAGCATCCCCTCGAGAGCCTTATCTTTACCGTATTTAAAACTGATAATGGGAGCCAGAATCTGATTATCTTCAATTTCTGTGAAAGCCTTCTTTATGTAATAAGGGAGACTTTGAGTAATAGGGCAGAAGTTGGCATGTACTTCATTTTCGTAACTCGGCATATCTCTGAAGTGAGGGACAAATATAAAATCAGCTTCAGATTCAATTATTGACTGAACTGCGCCATGTGCAATTTCAGCGGGGAAACAGTATGCGCTCTCAACTTTAGCCACACCCTCCTGAAGTATCTCTTCTGAAAGTTTTACCTCAATACCAAGGGAGTGAAAAAACCATGAGTAGAATGGCCACAGTGTATAAACAGAAAATGCTCTGGGAATACCCACAACATAATCTTTCTTCTTTTTGAGTGAAGCAGCGTCCGGGGCGCACTCTACGAACATCAGATCTTCTCTGGCGTCTATGTAGTTGAATACTGAATTTTCGTTTATCTCTTTCTTTTTTCTCGAATTGGCATATTTATTACAGCGCCCTCCGAACATATATGTATGGCCGTTTACATTGAGAACTTTTATCGGGCAGAAATTATCGCATGCTCTGCATATAAATTCTTTTTCGTTAACTATGTCGGTACTGAGGAGCTGTTCAAGATCGAATGATCCTTTTTCTATGAGTCCGTCGGCAAATTTCTGCTTTGCAAGTATACCGACACCGAAGGCGCCGAGAAGCTCGGGACTTGGAGGAACAGTGATATCCTTATCAAGAAGCATTGCAAATGCGAGAGGTACTGCTTTATTCTTGGCGACTCCCCCCTGAAGAACAATGTTCTGTCCTATTGATCTGTTACCCACAACACGGTTGAGGTAGTTTGAAACAATAGATGTAATTATACCGGCGGTGATATCCTCTTTCGAAGAGCCGTATTGTATGGCCTTTCTTATGTCGGAGTTGATAAATGCGGAACAGTGCTCTCCGAATTTAAGAGGGGAGACTGCCTTCAGGGCGATGTCTCCTATCTCTCTTACATCTGTAATATTCAGATCTCCGGCAGCGGATTCTTCCAGAAATGATCCTGTCCCGGCGGAACAGGCTTCGTTCATGGCATAATCGATGGGTACTCCGTTTTTAAGATAGACATATTTTGCATCCTGTCCGCCGATTTCAAAGATTGTATCTATATCCTTTTTAAAATAAGTAGTCCCCGTTGCATGAGCAATAATTTCGTTGTATATCCCCGGAGTCTCCATGAATACGCCGAGTATCTCCCTGGATGAACCGGTTGTTGCCGCAAGAGTAATTGATATTTTCTCATCACCGATCTGTTCTCTGATCTGACTTTGCACTTCAGAGATACATTTTTTAAGAGCGCTTACGGGATCTCCGTGAGTCCGTCCGTAGTAGTCAGCTACGATTTCGTCAGTTTCAAAATCGATAAGAGCTACTTTAGTTGTGGTTGATCCTCCGTCAATACCGAGGATATACTCTCTGCCTGCTTTTATCTTTCCTCTAAGGGGCTCAATATACTGAACTCTCTCTGCTGAGTTTTTAAGAGAGGGGTATCTCCCGAATGCCACTTCACTCTGCCTGAAAATTCTATCGGGTGAAGGGAGAACGCTCCCCGATTTATCTGCAAGGAGAGCCGCTCCGTATGCTTCAAAATATCGTGCCTGTTCAGGAACTATAATCTGAATTTCAGGGAGTTTTTCTTTTATGTATTTTATAATATGTTCATTTTCTGTAACGCCCCCTGCAAGGACAACTCGGCCGTCTCTGATCTTTGCTCTTTTCAGAAAGTCCACAACCTTTGTTGCCATTACATCACTGAGTGACAGGACTATATCGTGCTTGGTCGCTTCACCTTTATTCAGTTTATGTGTACAGTCGCTCTTCATAAATACTGAGCATCTTGATGAGAGAGGGTGCGGTTTTGCACATTCAGGAATTGTCTGAATATCGCCGAGTGTTAAATCCATTCTTCCTAGCTGCTGTTTGAAAAACTCACCGGTGCCCGATGCGCATTTGTTCCCTGAAAAGTTTGTAATTATCCGGCCGTTCTCATCGAGAGTATAAACAACAAAGTTTTCCCCTCCAAGAGACACAACCGCATCTGCCTTAATATTAAGTTTCTGTATTGCAGCTTCAACACATATGCTTTCGATTACATTGTTTGAATTTACCAGATAGCGGCCTTCGGTGCCCGTTACAAGAATCATTGAGTCCGAAGGGATATCGTTATTATATATTATTTTTTTTAAAGCTGACTGAAAATCTCCTTCATGTTCTATCACATTCTGCAGCAGCTGTTTCTCATCATTCATCAATACTACTTTAATACTTGATGAACCTATATTAACGCCTAAACTGTACATCATTTCCTCCTGAAAAAATCAGATACATATTTTGAATATATTTAAGAATGTCCAATCTTTTTTTATACTAATAAGTGTGCTAAAATAATGTACTATGCGCTTTATTAGTAATTAGATTTTGTTCATTTAGTTTACAAGTTAAACTTAAAATATCCTGCGGATGACTCATTTGAGGGGATTAAAAGAGATTAGAGTCCTCAAACTCTGTAAAGATTCAGATAGTAAGACTCCAATAATTCCGAATCAATATCATGTCAATATTAATATATAATAAGATCTTTAACAGACAATCAATATAAAATGTTGCAATTTTAAATTAAAACTGTTATAATATATATTGTAATTATTCATGTAAAATGTAATTTTGCTATAAATAATCCTGTCAAACAAATAGTCAGGTTTTTAGTGTTTATTTATTGTGATTTTCGGTAAATTACCGGAAATCACAAAACTTTGCATCTATCATCAACTGGTTATAAAATTGGTCCCTGCCGCGTCTGAGTTGCGGCAGAGATGGTGTGTTGCCGGTTTTTGGGAAGTACAAAAAGTTAACATATTTGTTTGAAAATAGTCTCATATCAACAATATTATAAAGCGAAAGGTGCCGGATGTACAATATACTGCTCGTTGAAGATGACAGAATTACTTCAAAATTAATTCAGAAATATATACTTGATATCGGTTATTATCTTGCCGGAGCAGTTGCATCCGGTGAAGAGGCTGTTGCTATTATTAATGAGAAAGAACCGGATCTTGTTTTAATGGATATTAATCTTGAGGGGAAGCTTGACGGTATTGAATCGGCAAAAAGTATAAACAGTACAATATCAATCCCATTTGTTTATATCACATCTTCATCTGACTATTCAACAATAGAACGTGCAAAGGAGAGCAATGCCTACGGTTACATTATTAAACCTTTTAATAAAAAGGATTTACGCGCGGCAATTGAAATGGCTCTTCTCAGGCACCAGATGGAGAGGAAAGTAAAAGATAATGAAAACAGGGTATCAACGATTTTAAATTCAATCATTGACGCTGTTATTGTTGTTGATGAATCGGGCGATATAGATTATATAAACGCAGCGGCCGGAAGGATGCTCAATCTCAATAAAGATGAAATTCTCGGTAAACCTATAAATGAAACCGTCAGGCTTGGGAGTGATCCGAAAGAGGGGGATAATGTATTTTTCCCCATGTCGATGAACTATATAGAGTTTAACAATTATCTCACCGCCGGAGACAAGCGTGTTCCGGTAGATTTTACTTCAACACCACTTCGTATGGGGAATGGAAAATTGAATGGAGCAGTTCTTGTTGTCAGGGATATAACCCAGCAGGTGGAGTATGACAGGAGAATCCAGGAGAGTATGGATACTCTTACACGTGCAATGTATGGAACCATTGAAGCAATTACTAAAACTGTTGAAACAAGAGATCCTTACACGGCAGGGCATCAGAAAAAAGTTGCCGATATAGCTAAAGAGATTGCCAGGGATATGGGGTTAAGCAGAGATATTATTGAAAGTGTTAACCTTGCGGGGCAGATTCACGATTTAGGTAAGATAGCAATCCCTTCCGAGATACTCAATAAACCGGGAAGAATTAATGAAATTGAATTTGCACTTATAAAAACCCATTCCGAAATGGGATATGAGATAATGAAGAATATCGATTTCCCCTGGCCGATAGCCGACATTGTTCTGCAGCACCATGAGAAAATTGACGGGTCCGGTTATCCCCGCGGTCTTAAAGGGGATGAGATTCTGATCCAGGCTAGAATTATAGCTGTTGCTGACGTTCTTGAAGCTATGGCGTCACATCGGCCATACAGAGCTGCTCTTGGTATAGATGCTGCTTTTGCCGAGCTTCAGAAAAATTCCGGAACCCATTTTGATTCTGAAATTGTGGAGTCGTGCATCAGGATTTTTAAAGAGAAAGGATTTACCGTTAAGTTTTAAGTCGTTGTTTTTCGATTTGCCGCAATTTTACTTTAATTATGTTTCTGCTGCAGAAGTATACATAGAGTATTAAGGAATTGCTCCCGCTCAACAGGCTTGCTTATAAAATCATTCATCCCTGCTTCGATACATGAATCTATATGATCTTTGTATGCGTGGGCAGAAAGTGCAGTTATTATAGTTTTGTTGTTCGGATTAAAAGTACTTCTTATAATCCGTGCAAGTGTAAGCCCGTCAAAGTCGGGCATATTAAGATCCATGAGAATAATGTCATATTTAACAGTATCAGCCTTATACAGCGCCTCTTTGCCGTTTGAGGCAATATCAATATGGGCACCCTCCTTTTTCAGAATGGCAGTAAAGTAAAATCTGTTTATGGCATTGTCTTCTACGATAAGTATTTTTTTATCAGACATAATACTGCATACGCTAATAGCTGACGAAGGATTATCATAGACCATCTCCGCTGTTTTAATAATAGGGAGCGTCACCGTGAAGGCAGATCCTGCTCCGGGATTGCTTTCAACAAATATGGACCCATTCATCATATTTATTATCTGCGATACTATTGAAAGACCAAGCCCCAGTCCGGTCTGGCTTTTAACGTATTCGCTGTCAATCCTGGTAAAGGCT
>PGXT01000110.1 GCA_002839285.1 Spirochaetae bacterium HGW-Spirochaetae-5 | reverse complement strand
TTATAATCAGGGAGTAATTGCCGTTAATGATTCAGATAATAAAGGGTTTATTTCAGCAGCAGCTGATCTGAAGATTATACGTAACGGCTCTGAACTGATCTCACATAAAGCGGCGGATTTTTTAATTCAGGGGGATGAGATTATAACAGGCGATTCATCGGCGCTTTTTCAGTTCGCCAATGGTGCTGTAGTAAAAGTTCTGAAGAGGAGTTCAGTGAAAGCGGTCAGTTTCGGTTCTCAATTCAGAATGGATCTTATGCAGGGGGGTATCTTAACCCGTATTCCGCAGATGACTTCAGGTTCAGGTTATTCTGTGCACACGAACGACAGTGTTATTTCTGTTAAGGGGACGGAGTTCGGAGTAACATATGCAGATGGTAAAACTACTGTGGTCGTAACTGACGGGACTGTAATTGTAAAGCATATCCCTTCAGGGAGAGAGTATGATGTTACGTCAGGTAAATCCTCAATGGTAAGCGGAGATGGAAAAGTTACACCGCTCGATTCCGGTCATTCGCTTATAATGAAGGGATTTGCAGACCTGACTTATGTGGAATCTCTAAGCACAAAGAGTCCCGTAGAGATACAGGAGATTCTGGATAAGCTTAAGGCGTCTGATGATATTAATGGGGAAGAGACACATCAGTCAAAGAGGATGACTCTTGAAGAGCTAAAAACTAAATATGGTAAACTTGATGAAGTAATGCTTTACAATGGGAGAAAATTCACCGGTGTTATTATTTCACGGGGGAGTATATATAAGATTCTAACTCCTGCGGGAGTTGTTTCACTACCTGCGAAGGAAGTAAAAGGATCGAAAATAGTTCAGTAAGATTTTTGTTATTAACTGGGTTTAACGGGCGATATCATTAGAATGATATATGCACATCTGCAAATCCCGGGTCTTAGTGCTTATGTAATGTATAATGCAGTTTAAAAAATTAAGTTTTTGTATGTGCCAATAATTATTTAAATGAGGTTAAAAATGAAATTCAATATGAAAAAAGTTTATGCGGTAATGATGTTAATGATGCTTGTATCAGTTCTGTCAGTATCCTGCGGGAAGGGTAAATCTGCATCGGCATTTATTTCGTTCTATTCGGGGACAGCGACAATTCAGACTGCCAATGCCCAGCCGCGCCCGGTTGCCGTGCAGGATATGGTTAAGGATGGCGATGTAATCGAAACAGGGGACAAGTCTTCAGTAATAGTTCAGGTGGGAGATGAGCTTCTTGTGCGGTTTGAAGCCAATACAAAAGTTGTGGTAACCTCTATAACTGATATAGCAAAGAGAGAGATCAATCTTGAAAAAGGTAAAGTGCTTTCCAGTGTTGCCAAATTGAAGAAAGGGAGCGAGTATTCAGTTAAAACTCCAACTGCCGTTGCGTCGGTACGGGGAACAGAATTCCTTACAGATTTTGATAACGGCAAAACTATCGTCGCAGTTGGGAAGGGTTCTGTAAGTGTTGTTAAAACGGAAACAAAAGAGGAGAAGCTTGTAGATTTAGGAAACAGTGTAGTGGTAACTGAAAAGATCGAAATGAGAGGAATCAACCAGGTGGAGACACTTGAACTTAAAAAACTCGAAAAGACCCCTGTAATTAAAGACCTGGAAAAGATGACACCGGAAGATCTGAAAAAAAATTATGAAGAAACAATTAAAACTGATGAAGAGATAAATGACGAGATAGAAAAACTCAGCGGAATGACTTATGAAGAGATGAAAGCATAATGAGCCGTGGAGCATCATTAAAGATACTGACTCCCTCAGGCATAGTAACAGTACAGGCAAAGGATGTGCAGAGAACCGGAGTGATGTAGTTTATTAAAACAGTCTGAGTTTGTTCTATTATTCCCCCTCCCTTGACGGGAGGGGCTAGGGGAGGGTGAAGTTTTGTATTACCCGCCATTTGCTTTATGACTTCAGAAGTACCGGTTAATAATAAAGTCAGGAAAAGTTTATGAAACTCAAAACAATTATCATCACAATACAGTCAGCTGTAATTCTTGCAATGCCGCTGCAGGCCGAATTTGTCTTTCTTAAAAATGGTTCTATCATTGAGGGGAAGATTGTAACTGATGCAAAAGATTCAATTTCTATACGGGATAAAGAGAGCAAGGTTGTCGATATTCAGCGTTCAAATATAATTCGGGTGCTTTATACTTCCATGAAGCTGGGGAGAATATACATCCAGAAGCGTGATGGAGAGGGCCTTGTAGCCTTTATGGTTGATGAAGATAGAGATTCATATACATTCCGGAAAGATCTATATAAGCCGGAGGAGTTTGTAATCGAAAGAAGTGACGTACTCTTTATAGCGGAAAAGAATCCTTCGCGCCTTAAGGGTGTTGCGGATACAGAAAGCATTGAACTGACATGGCTCCCTCCATATGACTCGGTAAAAAGTTATAATATATACTATTCAACAGATAAAAAAGAGAAGTATAAACTGGCGGGAAACACCTGGAGTAAGTCATATACCCTGAAAGGACTTCAAAGCAACAGGTTATATTTTATTATCGTCACCAGTGTGGACAGCGATGGATATGAATCCTCGCCGAGTAATGAGCTTAAGATTTCCACTAAGAATATTCCACCCGATGCACCTGGGAACCTGAATAAGAAAACAACTTCCGATAATAAGATAAGTATATCATGGGATGCATCTATAGATAAAGATGGAGTAGTTAAGGAATATAAAGTTTTAATTAAGGAAAAGCATCAGGAAGTAAAGGAATTAGGGAAAACTGCTAAAACAGAATATACAATCAAAGGATTTGAACCGAAAAAAATTAAACAGATATCAGTAAAAGCTGTTGATAATAACGGAGATGAATCTCTGCAATCCGATTTCTACGGTAAACCTGTTGTTTTCACAGTCAGACCTCTATATGCTAATCCTTCAGGAAAAATGAAAGATCTATTCTCGTCGGGATACGGCGCGTCACTGGGATTTTCCGTTTCTGATTATGTTTTCGATAATTCAATTATAAATATTGAAACAGGATTTATTCGCTGGAGCGGAAACGTTGATATGATCGATGGTATGAATATGTTTCCGTCACTGTTCTCGTTAGGTTACCGTTTTTATATTAAAGAATATCTATCAATAAGCGGAACTGCCGGAGCTGGTGCAGTCTACATGTCAACAGAGTATACCAATGCGGCTTTCGTAAGAACAACAAGCAGTGCTTTTGAATCTATTTATGCCGGAAACTTAACTATTGACTACAGCATTACAGATAATCTGACATTTTCATTAGGCGGCGGTTATTATTCAATATACGAGAAGAGCGGAATGAAAAGTTTTGCTGAAGCACATATGAGTATTAATTACCGGATTTTTTAATCAGGATTAAATAGGAGATTTGTTATGAAAAGAATATTTTTAACATTTATTATAGTTTTGTCAATTTCATCGGTTTCATGTGATGATTATCTTGATGATTTAGCGTTGCAGATCGGATTGAATGAAGGACTTGTTGCTTATTGGCCGGTGACGGAGAGTAGCGGATTTACTATTAAAGACGAAAGTCTTAATGGGAATAATATAGTATTAACTAATACCGCTGATCAATATTTTTCTTCTGGAGTTTTTCAAAATGCATTATTGTTTGGTGGTTCTTCTCGATTAGGAACCGTATTTAATAACACTTTATTGGATCAGGGTAATATGTTTTCAATAAGTTTTTGGATTAAGATTACCGGATCAAACATAGACTATGGTAATAATATCTTTTTTATCTTTGATAAAATACACATAACTTATAATCCAGCTATCACAAAACTTAATTTTATGATAGCTGATAGTACAACTGCACAGTATTCTATCGAAAGTGATATAATCTCGAATCAATGGTTTTATTTAACTACAGTGTATGATGGTTCCGTTATGAGTGTTTATGTTAATGGGAATCATGCTATTTCATCAGTAAAAAATTGCATATTGGGTAAACCAAATAATAATGTTAACATCGCTCCTAATGGTTATCAGGATAGAGTACCAATGGAGGGACTGATTGATGAAATCCGTATCTATAATCGTGCATTAAGCCAGAAAGAGATTCAGGCTTTAATGAAAATAGGAATTGATTAACACTGATAAGTGTCAAAATTCAGTATAAAAAAATATTGTTTTAAATTTCAGGACAAGTTTATGCATTTCAAAAGAATTTTACTTACAGTAATTGCAGGCATGCTGATATCCATGCCTCTTTACTCCGAATACGTCTTCCTTAAAGACGGATCAATAATCGAAGGTGTAATTACCTCTGATGCTGCAGGATCAGTTACAATTAGAGATAAAGATAAAATAATAAGGCAGATCCCGCGTACTGACATTATGAGGATTCTCTACACCGAACTCTACATGGGAAAAGTTTACGTCCAGAAAACCGACGGTAAAAATATAATCTGCTACATGGTGGATGAAGACCGCGAGAGCTACACCTTCAGGAAAGAACTTTATAGTCCTGTAGAGTTTAAACTCAAACGCGATATGGTTCTCTTTATGGCAAGAGGGAATCCCACGGGACTTGAAGGTGAAGCGGATACTGACAGTGCTGAACTTAAATGGTTCTCTCCATACAATCCTGTCAAACGGTACAGAATTTACAAAAAGGGGCCTGAAGATAAAAAATTTATACTTGCCGATGAAATCAGAAGCAAGAGTACAACTTTAAAAGACCTGAAGAGCAATACAAAATATCAGCTCCATGTAACTGCAGTCGATGATGCCGGAGATGAATCTATCCCCAGCAATGAACTGACGATTGTTACAAAAAATGTTGCTCCGGATAAACCTGTTATAACAAAAGTTGAATTACTCCCGGCGGGAGGATACAGAATAGCATGGAATCCTTCAACTGATCCCGATGGTAAGATGACGGGTTATAAATTATACATAAGAATTGATGGTGAAAACAGGCTTCTTGCTGAAACTAAAAAAACGGAATATATAATATCAGCATCTGATTTAACTGAAAGCATGTTCATAACAGCTTACGACGATCTTAAAGCTGAATCTGAACTTTCAAGAATATATTTCGGGCATTGGCCGAAGACCGGCATCAGTGTAAGCCCTGCATTTATCTATCCTGCAGGAAATTTTAAAAATTTGGCAGGTTACGGATACGGGGCAACACTAAAATTTGAAATGTCGAATTATTTTGTTGAACAACTTGAACTCTCCGCTGAGCTCTCCTGTTACACTCTTCCGGGGAAAGATCCGGATTTCCCGGAGCCTGAAAATAAAATAAACGGATTTATTATTGCTCCTTTAATGCTTGGTTCAGGCTATGCCTTTTATCCTCTTGAAGATTTTGCTCTTATCCCGAATATTACAGCCGGTGCAGTCTATGTACAGTACGATTATAACTATTTTGATATAGTTAACTCAAAGGATACAAATGTTGTGGATAATGAAAT
This sequence comes from Spirochaetae bacterium HGW-Spirochaetae-5, assembly GCA_002839285.1. Taxonomy (GTDB): domain Bacteria; phylum Spirochaetota; class UBA4802; order UBA4802; family UBA5550; genus WRGT01. The sequence continues at coordinate 4,621 of PGXT01000110.1, read as the reverse complement.
CAATCCGATACTAGGAGCCGGTCTTATTCTCAGGTATAAACTTAGTGAAAGCTTCTACTTAACATTGTCGTCAGACTACAGGATATTTTTTGAAGAGTCGGAAAATTACAGCTACTACACTGGGTCATTTGGTGCTGGAATGCGCTTTTAATATCATGAATATCCCGGTTTAAACCGGTGATGCTATTTGCGAAAAAGAGAATCGGAGTTGAGTTGATATGAAAATAAAAAAAATATATTTAATGTTTATGCTGCTGTCATTGCTGTCGTGCGGCAGCGGACTGACAGATATGTTTGATGATATGGGAAGGGATGTGCCGGTCTGTGTAGACGGTGTAAACGGCAGCGATACTAACGACGGCCGCGGTTGGGGGAATGCGTATAAAACAATACAGCAAGCGATAAATGCCGAGACAACTGAAGCTGGAGCTGAAATTTGGGTAAAACAGAGTGGTGATTATATCCTGACAGCGACACTAACGGTAGACAAACCTGTGGCCATATACGGCGGGTTTACCGGGAGCGAGTGGACAAGGTCAGGGAGGGATCTCGACAATAAAACTGTTATCACAGGCGGGGCAAATTTCATAAATATAACTGCCGCAGGGGTGAACCTTGACGGGTTTGAATTTACAGGTTTTAGCTCATCATTGATGAATATAATAGAAGGACCTGTTACTATAAGTAACTGCGAAGTTATAAATAATGTACATAGTAGTGATGCTATTATGTTCGACCTGAACGGGAATTCGTTAAACGTTAACTCCTGTGTTTTTTCAGGTAACACTTTCAGTTCCAGTGGCGATTCACATATATTCAGTGCTGGTGCAGGTTCTTCTCTTACAATCACTAATTCAACTTTTACGAATAATTCAACAGCCGCATCCGGAACAGTTGTGAATGCCAGCGGGAGTACTGTAACTTTGACAGGTTGCACTTTTACAACAAATACAGCAGCTAATGACGGAGGAGCTATATATCTCAATTCAGGCGCGGGTACATTAACAGCAACCGGATGTACTTTTAGCGGCTCTGAAGCAACAAGCGGATCCGGAGGGGCAATTTTCAGCGGACCGGGAAATTCTATTACTCTGTCAGACTCTGATTTCAGCGACAATACTGCTGATTCTGGAATCGGCGGGGCAATCTATGCTGAAAAAACGGGGGGCGATAATTCTAATCTTAGCATTAACTCAGGCTGCACATTTACAGGTAACAGCGCGAAAAGTGGCGGTGCCATCTATCTTCAAATTGGCAATACAGCCGACAGCATAAATATAGAAAACTGCATTTTCACAGAGAATAGTGCTTTACCAAATAATTCGACTCAAGGCGGGGGTGCTATATTTGCAGTAATAATGGGAGGCGCATCAACTTGCAGTCTTAACCTTACATCATGTGATTTTGGAACCGATGCTGTTGACGCAAGCGGTAATAAAGTGCCGGACGGTAATAAAGCGCCAAACGGTTCGGGAGGCGCTATATTTCTTAGCAGTGTAACACTTAATGCTAACAGATGTAACTTCTATGGGAATACCTCAAATTACGGATTGGGAGCTGGCGGCGGCGCAGTGTATGCTAACATAAGCGGCTTTGTTTTATTCAATGTAAATTTAACAGACTGCGTTTATAAAGGTAACAGTGCAGGTAATTCCGGAAGCGGAGGCGCATGTTTGATAAAGAATTGTGAAGCCCTGACTATAACCGGCAGTACTTTCGGGAACAGTGAAGTTCCGGATGATGAAGATAATAAAAATACTGCCTCATCTAACGGCGGCGCGCTCTATATCCAGGAAACTGTAACAGATATCACAAATTCATTTTTCTATGGAAATGTTTCGGATACACATGGCGGCGCTATATTTGTTTCAAATGGTTCCCAGATGTGCACAATGAACAACACAATCTTTGATGGGAATAAAGCAACTGCTGCAAATGGTTATGGCGGCGGAATATTTGCATACAGCAGTTTAACTTTCGATGGATGTACAATTGAAGATAATTCTGCGAATAGAGGGGGCGGTGTTTATTCAGAAGATTCTTCTGCGCCCCTCAATAGTTTGACAATTACTAATTGCACAATAACAGATAATACAGCTACAGGCGTTAATAATTGGGGTGGCGGTATAAGAGCATATAATTTGTCATCTTTGTCTTTAATTAATACAGTCTTAACTTTAAATAATGCAGGGAGTGGCGGGGGAGCTAACTTTGAAGATATTAATAATCTAACTATTAGAGGTTGCAGTTTTGGTGAAAAGGGTAATTCTAATGTCAATACAGCTGTTGGATACGGCGGAGCGCTTTTTGTCGCTGCGTCTGATACAGTTATCGACAGAACAGCCTTTTACGGAAATTCATCATCACTACTCGGCGGAGCTATATTTTTTCAACAAAACTCTGAAGCTTTTACAATAGCGAATTCATTATTTTGTTCAAATAAAGCTACAGGTTCATCTGGATATGGTGGTGGAATATATGTCATTACTGGTGTTACATCAAATAAAATACTTAACACGACATTTTATGATAACAGATCAGGTGGTGAATGCGCGAGTATATTTCTGGATGGCGGTATAATTGATATATATAATTCTGTTTTTTGGAACAATACTTCAAACAATTTTCCAGATCTTGGTGTAAATTTAGGATCTGATGAATTTAATTTCTATTATTGCGCGTTTAATGATGATATTAATAATGGCACTTCGGGTGATAATATCGATCAGGTTTCTGTTACAGGCTCCCCTTTCGTTAGTACAACTTCGACTTCACTAAATTTTCTTTACCCGGCAGATGACATTTTGAATGAGGGGGATTCTAATCCAAGCTCATACCTTTCTGCTTACATGCTTGATCTTGCGGGGAATAGCCGCATAACAACTGGCGGTAGTGGAAGCGTTGCTCGAGTAGACGTAGGGTGCTACGAAAGGCAGAATTAGGAAACAGCGCTGTGTAATGTGTAATCCTGTTCTGACATCTGTCTGAACAGGATTTGTAAGATTCAACAGATTTACAGGATTAGACTACGGCCTTTTCCTTTTGAAAAAAAAAGATTGATTTAAGGATTGAGGCACACCTGTTTTACAGTTCTGATTTTCAAACGGTAACTTGTTGATAGACGAGTTGTGGTGAATGAGGTTCTGCAGTTATGCTTTTACGAATTATTTACGTAGTGATGTAATAATCATATTATAAATTTCTCCAGTAATATCAAATATTCTCTTTGCATCATCAATATCCGGAGTACCAAATGGCAGAAGACCCATATCTATCGGATATCTTGAGTCAATATAGACTTTATCTATTGGAATAAGATCATCTTCATCGATTTTTAATTCATTTTTAGCTTTATCAGGTATGAGATTGTATAATTTTATGAGAGAATGAGTTTTGGGGATGGTGACATCATATTCTTCAAGAATTGCCTTGAGTAATTTTTCTATGGTCTGCTGGCAGTGAAAGGTTACTATCTGTGCAAGATCACTTTCTTCAAGCAGTTTTTGTGCAGATTTAAAATCTGCATTAGCAAAATTGAGCCAGCTTTCTGTTCTTAATTTCACGCTATGCGGCGTCCTTTAGAGGTAACTTCGCTGATAAAGGATGAACCGGTTTTTATAAGCTGATTCCACTCGCCGCTGGTATATATAAGAATATCAAGTGGTGTAGTTCTTTCAATATCTAATAATAATTTAGAAAGTTTTACCCTTCTTTCGAGAATTTCAGAATATTTTTCTGCTGTTGCTTCCTCATCAAGAATAAGCACCAGATCAATATCGCTGTCTTCATCGGGATTACCATATGCATAACTGCCGAATAAAATCAACTCTTTGACTTTATAATTTGCCTTTATACGTTCAGTAATTTCTTTCTCTATTGTCTTAGTGAACATTCTGGTATCCTTTTAACAGCTTCACAATTAACTTCAATAAAAATATATGTCAATCCGGTTTTTGTCAATAATATATTTCATCTGAGATAATGCTGCTTCAAACGAAGTTACTTTTTAACAGCCTTTTTCTTCTTCATCCCCTTAATCTTCCCCACCTGCCTCTTCTTAAATTCATCAATAAACTCCCTGGATGAAACATACTTATCGGCAAAAGTAACAACAAAAGACTCCTGATACTTCGGCGGTACAAATGTTAAAGGCCACATATGTTTTACAATTATATCTTTTTCTATATCATTCAGCTCAAAATGCTTCATCGAATTATCCAGTGCAATCTTCGGATGTTCAAGCCCATGATACTTCTCCTTTGCAAGTTCGGGCTCGTTGTGGTTCCTCCAGTCGTAGAGAAAAAAGTCATGGAGAAGGCCCCCTCGTGCTGCTGATCTATAATCAAGATTAAGAAGTTTGCATATTTTATACGAAACATATGATACAACTTTTGCATGGTCGTAAATCGAAGAGTTGTGATGGAAAAAGTTCTGAAGCTGCTGAAACACTTCGTGATCAAGAATGTCTTCGACTATGCTTTTGTATTCATGTTCAACTGCTTTCTTCTCATTCAGGATCGATTCTATCGCTTCCGTAAGTTTACCTTTAACACTGTTTACTTTCGCTTTGATGTTTTCACTTAAATTCAAATCCAGATATTCATTCAAATGCGGAAACGCT
>PGXT01000109.1:4002-12404 GCA_002839285.1 Spirochaetae bacterium HGW-Spirochaetae-5 | reverse complement strand
TGAGCGCGGCATGGAATTCATTGAATCGAGTATCTGGCCCCAGGCTGTCCTTTCGTAAGTTTTTGAAAATATTTCAAGAAACCGGTCCTTAACATCATGGCGTATACCTGTACCGCTTATTATTTCTATGCAGCACGAAAAGAGTATATCAGCCGTAACAGATGCAATATCCTGACCTATTGAGGGATTTAATGTCAGATGAGAATATTTATCGCCAAGAAGTATATGAAATGATTTCTCCCCTCTACGCAGCTCTGACTTATCAATTATATCATCCTGTATCAGAAGAAGCGAATGCATCATTTCAACTACTGCACCAAGCCGGACTATCGCCTCCCGTTTCTTAAACCCCTTCCTGTATCCGTAATATGCATTAAAGAGCAGCAGCGGCCGTATCCTCTTGCCGTCACGCAGACAATATTCACAGAGATAACCGAGAATTTCCTTCATGAATCCAAGATCAGCTTCTGAAATTTTTCTTTCAAAATAATTCTTAATGAAAAAATCTATTTCAGGAACAACCTCACTGGAAAATTCTCTGAATATATCTCTGCAGTTATCTCTTCTCTTCTTAAACATGATTCTATCCTTTTAAGCATTTTTCCTGAAGCTTGAAGTTTAATTTCTACCTGCTTATAAATTTTCAGCAGGTAGAAATTTATTTGGGGGCACAGCGCTACGCGCTGCGCCTGAAATGGGGGATTACGGGTGCGTTGCCCCCGTAATCCCCCATTTCAGCGTATGCGAAGCATACGCACCCCCGAAAATAATTCGCTACCTTTTAAATAATTGTTCCTGAGCATATTTTTAGTGTAAAAAAACAAAGATTTTATACCCCCGCCGCCTTCGGCAGCGGGGGTAATAGTGTCCTATTTACTAAAAAAAGTGAAAAAATAAAAACTTATAAACTTTTGAATAATTTAACAACCCCCTGTTTAATTGCAAACAAAATCTTGACACGAATAAAGATCTTTTTTATGAATAAATGAGTATTTATTCCTTAACTCTGCTTAAGTAAAAAGGCTCTATATATCCCCGCCGCCGAAGGCGGCGGGGATATATAATTTCTCTTTTATTACACTTAAGCCTATGTTCTGAAAAATCCAACGAAGGTAATTATATGCTGGCTAAAAGAATTATTCCATGTCTCGATGTAAAAGACGGCCGTGTAGTAAAAGGTGTAAACTTTTTAAATCTCATCGATGCAGGTGATCCTGTTGAAAACGGCAGATTTTACGACAACGAAGGTGCCGACGAATTATGCTTCCTTGATATTACCGCTTCATCGGACAGAAGAAATATTATACTTGAAATGGTTAAAAAAGTTGCCGAGACGGTGCATATACCCTTTACAGTCGGCGGAGGTATCCGCTCTGTAGAAGATGTAAGACTTATCCTGAGCGAAGGTGCCGATAAAGTATCAATCAATACCGCAGCTGTGGAAAATCCCGCGATAATAACTGAATCTGCTGAAAGATTCGGATCACAATGTATACTTGTAGCAATTGATGCGAAAAAGAACAGCAGAGGCGGATGGACAGTTTATCTTCACGGAGGGAGAACCCCCACTGAACTCGATGCAGTTGAATGGGCTGTAAAAGCCCAGAATCTCGGTGCAGGTGAAATACTTCTCACCAGCATGGATAAGGATGGAACAAAAGACGGATTTGACATTGAACTGACGAGAACTCTATCGGAAGCGGTGACAATACCTGTAATAGCATCTGGCGGAGCAGGCAGTATTGAACATATGTATCAGGGTCTAACAGAGGGTAAAGCAGATGCAGTACTTGCTGCATCGATATTCCACTTCAGGGAGATAAGCATTAAAGAGGTAAAGAAAGAGCTGCTTCTCAGAGGTATTCCGGTTCGCCCTGTTTAACTATAAAGTAAAAACAAAGGCGACAATAATAGCTACCAGAACGAAGAAAACCCCGGCAAGAATAATCATTGTCATTTTATTCTTTTTGTTATCTGCATCTTCGGTAGCACTCTGAGTATTAAAATATGTCGGATCCATTGCTACTTTAATAAAGTTTTCCTCTTCTTCTATCTTGACATAAATACCCTTTGCTACTATGGCAAAAAGCTTATAATCCTCTGCATGCTTTATTGACACAATGCGTCCGGCTATCGGTTTGGCGGAACCATCCTCTCTAAAGGCATTAAAAGCCTTCAGAACATCAGATGCCTTTGAACTTTTGTCAATTATACTTATCATTATTCTATCACCTACAACAAGCTCGGATATATCCTTACCTTTTATAGGGGATAAAATCAGAGCTCCGTTAAGAATAAGCTTAACCTCTTTTCCCTCAAGAGGGTCATCAAGTTTTTCCACCTTTACATTCTCTTCAGGTGTTTTCTCTTTTACAGGTTCAGGGGCCGCGGACATTTTTGTGCTTGTTACTGAATTAAGCTCCATTGCAATAGAACTGATCTTTTCGTAGTCAACGGAAAGCTCCACATTCTGGAAGCCGGTTACATTGGAGATGAATTTCTGAAAAAAATGATTTACTGCAATTCCGTCATCCTGCTCTATCAGTTTTGTGAATTTGGTAATCTCCGGAATAGTTAAAGCTTTACCCATGGAATCTCTCATATTTGAGGTTAAGCCTTCATCGAACCCGTTTCTTTTGGATATTTCTACCATCTGCTTCTCGAAAGTACGCCAATCCTGATGAGTTTTAACATCAGCAACTTCAAAAGAACGTGACAGCATTGAGTAGGAATTGATTACTCTCAAATATGTCGGATTAAGAAAAACGAGAAATGCTCCATAAACACTTGAAGAAGCAAACTTACCTTTCACAACATAAAGATCAAGATATGACCCGTTTAGCATTTTCTTAGCTTTATCTTCATCTCCGAAAGTATAATGAAGCGCTATCTGAAGTTTTTTTGTCTGTTCGGAGAGACTGTTTGCTGCTGAATCCAGATCACTGGGCATAGACTAATCCTCTATCTGAAAAATTATTAATATAAAATTTAAAAAACACAATCAGGGCAGATATTTATTTAATACATTTTTAATTCTTTCAAGTATGACCCTTCTGTTAACAGGTTTAAGTATAAAGTCCCTGGCTCCCATAGATATGAGATCCTGCATTACACCCTTGGTTGTGTCTTCGCTGATAAATACAACAAGGGGCATATTCCCCTTCTGTTTCAATTCATAAAGCATGGAGTATCCGTCAATTATCGGCATATCAAGTTCCGTAGTGATAAGATCTACTTTACCTTTATGCTTCTCCATCAGATCAAGAGCTTCTTTCCCATTGGATGCGGTACCTATTACCTGATATCTTTCAGATTCGAGTATCTGAACAATCTGTTTTTTATGGAAGTCTTTGCCGTCAACAACAAGTACTTTATAGGAAGATCCATTAGGCTTAATGCCGTCCGGGTCTTTTGTGTTTAAATTCGGAAAATCTGCTTTTAATGCCATTTTTAATACTCCGTTTTGATAATGAAAAATACTATTAAACAATTTATACTGATTTAATACTCTTTCAAATTAAAAATCAGCAAATAATAAACTCCCTGCAGATTTATCCTATCCGTAACAGGGAAACATGAGATTTCCCCTTTATTGCAGGAGTATAAGATTTATTTCATTAATATGCTGCTTAATCATTTTATTAAGATTGTTTTTCTAATGTCAAGGCAAATTATTGAAATGAGCGATGTTGAAAAAGTCAGCAATTTATTTTCGTGGGCAAAGCGCTACGCGCTGCGCCTGAAAGTGGGGGATTACGGGGGCAACGCCTCCGTAATCCCCCACTTTCAGCGTATGCGAAGCATACGCATCCTTTGAAAATAATCCGCTGCCGTTTAAAAAACCTATAGTTATAATAATATAGCAGATAATATATTTGTATAATAAAAATAACTGCTTAATAAAAAAATTATTGATATATTAATATTCAATAAGTATCATACACTGATTTCTGACAATAATAAATTGTCTGTTAACCTTTATACCGGCAGGAAACATGCTTATTTTTTAAGAATTCTCCGATAATTAAAATAATCATAAGTTAATTATATTTTATATCTATACTGCTTTTTACTCAGATAAACCAGCAATAAAGAGGAGTCATACTTTGGCACAGCACGATTCAAAAGAGTTCTTTATAAAGCCTGAAGACTACCGGAAAGCTTTAAATTCTGAGGAGGATTTTTTCATCCAGTTCCAGCAGTTTACACAGAATGTAGACTCCCAGATTATTAAAATTATCCATAGATTTCTCGAACATTATGATATGTTATTTCATAAAGATACAATTATCTCAATAATTAAAGAGTTAATAAACAACGCTATAAAAGCAAATCTCAAACGATTATATTTTGAATCAGCAGGACTTAATATAAATGACAGCAGCAGCTACCGTCAGGGGATGGAGACTTTTAAAGATGAAGTTTTCCAGAGCCATGAAAGTAAAATTATAACATCCCTTCAGGGATCAAAATATATGGTCAGAGTCAGCTTCAGCAGCAAAAATGAGAGTTTATCCATCAGCGTTATCAACAATAATCCCATTCTTGAATCTGAAATGAACAAAATTAAATCACGGGTTACAAAAGCATATAAGTATCAGGATATTTCAGAAGCTTTCATCGATGTCCTTGATGATTCCGAAGGTGCGGGTCTTGGTCTGATAATGGCTCTGATGCTGTTAAAGAACTCAGGTTTTCCGCAGAATGTATTTACAATCAGCAGAAATGATACTCTCACCTCTGTTAACCTCTGCATACCATATAATGTAATGACTCCGGATATCCACTTCAAAGTTACAGAAGAGATACTGAAGGAGATTGAAGATATCCCTGCACTTCCCGACAACATAAAAGAGATAAGAATGCTTATTAAAGATCCTGAAAGCGCGATAAAAGAGATAGCTAAGTCAATATCCCGCGATCCGGGTCTTACCGCATCGATAATGAAGCTTGCCAACTCAGCAGGATATGTAACGATGAAAAGGCTGGAGACCATTGATGAGGCTGTAAAAATAATAGGAATTAAAGGCATCAATACACTCCTTATCGCTACAGGTGTTCAGAAGGTAGTAGAAACAAGATATAAACGATATGAATCTGTATGGAATGATTCTTATAAAAGGGCATTTTATGCTCAGCTTATAACTAAAAGAATCAACGAGAGCTCTAAACTTGGGGATCAGGTATATCTCTCGGCACTTCTTGCTGACATCGGTAAAATTGTTATGCTCTCCCTGAAAAGTGAAGTAATTGATACTATAAAAAAGATAAACGGATTCAAGGGGATGCTTGATTCAACTCTCATTGAAGAGATCAGCCTTGGAATAAGCCACAGTTCTCTGGGTGCGCTGATTTGTAAAAAATGGAATTTTAATGAATCCCTGATTAAAACCATTGAACTTCACCATAGACCGCACAGAGCGGAGGATGAATACAGGAATCTGATTTACACGGTATATCTGGCCGATATTATGGTTGAAATTGAAAATAACAAATTCAGATTTGAGCTCGCCGACGAGGAAGTTCTGGATTTCTTCAAACTTAATGATAAAAAGAAATTTGAAGAGTACCATCTCTCTCTGAAAGAGATATACAGCACAAAAAAGAACTTTTAATTTACTTGACTTAAAATCGGGCTTTCCGGATTTATTTATATGCAGAAGTTTACTGCAGCCGTAAAATAATTGAATAAACATTTGAGGATTAAAATGCATTTTCAGAATATAATCGCAAAACTTAATGAATACTGGGCAAATCAGGGGTGTGTAATTCTCCAGGGCTATGACCTTGAAGTGGGGGCAGGTACATTTAATCCAGCTACATTTTTAAAAGTTCTCGGCCCCGAACCATGGAATGTTGCCTATGTGGAGCCGTCAAGAAGACCTACAGACGGAAGATACGGTGAAAACCCCAATAGACTCCAGCATTACTACCAGTATCAGGTTATAATGAAACCGTCGCCATCGAATATACAGGATCTTTATCTTCAGTCCCTTGAATATCTTGGTATAAACCTCAAAGAACATGATGTAAGATTCGTTGAAGATGACTGGGAATCACCTACTCTGGGGGCATCCGGCCTGGGCTGGGAGGTATGGCTTGACGGTATGGAAGTAACCCAGTTTACTTATTTTCAGCAGTGCGGAAGTATCGACCTCGATCCCGTTTCCGCGGAGCTGACATACGGACTTGAAAGAATATGCACATACATACAGGAAGTTGACAGCGTTTTTGATATTACATGGAACGAAAGATTTTCATATAGAGATATTCATCACAGAAGTGAATTCGAATTTTCACACTATAATTTTAATATAGCAGATACAGATATGTATTTTAAACTATTCGACATGTACGAAAAAGAGTGTCTTTCAATACTTGATTACCCGGAAAGCAAAATTGTTCTCCCCGCTTACGATTTTGTATTGAAATGTTCGCATGCTTTTAATATGTTAGATGCCAGAGGCGCAATATCTGTAACTGAGCGGGTGGGATATATTACAAGAGTAAGAAACATCGCAAGAAAGTGCGCAGAGAGATATGTAGAGATACGGGAGGAATTGGGCTATCCGTTATTGAAGTCTAAAACTACACAGGGGGTTTAATGAACAATTCCATCAGAATGCTTGATGAATTCTTAAGTAGAAACGACAAATTCATTGTTTCGACTCACGAGAGTCCCGATGCGGATGGTCTCGGCTGCGAAATCGCATTTCTCGATTTCCTGAGACAGATGGGGAAAACAGCAATAATACTGAATTCTGACCCTGTTCCTGAAATCTGCCGGTTCCTTGACATTGACAATGAATTAACCGTTCTTGAAGATGAATCGCAGCTCCCCCCTGATATACATGAGTACGCCCAGTTTGTCCTAGATACTAACGATTACAATAATATCGGTTCCGCATATAAAATTTTAGGTAACAAAATAAAAGAGTACTTCATTATTGATCACCACCAGGATAGTGATCAGAGCAAAATCGATATAAACTTCATTAAAGTTGATGCAGCATCCGCTTCAGAAATAATTTACGGTATAATAAAGCACTATAATAAAGAAATCACCTTTAAAATGGCCCAGGCTTTATACACAGGGATAGTTTTTGACACAGGTTCATTCCGATATCCCAAAACAACTTCAGAAACATTCATGATTGCATCTCACCTTGTCAGCCTTGGAGTTGACCCTTTCAAAGTTTATGAGCATCTTTATGAAAGTAATTCTCTTTCCAGTTTTCAGTTAAGAGGAAGAATTCTGGCCTCGATGGAGATTCTTGAAGACGGGAAAATGATCTCTATGAAACTGACCCCTGAGATGGTAGCAGAAACACACGGTTCATTTTCAGAAGGGGAATCAACTATTAATGCACCCTTTACTGTTAAAGGAGTTGCCGCTAGTCTTCTTGTTAAACAGGATACGGAGGGCCCGGTTAAAATCAGCATGCGGACAAAGGGGAACCTGGATGTTGCGGCTCTTGCGATAAAAAACGGCGGCGGCGGTCATAAAAATGCCGCCGGTTATAAATCACAGCTCCCCTTTGACGAAGCATACGAGAGAGCTGTAAAAGATATGAAAGAATTTTTTAAATAATACCTTTCAGGTCCACTTTACTTTCAACTCTTGCACCTGAAGAGGCAACAGCCAGAGAGGCGGAATAACTGGCAATTTTACCCGACTCTTCTATACTTTTACCTGAAGTAAGTCCATAGAGAAAACCGGCAGCATACATATCACCTGCACCATTTGTATTAACAACCTCTGTCTTTACAACATCAATACTAACAATTTTATTATCAGATTTAATCAGACTGCCGGCTGCACCGAGTTTTACAACTGCTGTTGAGGAGTAACCTGATAAAATCTCCAGAGCCTCTTTATCCCTTACACCGGTGAATGCGGCTGCTTCCTCTTCATTAACAAAAATTATATCGGCGTATTTCTCCGCAGCATCAGCAAAAACGTCTTTAATTCTGCCAACCAGACCCGGATCGGCAAGATCAATTGAAATAAGCACACCATTCTCTTTAGCACACTTCATTGCCCGATAACATACTTCTCTAAGATTCTCCGGTTCAAAAAGATAGCCCTCAAGGTGAAGAATTGAGCTTTTTTCTATAACAGAATAATCTATCTCATCTGCTGAAAGTTCAATAGCCGCGCCAAGATGAGTTGCGAATGTTCTCTCGGAATCGGGTGTTATAAAAGTAATAGCATGACCTGTCATTCCGCTCCCGTTACTGATAAAAGAAGTTACGCCGGCTTCGACAGTTTTGTCAACGTAGGTTTTGCCATACTGGTCAGATGCAACTCTCCCGATAAAAGCTCCCTTCCCGCCAAGAACAGCAACTCCGGAAACAGTATTGGCACTGCTCCCCCCCGGCGCAATATGAATATTCATATC
>PGXT01000109.1:0-3908 GCA_002839285.1 Spirochaetae bacterium HGW-Spirochaetae-5 | reverse complement strand
GAATAATGATCTGTCTCACTGAAAAAATCTTCAGTCTCCATGAAAGTAACAAATCGGCCGGAATACAAAAGTGCAATTCTATCCGCTGTTTTTCTTGCCACTTTCAGATCATTGGTAACGATTATTGAAGCCGTATTCAGCGAGCTCTTAATCTCAAGCATCAGATCGGCTATTGAGTCTGAAAGTATCGGATCAAGACCGGCAGTGGGATCGTCATAAAGAATTACACCCGGTTTCATGCAGACAGCTCTGGCAATACCTGCTCTTTTCTGCATCCCTCCTGAAAGCTCCGAGGGGAGTTTACTCTCTGCCCCCTTCAGTCCGACACGTTCTAAAGCCGATTTTACCCGTTCAGATATCTCATCTTCCGGTACCCCCATTCTCCGGAGCCCGAAAGCCGCATTATCAAAAACATTAACCGAATCGAATAGCCCCCCCTTCTGAAAAACATAGGCCATTATGCAATCGCGAACCTCTTTTTTTGAAGTATCAGCTGTATTTTTAAAAAGTTCTCTTATATCAGTACCATCAATCTGAATTTCACCCTTATATTCATCTATAAGACCTGCAATTGACTTCAGAAGAACAGACTTACCGGAACCGTTTTTACCCATAATAACAACTGTTTCACCCTGATTAACCTGAAATGAAACATCATCAATGACAACTTTACCTGGAAACGATACCGAAAGATTTTTTACACCTATCATAATAGAACCATCATGTTTAATCCATTTATAGAAATAAATTTTATTCAAACCCCGTATCAGAGCGACTGGAATAATAACATTTTAAAACGATAGCGAATTATTTGCAGATACGTGTAAGCTTCGCATACACCTATCTGCAAATGGGGGATTACGGGGGCATTGCCCCCGTAATCCCCCATTTGCGGCGCAGCGCCAGGCGCTGTGCCGGAAATAATATCAATACTGATTCTTTATATTTTCCTGGATAGAATATAAAATGTTAAGGTAAGAAATATACCTCTCTTCGTGAATAATTCCATCCTCAACAAGCCTTTTAACCTCGCATCCCGGTTCATGATCGTGAGTACATGGCCTGAATCTGCAGTTCAATCCCGCTTCTCTGAAATCATCAAAATAATTTCCAAGATCATCGGGGAGTATATCTACTAAACCGAACTCACGCACTCCAGGTGTATCAATCAGCTCGGTACCATCTTCAGCTCTGACCATTTTTACATTTGTTGTGGTATGCTTCCCCTTGCCGGAACTCTCTGAAACCTCACTGGTTTTTAAATCGACACCGGGATAGATTTTATTAAAAAGAGATGATTTACCCACACCGGAATATCCAATAAGCAGGGATCTTTTCCCGTTGACCTCTTTTTTAAACTCAGCCATCCCTTTGCCCGTAAGCGCACTTACAAATTTAATATTAATATCCGCCCCCTTATAGTAGGAACGGACATATTCCGATTCACCCTTTTCCATAAGATCCGATTTATTAACACATAAAAGAACCGGAATTTTACCGCGCTTGCTCCGGATAATTATCCTGTCTACAAACCTGAGATTAAGTCTGGGATTAGTGAATGCCTGAACGGCAATAACCTGATCAAGATTACAGGCAATAATATCCTCGCGGGACCTTACACCATCTTTCCGTGTAAAAGTATTTTTTCTTTCACATACAGATTCAATGATTCCAAGCCCCTCTTTATTAATCGAAAAATTCACTATATCACCCACAGCAGCAGGATTTGAATAGTTACTGGCGCCGGTTTTCATTTTACCGCGAAGAACCGAATTTACCTCTAATCCTTCATGCAGAACAGTGTAGTATCTTCCGTATACTTTTACAATTATTCCTGTCATTTTCCTCAAAAAATATTAAAGTTTTTACATCAATACGCCGATAAGATATGTATAAGTGATGATGTGACAATTCCCTCCCGTTCTTGTCATGTCATCAGCTTGACACTGCAAAAGAAGAAGGCAGGATAGCCGCCCAGCTATTCTGCTTTCTTTAATTAATGCCGTCCTCTGGGATTTTGTCAAAGATAACGGGAATAAATCCATGGAGATCACCGGTAAGACCGCCAATTGCACCTGCGCCAATTGCCGTAAATTTGACTCTATAAATCATCCCTTCATGAATATTCATTAAATTCCCGGCAAGCTGTTTTCTTTTTTCTTTTCCTGATATGTCAAACTCAATATCAGCATTTTCACCATCATAAAACACAATTCTTTCGAAAATTTTATCGATATATTTAAGTCTTAAATTAACAGTAACGACTCTGTTTTTATAATTGTCTATATCCGCAATAATCTCAGATATTAAAATATTTTCATTATCTGCCGGATACAAAGAAGCTGTAAACAATAGAGCAATTATGATTATTATTTTTTTCATCAATACCTGTTATTTGTTATAGAAACATCTGAGTAGGATTATAATTAAGTGTCATCATGTCAATTATATTTGACACAATTATGTAAATTTAGCGGTATGGACTGATTATTATACTAAAAAGATGTCAGGGGGATAAAAAACAGTTTTTCAAAAATGCTGCTTATCATGACTGATATCATCAATCTCAGCAGCTGATTTTCTGTTTTTACTGATCCGGTAATTAATGACTTCGATACAAAGCCAGAAAATTACAACAACCCAGAACATATTTACTATTTGCATCATATTTTCTGGCCTCCTCATTACTAAATATAATGCAATATTCATGCCATATTTAAATAATTAAATTGAAGGCAATATGCGCGATATACGCTGTTTCCCGGCATTTAAGAGGGCCTCCTGACCGGCATATTATTTTTCTGTATGCATATACGCACAACTGGTGTATCATTTTTACAACCAATTATACTGGAAATCTAATAAAAACAGTATTACAATAGAAGTAGCTGATAACTCCAGTTCCTGAATTTACAGAAAATGAGGGATAATAAAGATAGATGAAGATAGATAAAGACAAAATAATGAAAGAACAGCGGGAATGGATGATAAAAGAACATCTTATCGCCAGAGGGATTTCTGACAAAAAAGTTCTTGAAGTGATGGGTAATCTGGCGCGGGAGAAATTTGTCCCTTCAAAATATATGGTCGATTCCTACGGTGACCACCCTATACCGATTGGACACAGCCAGACAATATCCCAGCCATATATAGTTGCACTGATGAGCGAACTCTGCGAGTTCAAGGGGGATGAAAAAGTCATGGAGATAGGCTGCGGTTCAGGTTATCAGGCCGCGATCCTTTCAGCTCTTGCAGGAAATGTTTTCAGTTTAGAAAGGATTAAACCTCTTGCAGAAAACGCTGCTTTAATTCTGGAAGAACTTGGATGCAGTAATGTAAAAGTTATACATAGTGACGGTTTTGACGGACTCCCCCATGAGGCTCCTTTTGATGTAATACTGCTTACTGCAGCCCCGGAGAGTATTCCACAGACACTCATTGATCAGCTTGCCGATGGAGGTAGACTTGTTGCTCCAGAAGGCAATACCGTTCAACAGCTTGTAAGGATAAGAAAAAAATCGGGTAAGCTTAATAGTGAAACAATTACATATGTAAGTTTTGTCCCCATGCTTAAGGGTGCAGGATCATAACAGTCAATTGATTATCCGTTATTAACTGTAATGAAGGGTAACGTTTTTATTTTTGGGGGCACAGCGCTTCACATAGGCACCTCCGAAAATAATTTATTACCTATAGCGGTTAACGGATGAATCAGTACAATTAGCCCTTCGACTCCACTCATTTCGACAAGCTCAATACAAGCAGGGAGCGTAATTTAACGCTGGCTGAGCGGAATCGAAGACTTAAGTCAGTACTATTTCAATCATAAAATGATATAATGAAGTTATATTATAAATATTGATTAATAATTGACAAAATTCTCAATATTAAGCTTCTTTAATTAAGCT
>PGXT01000285.1 GCA_002839285.1 Spirochaetae bacterium HGW-Spirochaetae-5 | reverse complement strand
CAATGGAACAATAACAAGGCTTGATGAGTCAAAGCTTCAATTGCATCCTCAGAAGTATTTGGTTTACCCAATTCCCGCGAAAGACCATTTGATGATCCGGAGTAAAGATAGCTTTAGAACAAGGGCCTCATTTTTTAACGCTAACGGAGTTTTGATTACAAGTCTGGATTTTGTTTCCAACGCTGAGATTGATGTTTCAGGTTTTCAACCGGGGGTGTATTTTCTACAACTCATCCAACAGGATGGTTATAGTGAAACTAAAAAACTGCTGATCAAAAACTGAAATTTCGCTGCATGCCGGGTTAAATAAATAACAGGGGTGGCTAATCATGCTTCCAGCTTTCCTCAAACCCCGCTTTGCGTGATATTATTAAGATTTCAGTTTACGAGCATACCATTGTTAATTCATCTAAAAAAATTGCCGTAGAATGGTTATATAAAATTGTATCAAACTTGCAAAAATTTTTTAGAAACATAAATAGCATTTCCTGTTTTTTTTTTGCGAATTTCCCTTGCATTTTAATTTTTTTTATTTATTATTGCGTTGGAAAACAACCAATGATGAGAAGACAGTATACCCCCCCCCCCGAAAAAGCAAGAGCTTTTGTGGTTTGGCAAGGGCATAGCCTTAAGTGCATGCTGTTTTCATGAGATTTTCAGTACACTTTTATTTCACAATCAGTTTGTGCCTTATTGCACAACAAAATATATCTTTAATTTGGGGAAGAATAAGTTCGATCGAGGTGGAACCGCACAATATTGCTATTTGCGGTGTTATAAAATGAGTTTTTTTGTTATTATGAAGAATTAATTATTGATTCAATGAGAACAATTATAAAAAAATCAATCTTACTAATTATTCTGGCAAGTTTCTTTTCATGTGATAAAAGTTATGAAAGAACAACAAACATTTTTGCTGATAAGAATGCAACTTTGCAGAGAATCAGCAAATATCGCCCTTCAGTCAACATTGCAAGGGATCTTTACTTTGGTTTTACAACTGAAGTTAATACTAGCAAACATGATTTGAAAAATATCGTTAGTTTAGAGGATAGGTCGATAGATGAAGTTATCTGGCTAATTGGAGCAGCAATAAACAGGAATTATGGTTTTGTAAAAGATTCAATTGAATATCTTGTTATTGACACGGCATATCACATCTTACCCATTAAATCATTTAATAGTGATGGAATGCCAATTATCGATGGCGAAAACATAGTGAATAAATATTCTGAAATTGAGGCTAACATTAATCTAAACGATGAAAATGGATTTTCTTTTTGGTCACTTGCCTTAATGGTTGAAGATTATACTGACAATGAGATTTTGATAATGTCCGTTTCAAGTGGAGGGCCTATGAGCAAT
>PGXT01000108.1 GCA_002839285.1 Spirochaetae bacterium HGW-Spirochaetae-5 | reverse complement strand
TCTTTTTTTCTTCTTTTTTCATTTATATTCATTCATTCTTTTTATTTTTATCTCTTTCACTGGTTATTCCTGAATATAATTATTACTGTAAAAAACAAGAATTATATATCCTCGCCGCCCTCGGAGGCGGGGATAATAGAGTTTTTTTACTTTCGAAAAATTAAGGAATAAATACCGATCTCTTTACATTATCTATAAAACAAGCCTTATTCTAAAAGTAATTGTCAAGATTAATTGACTCATTTTTGTAATAATTACAGAAGTGCCCTCACCCGGTCGACGATAAGCGAGGCCACACTCTCCCGGCCAAAGGCCGGGAGAGTGTGCTTGACTGTAATTCTAAAGCTTTTCACCCTCTCCCTAACGAAGTTGGGGAGAGGGTGGTCGGCCGATAGTCTCGACCGGGTGAGGGAGTAAATGATCAATTAATAATAAATTATACTTAAAAAAATAAATTTAATGATTGTTTGATAAAAAAATATAATATTTTAATATCATATAGTCGATTATTACAATAAAGCTAAACATATGGTTTTCAAAGGGGTTATATATATGAAACTTAGATCAATAATTGAGAAAACATCCGCGTCTATTTTCGGAATATTTCTTATTTTCGCATTATCTTCAGGCGCGGCATATTCTCAGGAGACCACCCAGGGAGATGCGGCCGCAAAGACAGAGGATACTACAGGCGATAAAGCAAAAGATGGCTGGATGACAACAGACTACAAACCATACATCTCCACAATCAAAGATCTTGAAAAATTAAGCAAGGAGTACTCTGAATTCCTTCTTAAAAGATCCGTTGATGAATACTCAAAGGGATTTGACACTCTTGAAGATATGCAGTCAGAGACAATCAGATTAACAGATATCTATAAAAACACAAAATATCTCAATGAAAAATGGTACTGGCAGGAAGTTGACCGTAAAAATGCCCAGGACAGATATCTGAACAGGTTGAAAATTGAAGCTAAAATGAAATCTGTAACATATTTCACACGTGCTATAAATACACTTGATGAAGTAAAATCAAATGAGCTGAAAAATAATGATAAATTTGTTGATTACAAGTCAAAACTCTTCAGAATTTACGTATCTGTTCAGTATGACCTTGGGAACATGAAGCCATGTATTCCCATACTTGAAAGATATATTACAATGAGAGATGAGAACAGAAAAGACATCTGGGCGTATAAATATCTTTCCAGCTGCTATGCTGTAATGGAAGCAATGCTGGACAAGAGCAGCAAAACAAACGAAGAGGATGTAATTTTCTACAAGAACAAGAAGAACCACAGTACTTTAATGGCTGTAGAGCTTCAGTACGGCGTTGAGTCCCCTGAATACAAGGAAGTTCAGAAAATTATTCAGCAGGATGAGAGAAAGAGTCAGGTAATAAATTTTCAGTAACTCCGGAATGAAACAAAAAAATAATAAATAAAAAAGAGGGCTGAAAAGCTCTCTTTTTTTATTTATATAACACAGATTGATCTATTATATAATCTTTACCATTGTACTCCACTCTGATTTTGATAATTCTGTTCTCCGGTATATATATCTTTAATTCTGCCGGCTGATATATGTTATTCATTCTCGCGTAGCGCCCTTTGATTCTATCGAGCTCCCATCTTTCGGGTTTGATAATATGATATCTCCCGGAATCAAGTTTTAAATGAAAAAATTTAACAACCTCACCGCTCCCGGTAACGGTACGGCTATCCTCTGCACCATCAACCAGTATCTGATAATAAATACTCTCTCCCGGTTCAGAATCATTATCAGTCCTGATTATTTTATCCGCAAATTCAATAACAACATTATACTCATCGGGGATTTCAGGAACAGAATTTGCATTATACTGATAAATACTCCTCCCGGCTGGGAGGTCTATTACTTCGGTTCCCCCGTCACCTGAAATAAACGCTATTCTTGAATCAATCAGCTCTGCTATACGCAGTTTCCCCGGAATCTGAAGCGGTACTTCATTTCCGTTATAATTGATTGAGCCGTTTTTAAGTATAACAGATTTACCATCCAGCAGAACAAAATCAGAGACACCTTCAATACTCTGATAAACAAGCTGATCGGGATTAAACCGTATATAAATCGGATTATCATTACTCTGTTCATCAATATTATCTATTACAGGAAGTGCCAGGAAATAAAAAACATCGTTAAACCCGATAAATTTATAAAGCTTTTCATACTTCCCCGGAAGATCAAACTCTTCACTCTCCTCTGCGGTCCCTTTAAAAATGCCGGCAATCCACCCGGCATCTGCGATTCGGATGTAATATAAAGTCTCTGCATCCATTGAAATTGCAGCGACATTATCATACAGCTTCGTTTTCCCATCCGCACCAAGCCGGTATAATACATTGCCGCTAAGTTCAAAACTCAATGCAGTAATGGTGCACGCGGTGTCATCACATTTATCATCTGAATAAACGGGGCCGATATAGAAAGAAACAGTTATAAGCAGAGCGAAAAAAGCAGGCATTTTTCCTGTCATTATGATTCCTTGTTATTTCCCATCAATTTATGAGTAGACACGATTATAATAACGATTCCCCCGGTTAGAAGCAATAACAAAAATGGCCGCCCTAAGGCAGCCATTTTTTAAAAAATTATTCATTTAGTTATAAGTTTCAGAACCGAGATAAGTCACAGGGGGTTCATCCATAAACCATCTTAGTGTATTTTTAAGTCTCATAAGCTGAACAAATATATCATGTTCAGGTTCTTCATCCGGTGTATGCATCGGGCTCTTCCAGTAGAACGCAAGCCACTCCTGATTACCCGATAGAGACGCTCTTTTTGCAAGATCAAGAAAAATCGCAAGATCGAGCACAAATGGAGCCGCCAGGATTGAATCCCTGCAGAGGAAGTTTACTTTTATCTGCATAGGGTATCCGAGCCATCCGAATATATCTATATTGTCCCAGCCCTCTTTATTGTCTCCCCTTGGAGGATAGTAGTTAATCGTTACTTTATGATAAAAATCGCCATATAGATCAGGGTATACTTCAGGCTCCAGTATCTGATGAAGCACAGAGAGCTTGCTAACTTCCTTTGATTTGAATGAATCTGGATCATCAAGAACTTCACCATCTCTGTTTCCGAGGATGTTAGTTGAATACCATCCCTGCATACCAAGCATTCTTGCTTTAAGACCGGGAGCAAGAAGTGTTTTCATAAATGTCTGACCGGTTTTAAAATCCTTTCCGCACATGGGTACCTGATTTTTCTCTGCAAGTTCCCAGAAGGCAGGGATATCATTACAGAGATTCGGCGCGCCATTTGCATAGGGGATTCCAAGACTCATTGCAGCATAGCAGTATATCATACTCGGAGCGATTGCCGGATGATTTTCTTTCAAAGCTTTTTCAAAATTAGCAATTGTGTCATGAACACCCGGTTCCATAACCTGATGAATTTCAGTACTTCCGCACCATACCATAACCATTCTCGCAAGATTTTTCTCTTTCTGAAAATTAAGAATATCCTGTTTAACCATTTCAGCAAGATCCCAATGCGTAGGAGCTTCTTTTACCCATTTACCATCGAGATTTTTAACGAATCTTCTATTAAAAACCGCTTTCCATGGTTTAATTTTTTCAAGTTCCTCTTTGATCGGGTCAATATCCTCTCTTGAAAGAACTGCGGCATTTTTTGCAGATTCATAAACATTGTCTTCAAATAAATCCCATCCGCCGAATTCAAGATCTTCAAGAGTCGCAAGGGGGATAAAATCTTTAATATTTACATCTTTTGCATCTATTCCTTTCCCTGTTCTCAACTTGCCCATCTGGGTTAACGATCCGATCGGCTTATGCATCCCTTTTCTTATTAACAGCACGCCGGAAATAAAAGTTGTACTTACTGCTCCAAGACCCGGTATCAATATACCAAGTTTGCCTTCAGGACTTTTTATATCACTCTTTTTTGATGTCACAACGGGACTCCTTGATTAAAATTTATAATTACTTTTACGTGATTCTCTGAATAATCTGATTTTAAAAAACACATACTTAAAATACAGGAATAAATTGACACCAATTAGTCAAGAAATTTTAAAATAATTGCTTCACTTTGGATGTCATGTATCTTAATACTTGACAAATATAACTATAATACCTTTTATATTATTCTTCAGGTAATTGCTTAAAAAACACAGGAAACGACTGCAACAGTCGCTCATGGCACGAACGGGTTATATTTCCCCCCGGTTTTTGAACAGTTACTATCAGCAGTATACATAAATGCTGCGGCTATTCAAAATATTTTCATTATTCCTTGTTCTGCAGAATAATTTAAAAAAAATTATATCGGACAATAATTTAAATTTCTTTTACTTTAAGAGGTAATAACATGAGCAGAGAACAAGCTAATCTTAACTGGTCTGAACTTCCTTTCGGTTATGTAAAAACAGATTTTAACATCAGATATTATTATAAAGACGGCAAATGGTCAGATGGTGAGAATTGTGGTATTCCGTCCGGAGGAGAACTGGAAACGTATTCAGCGATCATCTGAAAGAATATCCATCCCCCCCATGACAGAAAAGATGTTTATCGATGCAATTTCAAAAGTTGTTGCTGCAAACAGAAAATTTGTCCCCCCCTATGGAACGGGAGCAAGTTTATATATAAGACCGCTTATTATCGGAACAGGCCCGAAAGTAGGTCTTGGCCCGGCGGATGAATATATTTTTATTATATTTGTAACACCCGTGGGTCCATACTACAAAGGGGGTCTTACACCCGTTAAAGCACTGGTTGTTACCGACTACGACAGAGCAGCTCCCGATGGAGTGGGCGACTGCAAAGTAGGCGGGAATTACGCGGCAGGACTAGCCGGAGCGGATTACGGCAAGAAAAAAGGGTATCCCGTTGTGCTCTACCTCGATTCCAGAGAGAAAAAATATATCGATGAATTCAGTACATCAAACTTCATTGCAATTAAAGGGAACACATATATAACTCCAAAATCAAAGAGCATTCTCCAGAGTGTTA
Source organism: Spirochaetae bacterium HGW-Spirochaetae-5 (assembly GCA_002839285.1). Classification (GTDB taxonomy): domain Bacteria; phylum Spirochaetota; class UBA4802; order UBA4802; family UBA5550; genus WRGT01. The sequence goes on along the minus strand of PGXT01000108.1, from coordinate 10,814 downwards.
AAATTTCCGGATTTGACGAAATCGGAGCATGCGGTACAGCTGCAGTTGTTACCCCTGTGACACTGATACACTATCAGGGGAAAGATTACAGATTCGGAAATGACGAAACAGCGGGTCCTGTTATAACAAAATTGTATCAGAATCTGACCGGTATTCAGTATGGAGATTTAGAAGATAAATTCAACTGGCTTCTGGAAGTAAAATAGTAGGTTTTTGTTTGGTATGGGTGTAGACTAGCAGGGGGATGTGTGGGGGGAGTAGGGACTGGTAGGGGCGAATGTATGGGCGAATGATTATTCGCCCTTACGTTCGCCCCTACTTGCCCCATACTCTCCCCAACACACTCCATCATTCCGAATTTGTTACTATTTTCGCCTGCATTGCAAGATATTCAACGAGTTTCTGTTCTGTAATTATACCTTGTGATACAAGAATAATCCCTATAAGACCACCTTCACTCTGCTGTACCTCAAGTGCTTTATTCATCTGCTCCTTTGTAATTACTCCATTTTCAACGAGCATTTCACCAAGTAAGGGTTTTGCCATCTGTTTCCTCCGGACGAACCGTAAACTTTATTTTATACATATCTACTCAAAAACTGCTGAAATTTTATCCCTGCCGAACCTTCGGCGCGGCAGAGAGTAATATTACCATCGGTTGTTAAGCAATTGCTTTTATACTATGTTATTATAATATACACTTTATAAAAAAAATCAAGCTAAGAATTAATTTTATAGAAGTCTTGCCACTGTCTTTTTCCATAAATCGTTCTGCCTGTTCCTTTCACTTGTGCTCATTACAGGCTCAAATCTCTTCATTATGCTGTTTTCTTTTGCTATTTCATCAATACTGTTGTATATTCCCGCAGTAATTCCCGCCAGATATGCCGCTCCAAGAACAGTAGATTCGCGTAATTCCGGTATCAGAACCGGAACACCGAGTATATCAGCCTGGAACTGCATTAAAAACTTGTTTTCCGTCGCCCCGCCATCGACTCTGAGTTCGGCGATTTTCTTTTTTGTATCCTGCTCCATGGCGTGTATAACCTCCATAGACTGAAATGCCACAGATTTAAGCGCGGCTCTTACAATCTGCTCCCGCGTTGTATCCCTCGTAAGGCCGAATATTGCTCCTCTGGTATCCATCTTCCAGTATGGTGCTCCTAATCCTACAAAAGCAGGCACAAAAACAACTTCATCTTCTTTATTCGATATAGATAAAGCCATCCCCTCAGATTCTGTGGCGCTGTCGAAAAATTTCATCGAATCTCTGAGCCACTGCAGTACAGCTCCCCCGATAAAAACAGATCCTTCAAGAGCATAAACAGGATTCCCCTTATTATCAGGAGTTAAAGTAGTTAAAAGTCCGTTCTCTGAAATTATATAATCGGGACCGTTATTTAAAAGCATGAAACATCCCGTACCGTAAGTATTCTTTGTCCGTCCGGGAAAGACACAGTTCTGTCCGACCATGGCAGCCTGCTGATCCCCGGCAATTCCGCCGATTATTATCCCGTCAGGGAGTCCCGGGCAGTTCAGAGTTCTTCCGAAATCACTTGCCGAAGGCTGAACTGCAGGGAGTATATTCACCGGTATATCGAGTATTTCACATAACTCCGATGACCATTTCTTTTCTTTTATATCGAAAATAAGGGTTCTGGAAGCATTTGTGTAATCGGTAATGTGAGACTTTCCACCGGTAAGCTTCCAGAGAATCCATGTATCGATTGTCCCGAATTTAAGTTTACCTTTTTTTGCCAGGAGACGGGCGTCCAGGATGTTGTCGAACATCCATTTTATTTTGGTTCCGGAAAAATAGGCGTCAAGAACAAGACCTGTCTTCTCTCTGAAGAGCTTTTCGTAACCTCGCTCCTTAAGCTGATTACAGATCTCCGTTGTTCTTCTGCACTGCCATACAATCGCCTTCTGAATCGGTTTCCCCGTATCAGAATCCCATAGAACCGAGGTTTCACGCTGATTTGTTATACCGATTGCAGCGGCATTTGCCGGGTTAAGATCACCTTTTTTTAAAGCTTCAGATATAAGGCGCACCACGGAATCCCATATTTCAACCGCATCATGCTCCACCCACCCCGCATGTGGGAAATACTGGGTAAATTCACTGTATGAGCTTGAGATTGACTTCCCTTTATCATCAAAACAGTAAACCTTATTCCCTGTTGTGCCAAGATCAATGGCTATAATAAATTTTCTATCCGACATATCTCCCCCGAATTAATAATATTCATTTTATAAAGCAGGCATGGCTCTAAGTACTGTGCCTCAAAAAATATAATTTACTAACTCCCATTTCTAATGGGAATTGCATGGTTAAATAAAACTGACAAATGTACATTGTCAAACAATTAAAAATGTCTTCTGCCTGTAGATACAGGCAACGGCTTTTTTTTCATAGTGCGTATGCTTCGCATACGCTGAAATGGGGGACTACGGGGGCAACGCCCCCGTAGTCCCCCATCCACGGCACAGCGCAAAGCGCTGTGCCGGAAAATAGTAATTTAAAATTTATCCTGCAGGGTACTATGCTGAATAACATCTTCAATAATAAAAAAGTAATTTTCATTGCCGAGATAGGGCTTAATCATAATGGCGATGATCAATTGGCCGAAGAGATGATTGTAAAAGCTGCTGAAGCGGGAGCGGACGCGGTGAAATTTCAGACATTTCTCCCTGAGAAGATGAACTCGCCATACACGTCATCACTGCTGAAAACGGGAGAGGAGAAGGACCCCGATTACGGAATTATAGATTTTTTCAGTAAATTTTCATTCACAGAGACTCAATGGGTAAGACTTAAAGAGGTTTCTGAAAAATGCGGTACCGAATTCTTCTCCGCCCCATTTGACGCGGAATCTGTGGATATGCTGGAGCGATTAAACGTAAGGCTCTACAAGATCGCATCATCAGAAGTAACGAATACCCCTTTAATCAGAAAAATAGGTGCCACAAAAAAACCTGTTCTGCTCTCTACAGGAATGACCTCGGAGAGTGATATTGAAACAGCGTTAAAGAATCTTAAAGAATCGGGAAATTCCGGAACTCATCTTCTTCATTGCGTTTCACTCTATCCCGCGGCAAAGGATGAAGCCAATCTGAAGCGCATCGTCTCACTAAGGGAAAAATTCGGAGTCCCCGTGGGGCTTTCGGACCACACGGCTGATTATCAGTCGGCAGTTATTGCCGCAGCATTGGGTGCAACGGTTATTGAAAAGCATTTTATGATCGACCGGAACCAGGACTGTCCCGATAAAGATGTATCTCTCACCGCTGAAAGTTTCAGGGAGATGGTTGAAAAGGTTAATGAAACACTGTCAATTCTTGGAGATGGTAAAATTCCATATTCCGGGAGAGAATCAGATACTGCCCGGGCTGCAAGAAAAAGTCTCTTCGCTTCAAAAAAGATAAATGCAGGTGAAATTTTATCAGCAGATTCTATCATCGCCCTGAGACCCGGCACCGGAATCTGTCCGAATATGATAGATGATGTAACCGGAAGAAAATTAAAAGTAACAATAAATGAAGGCTCGCTTCTAAAGTGGGAATATTTCGAATAAACGGAGTTTACAATGCGGATAAAAATACTACTGATAATGATTTTACCACTTCTGCTTGTAGAATGCAAATCAACATTATGGAACGCTATCACAAAAAAAGAGAGCAAATTATATACAGATTCTGAATTAATAATGCTCGAAGAAGTTACTGCATCCATTGATTTCAGATACGGGTTTGAACCCGACCTTAAACTGGATTATGTTTTTAAAGCCGGGAGATTTACAGATAAAGAGATACAATCTAAAGCTCCGGAAATGAAAAAAGTCCTGGCAAAATATAAACCTGAAGAAATTATATCTTTTTACGGCAAAATTGTCCAGATGAGAGATGCTCATGTATCGGAAATGAATGAATATCGTCAGGATGAAGATTGGAATGATGCAACTTATATCGAAAAATATATTCTCCCCGAAGCTGAGTTGTTTCTTGATATTCTTGAAAAAAATATGATGCAGATCAACTCTTCATATGGTGATGAAATTAAAAAGATTAAAACTAAAAATCTAATTAAATGACTTCGGATCAGTAAATATTCCTGATACAATTTTTAGTGAAAAAATAAAAATTATATATCTCCGCCGCCTTAGCGGGGATAATGGAACTGTTTTTACTTTGAAAGAATTAAAGAATAAGAACCGACTTCAAATATAAATTTTATTCAGGAATTATTACTTGAGAAAAACATTTATTATTTCGATTAAGACTATATATCAATATTAAAGAGAGACCCCTTGTGAAAAAAAAATATATTACAATGCTGATTTCAGCTCTGCTTCTTTTTATACTTGCTGCACCTTCATACTCAAACGGGGTCTACATACTATGTTACCATGCTTTTCTTGAAAAGAAGGACCCTTATTCATTTTCTCCCGACCAGTTCAGAGAGCAGCTTAATAAATTAAAAAACAGCGGTTTCACATTTGTATCTTTTGACGATGTTGTTAACAATAAAATCTCCGGTAATAAAAACATACTGATAAGTATTGATGACGGGAACAAAAGCGTATACGATACATATTTTTCCATTATGAAACCAATGGGGATCAAACCTCTTCTGGGAATTTATCCGGCAATAATCGGAAGAATGAAATATGCCATGACATGGGAAGAAGTAAAAAAACTTTCAGATGAAGGATGCTATATAGCGTCTCACGGATACCACCACATGTTTCTGTCTGAAAAATATTTTAATGAAGATCAGGCCAGTTTTAAAAAAGAGATATATTTATCGAAAAAAGTTCTGGAACAGAAACTTAACCGTACAATAGATACCATGGTCTATCCATTCGGAGTTAACAGCCCCGTCGCTATCAGTGAATTAAAGAATGCCGGATACAAATACGGACTTACAATAGTTCAGGGGAGAGAATCACTTCCCTCAAAAGATAACTTCCAGATTCGCAGATATCTCATGACAAAACCGGGTCAGAAAGGTGTTATCGCGCATATTACAAAGCATGCAGGGAATGAACAGACTGCTGGTGCGTCAGGCAGTTCAGATTCATCGGGTTACAGTATTAACAGCAGCGGTTCAAGAAAACTCTCAATTATGAGCTATCCCGATCAGATTAAAAAGTTCATGACAGCGAATGTAATTGCACCTCCGGCAAAAATCGAAACCGTAAACAAAAAAAAAGTGAAATTCAAACCATTTGTTCATCCTTCAAAGACTTCATCTGATTCAAAAAATAAACAGAAGAGAGTCTCGGCCGAAAACGAAAAAAAAAACCAGCGGAAAAAGAAGACAGTATAAATCTGTCTGCTCAGAAAAAATGGCCTGACCTTAAAACAATGTACTTATCACTGATTGTTCAATGGTCAGGCTTTGTTCACCATATAAAGAAAAGAACTATGTTTAATCTGGAAACGGTTAAACACAAAATTACAGAATTTTTCAAATAATCTCCCCGATCAAAGCACCCGATATCATTTTTTAATTGAGGGCACAGCGCAAAGGATAGACACTCCTATAAATAATCCCCCATTTCATGCGTATGCGCGAAGCGTTGTGCCCCCGGAAATAATTCGCTCCCTTCATTTTATACCCGTTTTTTAATCTCTTTTCCTTGACATTTTATATTTTAATTCTGATAATAACAGAGATACATTTTATATTCGGGAACAGTAATTATTCCTTAACTTTTCTAAAGTAAAGAAAACTCTATTATCCCCGCCGCCGAAGGCGGCGGGGATATATGTTCTGGTTTTTACTCTAATAATTGTATTTATGAATAATAATTGATTCGGGAAAGATCTGACAAGGCATTGTGATTCCTGACCTTTCAGCATGGTCAGGGTGAACCCTGTGTTAAATATTAAGTTTAAAGTTTAGAGCTGAACAGAATGGAAGTAAAATAAACTAATACTGGAGACAAACTATGCTGCTCGGGATTGACGTAGGGGGTACTCATACAGACGCCGTTCTTATAGGTGAAAATGGTATTGAATCAACTTTTAAAGCTAAAACAGATACCCGGAATCTGCTCCATACAGTTACTACAGCTCTTAAAGAAGTCACATCAGGAATTGATGTTAAGAAAATCAAAAATATAAACCTCAGTACAACTCTCTCAACAAATGCCATTATTGAAAACAAACTTGAAAAAACAGCACTCTTTATATCCTCCGGACCGGGAATTGATCCTGCGAATTTCAGGATTGGAGAAAACACCTATATAATCAACGGTTCCATCAATCACAGGGGGAGCGAGGTTCTAAAGCTAGACAGCCCTTCAATCGAAAAGAGTATGAATGCCTGTATTAAAGATAATATAAAAGTTTTTGCTGCTGTAACAAAATTTTCAACAAGGAACAGTATCCACGAATCATCCATTGCGGCATCAGCTGAAGGCCAGGCGGACTTTATTACACAGGGCCATACTTTATCAAGCCAGCTGAGTTTCCCCAGAAGAGCGGCAACAGCGTACTATAATTCGGCAGTATGGAGAATCTACTCCAACTTTCTGACGGCAATAATGGAATCGCTTAAGAGCATGGGAATCGAGGCACCGGTTAATATACTGAAAGCAGACGGCGGAACAATGCCCGCGGAAGTATCCAAAAATCTTCCCGTAGAATCGATTCTGTCCGGACCGGCTGCAAGCATAATGGGAATAGTAGCTCTTAATAAAATCACGGAAGATGCGGTGATTCTTGATATAGGCGGAACCACAACAGACATAGCCATCTTTGCCTCCGGCGCTCCTCTAATGGAGAGAGAGGGTATTTCTCTTGAAGGGATCCCTACTCTAGTTCGCTCGCTGCAGAACAGGTCCATAGGGATCGGCGGGGACTCTGCAATTACAGTTGTCAATGGGGAAGTCAGGACCGGACCTGAAAGAAAAGGTCCATGCGCGGCTGAGGGGGGAGAGCACCCTACTCTGGTTGACGCGTTGAACTTTAAAGGGATAACAAATCATCAGAATAAAGAAAAATCCATTGAGCAGATAAAACTTTTAGCAGAAAAAAATAAACTCAAACCGGAGATTCTGGCGGACAAAGCAATCGCTTTCAGTGTTAAAAAAATCAATGACGAAATTGAACTGCTGGTATCGCAGATTAATCAGAAACCTGTCTACACTATTCATGATATGATACAGGGTAAAAAAATAATCCCGAAAAAAATATACATCATCGGCGGACCGGCTGCGGCTCTTGCCGTAATAATGAAAGATAAGATTGAAATTGTTGTTCCGGAAAACTATAACGTGGCAAATGCAATCGGAGCAGCTCTTGCAAGAACTACATTTGAAACTGAACTCTTTTCAGATACAGGTAAAGAGAAAATGGTTATACCCAATCTCGGTATAGAGGAAAAAGTATCACGAAGATATTCCTTAAGCGAAGCGGAAAATGACATAATTGCTCATACCCGTAAATATCTGGAAAAATCGGGATACAAAGATAAAGATCTTAAAATTGATATAGTTGAATCATCAAGTTTCCGCATGATTGACGACTATTACGCTTCCGGGAATGACATTAGAGTAAAATGTCAGATAAGGCCCGGAGTTGTAATGAATCTGCATAAATAATGAAGGGGGAATCACATGCTTAAAGCGAAAAACAGACTCGGCCTGGTTTTCTTTCCGGCTTTCGACTGGGCGATATCTCCCACTCATCCGGAAAGAGAAGAGAGACTTTTATATACGCAGGACCAGCTCCGTGAGGAGGGCGTTTTCGACATAGAGGGGATTGTCGAGCTTAAACCCGATATTGCAACTGATGAAGATGTTATGCGTTCACACTTCTGCTTCCCCGATGTCCGGAGTGTTATAACGGAATCTCATATGATATCCGCCGGCGGGGCTATCCGGGCGGCAAGAGCTGTCCTTGACGGAGAAGTCGACCGTGCTTTCGCCCTTGTACGGCCTCCTGGACATCACGCTATGAAGTGTGTCCACGGGAACAGAGGATTCTGCAATATTAATAATGAAGCGATTATGCTTGAATATATCCGTGAACATTACGGGAAAAGACGCATTGCCATAGTCGACACAGACTGTCACCATGGTGACGGCACACAGGATATTTTCTGGCACGACCCTGATGTTCTTTTTATATCAATTCACCAGGATGGAAGAACACTTTATCCCGGATCGGGACACCTGAGAGAACTGGGCGGCCCCAATGCCAAGGGCAGAACAATAAACATCCCCCTCCCCCCCAATACTTCTGAAGATGGATTTATCTACACCATTGACAACATGGTAATGCCGATACTCGACCATTTTAAACCGGAGATAATTATAAACTCCGCGGGACAGGATAATCATTATACCGACCCCATAACCAACATGAACTTTACAGCTCACGGTTACGCGCTTCTTAACGAAAAGCTCAATCCGCACATTGCAGTTCTTGAAGGGGGGTACTCAATTCAGGGTGCACTCCCTTACGTTAATCTGGGAATTGTACTTGCCATGGCCGGCCTCGACTATTCACACGTAAAGGAACCTGATTACGACATAAACTACTCTCCGCAGGAGAATGAGGTCACGGAGTATATTAAAAAATTAAAAGATCCTGTACTGGATAACTATTTTAATCCCAAACCGGATATTGACAGAGCCCCCGTGGGACAGTTTACGTTAAGACATAAAAATATATATTACGACACCGACGGAATTCAGGAGAGCCAGAAAGAACAGATAATGACCTGTAAGGACTGCCGCGGATTACTGGTAATTGAATCAACAGCATCAATTCACCCCGTATGTGTAGGCATAGAAATACCCGTTGACGGATGTAAGAGATGCCAGTCCGAAGGGTACAAGATATATGAAAAAGCTGTCAAATCGAAGGAGTACATCTCGGTACAGCTTACAGATAGAGTAAAGAAGGTTTACAAAAGAGTTAAAGATCCGAATTATTGAGGAATAGAGTCACTGCCGCAATCCCCCGCCCCTATCCGCCCTGTCGGGCACCTTTCCCCATGAATGGGAGAAAGGGAAATACGAAAAGTCTCGTATTATTCTCCTCCCATTCATGGGGGAGATGCCCGACAGGGCAGAGGGGGCGCTGGACTACCCGTTCAATTATATTATAAAAAGCATCTCCCAGAATTTAGGTATCGGCCAGAGTGAATCGTCCATGATTGTTTCAAGTTCGTCGACAAATACACGGAGCTCATCCATTCCGGTTTTTACTTTACCGCAGTAGTATTCAGCTTTTTCCTGTTCATGTTCAATCTTCTTTGCGTCGTCACAGCTGTTTTTCTGTGCTGCAATCCCATTCTGAATCTTTCCTATTAGTGTACTGACTCTTGTAAGAAGTTCTTTCTGAGGCTTAAGAAGACTGTCATCCACAAGACCTGATGTGTTTTTGATAGAACCTGCAATTTCGTTCTGAAATTTGTAAGCTGCAGGAAGGATCTGTGATGAAACAATGCTGTAGAATGTTCTAGCCTCAATTTCGATCTTTTTGATATAATTTTCAAGATGTATATGGTATCTTGAAGCGAGCTCAATATTTGAAAGAACTTTATACTTTTCAAAAAGATTCTTCGCTTTTTCAGTGTTAAAGGATTTTAATGATTCCGGAGCTGTCTTATAATTCGGAAGTCCTCTTCTTTCAGCTTCGGCATACCACTCAGCAGAATAGTTATCACCGCCGAAAACAACCGGCTTGGCAATTTTAATTTCACTCTGTATAAGATCCATTATAATCTTCTTGAGGTCACCCTTACCCGCTTTTTCAATCTTGTCAGCAAGTTCATCTAAACTTTCAGCAACGATCATATTGATTACAGCTGCAGCAAGTGATATTGACTGAGATGATCCTACTGCTCTGAACTCGAACTTGTTCCCTGTAAAAGCGAATGGAGAAGTTCTGTTTCTGTCTGTATTATCCTTGCTTACAACAGGAAGAGATGCAAGTCCCAGATCTATAAGTGCGGCATCCATATCTTTAAGAATTTCACCCTTCTCGATTGCGTTGAGTATACCCTCAAGCTGCTCACCAAGGAATACAGATATAATCGCAGGTGGAGCTTCATTAGCGCCGAGCCTGTGCTCATTACCTGTGGTTGCAACGGTTGCACGGAGAAGATCGCCATGTCTGTGTACAGCCTTGATTACAGCAATTAGAAATACAAGAAACTGGATATTCTCTGTGGGAGTCTTCCCCGGGTTAAGAAGATTTATTCCATCATCTGTTCCGATTGACCAGTTAACGTGTTTACCTGAGCCGTTAACTCCGGCAAAAGGCTTTTCGTGAAGAAGTGCTGCAAAATTATGTTTACGCGCGACCTTTTTCATCGTATCCATGAGAAGCTGATTATGGTCTACTGCAAGGTTTGCCTCTTCGAATATCGGAGCGATCTCAAACTGAGCCGGTGCAACTTCATTGTGTCTTGTTTTCGCGGGAATTCCGAGTTTGAAAAGTTCCTCGTCAAAATCATGCATGAATGACTGGACTCTCTCTTTAATGCTGCCGAAATACTGATCTTCAAGTTCCTGACCCTTTGCCGGCGCCGCTCCAAGGAGTGTCCGTCCTGTTAGTATAAGATCCTGTCTCTTAATATAAAAACTTCTATCTATAAGAAAATATTCCTGTTCAGGCCCGAGATTTGAAACTACTTTCTTTGAATGATCGTTGCCAAGAAGACGGAGCATTCTTATTGAACTCGCGTTAACAGCTCTGACTGATCTTAAAAGCGGAGTCTTTTTATCAAGAGCTTCCCCTGTATAGGATATATATGCAGATGGTATACAAAGAGTAATGCCATGGCCATTCTT
>PGXT01000284.1 GCA_002839285.1 Spirochaetae bacterium HGW-Spirochaetae-5 | reverse complement strand
AAGAAAGAGTTTGTACCGGAACAGGACCAGGGGATGTTTACAATAAATATACGTCTCCCTGCGGGCGCATCAATGGATTATAATGATTCCATGACAAAAAAAGTAGAAGCATATCTCGCCGGAAGAGAGGAGATTTCGCATTACTATACAATTGTCGGAGGATTTGGTGGTGGTGCATCTAATCAGAGTGTCATCAATGTGTCGATGCATAAACCTGATAAACGTCCTGTCAATCAGCAGAAGAAAAAGCCCTTAAATCAGGAAGAGCTTATCAATATTATAAGATCAGATACTAACAAAATATCCAAAGAGATGAAAGTCTCAATAAGAACTTTTGCTCTTGCGGGTTTAACCGCATCAAGGGGATATCCTGTTGAATTCAATATTAAAGGGGCAGACTGGGATACCCTTGGAGCAGCAAGCGAAAAGATAAATGAAGCCATGATAGCAAGCGGGAAACTTGTTGATGTGGATTCCAATTATGACGTGGGTCAGCCTGAAATCAAAATTATTCCCGATAGAGCCGCTGCGGAACTGCGCGGAGTAAGTATGGCTGCAATCGGGAATACGATAAGCACCCTCATGGGGGGAACAAGAGTCGGCAAGTTTACCGAAGATGGCCATAGATTCGATATAAGAGTACGACTCCATGAGGGGGAACGGAAAAGTATTGATGACATCAAATCTCTCTATATAAGAAACAACCGTGGTGAGCTCGTGCGCCTCTCCGATGTTGTTAAGATAGAACCTTCACTGTCAATGCTTTCTATCACCAGAGTCAATCGTGAAAGATCTATTTCTATATTTGCAAATCCAGCTCCCGGTTACTCACAGCAGGAGGGGATTGATGAATCTCTAAAGATTGCCCGTGAAATTCTCCCTGAAGGTTATTATCCCGAAATTACAGGGAGTGCAAAAACAACAAGTGAATCCTTTGACAGTCTTATCTTTGTTCTCATTGTAGGTATAATCGTTTCGTATATGGTTCTTGCGAGTCAGTTTAACTCATTTATACATCCATTAATTATTCTTCTTTCTTTACCTTTCAGTTTTTCCGGGGCACTATTTGCTCTTTATATAATGGGGCAGTCTATAAATGTATTCAGTTTTATCGGGCTTATACTTCTTATGGGTCTTGTTAAAAAGAATTCAATTCTAATTGTAGAATTTACAAATCAGCTGCGGGAGGAGGGGGAGACTGATGTTAAACGGGCTCTTCTTGAAGCATGTCCTATCCGGCTTCGTCCGATTTTAATATCGCAGCGTCTATTCCCCCCGCTTTAGCATTCGGTCCCGGAGCAGAAACAAGAATCCCAATGGCCGTTGCAGTCCTTGGCGGAATGATATTTTCCACTTTGCTTACACTTTTTGTAGTCCCGTGCGCGTACAGCCTCATGGCAAAGTTTGAAAGCCATAAACATGTTTATGATTAATATGACATTTATACTGAGATTTAAACTGAGGGATGAGTCTTTAAAAAACACAGTTCTTTTCATATAAAGAACTGTGTTTTTTTAGTATCTATCCTTAACTTTTCTAAAGTAAAAAAATCTCTACTATCCCCGCCGCCGAAGGCGGCGGGGATATATATTCTTTGTTTTTTACTTTAAAAATTATATCTAGAAATAATTACTGGTGTATTTTACACTTTCTACTTTAATCTTATCGCAAGTTCTTTCTCGAGAACTTCCTTCACTAAACCCGAATCAGGCTTAACGCTTATCGGCTCATTGGCGTGAATCGATTTGATTCCCTCAAGAGTCTTCTCGTGGTATCCCACTTTGAATTCTGAGAACTTCAGACCATGAGCAGTGGATACGATGATTACCCTGTCTGTCTTTGAAATTTTCTGTTTTGCCAGAAGTTTTATCAGCACAGCAAGAGCAACTCCTGTATGCGGACAGCTGTACATCCCTGTTCTGTCTGCAAGAGCTGCAGCTTCAGCCAGTTCCTCTTCGCTCGCCTGTTCCACAATACCATTAAAGTTTTTCAGAGTTTTAATCGCTTTCTGAACTGAAACCGGATCCCCAATCTGAATTGCAGATGCGAGAGTCTTCTTCGGTGTAATCGGATTGAATTCACTG
>PGXT01000107.1 GCA_002839285.1 Spirochaetae bacterium HGW-Spirochaetae-5 | reverse complement strand
TAAGAACAGAAATGTTTTCAGCTCACCATTACTAATCAGTCGTGAGGCTTGACCATATTATAAAAAACCCGAAGGGATTACCCCTTCGGGTTTTTTCATTTGAATTGATTGAAGGTAATTTCAAGGCAATTATTGTTTTATTTTACAGATAACTTTCTTGACGATAGAATATTTATTCGAATATTTAACTTTAATAGCAATAATAATTTGATTTATAGCAGGCTGTGAATTGTCTTGTCAGCAGAATATGAATTTTTTTAGAATGACAGATAATGAAAATTTAAGACCATCATTTGGACGGAGTTTACCGTGTAATTATAAAGTATATACACTAAGTATATTTAGTAGCATATGACTTCTTTTGAAGGATATCGTGAAGAGAAGAAAAGTGGCTCATATTTTACAACTGTATGTTTTGAATTGCGTTTGATGGTCAACCTGGATTAATTCACAAAGAGAGATTTTTAAGTATGAGTAATAAAACTGAAGCAAATTTATCTGATTGTTTAATCAATTTTACTGAAAGCAACTATGTTAGTAGTGTGAACCGTGTTATAGATTTTATAGACGATAATATTGAATATGACCTGACGCTAACATCCATATCCGACGTAGCTAACTATTCAGAATATCATTTTCATCGTATATTTAAAAGCTTCACCAGAGAACCCCTTAAACAGTATATAAAAAGAATACGAATTGAAAAGGCAGCTGTTCAACTTATCAATAATCCTTTTAAATCCATTACTCAGATCGCTTATGACAACGGTTTTTCATCTTCTCAATTTTTTTCACGAGCATTTAAACAGAATTTTGGGATAAGCCCCTGTGAATGGCGTAGGAGAAGAAATTCAAATATCATTATTTCGGGGGAGCTGAATGAATTATTTAATAATGATTCAGAAAAACTTCAGGAATTAAAAGATTTCTACGTTGAAATAAATGACGTAATACCCAATACTGCGGTAGTTATTCAGGAGACTCATGAAATGGATGTAGCTTACATTCGTCATATTGGTTCTTATGTGGAAAACGCTGGAATATATCATAAGCTTTTTAACAAATTGATGAACTGGGCAGATAGTTATGGTTATATGGATTCTGAGACTAAACTGATCGCACTTTTTAACGATTATCCCGGGATAACAGAAAAAAACAAGCAAAAAGCAATGCTGTGTATTACTGTCCCACAATATGCTAAAACCAGCAGAGTGATTGAAAAAACAAAGATACCCGGTGGAAAATATGCAGTTGCTCATTTTGAACTACCAGAAGACAAGGTTATAAGAGCATGGGAGTTCATGTATGGCAAATGGCTTCCTGAAAGCGGTTTTCAGGAGGACGACAGGCATGCGTTTGCATGGATAATCAACAATCCATTCGAACACCCTTCAAGGTTGTTTAGTTTTAACATTTACTTACCAGTGAAGTCGTTATAAGTCTTCGCTTCTTTATCATGTTATCCTTCAGGTTGATACCTTCTTTATATACATTTCGAATAAGATAAAAATAGCAAGAAAAGACACATCCCGCGCAAGATAATGAAAGCTTCTGCCATTCAGCTTCAGTAATGTCATGCAGTATTTAATTAATATTCACTTTTAAACTTGGAGAATTAATTTATGAAGTACCGCATGAAGCACAAAATTAAACTAATACCAATGATCACACTTGCCGTAGCACTTCTTTTATCTGCCTGTGAAATCAATACTGAAAAAAGTAATTCGCAGAGTAGCACACCTTCGGGGCCTCCGGATACTCCGGTAATAACCGGTATTGCAAACGGAATTTATAATACCGATCAGACCTTTATATTGACGGGAAACAACACTGCGTTAATTGAATATACCTTGGACGGTGGCAGTACATGGAAGACCTACACAGTACCGGTAACAATCTGTGAAAATGGGACTTATAATATTTCTGCCAGACAAACCATTGGTGGATTGACCTCTGCAGTCACAGTAACGATTCAGGTGAATATTAATAAGTCTTCTTTAATTGCACCTTCCATCGACGGGATATCGTCTGGTTTTTTTAATATAAACCAGACATTTACTCTGTCTAAAACCGGAAGCGGAATTAATCTCGAGTACTCAGTTGATGGCGGAGGCAAGTGGTTCTCATATTCCAATGCTGTAACACTTAGCGATGAGAAAACCTATACAGTAATCGCACGCCAGTTTGATGGTAGTGGCAATACGTCGAGCTATACTACACCAATTAACGTAACAATCGATAAGACAGTTGCCGTACCGGTTATTAGTGGTATCACAAATGGAGCATATTATAGTGAATCAAGAACTTTTACTGTTATGGGAGAAAATGGTGCGAACATCATGTACAGCCTCAACGGAGGTGCAACATGGAGCAGTTACACTGAATCAGTAATTATAACAAATGACGGTCAATACACCATAACTGCAAAACAGACAGACATTGCCGGCAACATCTCTCAAAATACGCAAACCATAATTATCACGATTGACCGTTCAATACCCGATGCCCCTGTTATAACCGGTATATCAGGAGGTGTATTTTCCTCTAATCAGACTTTTACCGTAGCTGGGGAAACAAACGCTCAGCTGATGTACACATTGAACGGTGGGAGCTCATGGATGAACTATTCATCTGCCGTTATACTGACAGGGGAGAATACTTATAGTATTGCGGCGAAACAGATTGACCTTGCAGGAAATGTATCAGCAGTTTCAGCATCAGTTACCTTGACTATTGATAAAACAGCTCCAGAAAATGTAACTTCTCTGATAGCAATAGCTGGTGAAGGAAAGGTTACATTGACCTGGAACGAACCATCTAATAGTGATTTCAAAAAGGTTCACATATCATTTTCCCCTGTCGCTTCGGGCGTTAATCAGCCCATTGAAGTGTCGAAGGGTACTACAACAGCTCAGATAACTTCTCTTTTAGCTTCACAAACATATAACTTTACGGTGAAAAGCATTGATGAGGCTGGAAACAAATCAACAGGCTCCCAGGTTAACGCAGCAGTGCTGATTGGAACAGGGACAAAAGGTCAGTACTCATTACCTGGATATACATTCAGCATGGTTTATGTAAAAGGAGGTTTGACTTTCCCTGTCAAAACCGATAATTCAGGAACAGGAACTGTAACGAAGGGATACTGGATTGGTGAAACTGAAGTCAGCTATGCTCTCTGGAGCACGGTTTATAAATGGGCTACCGGTGATATTAATATGAACGGCGGTATCGATGCTTATGAAACGAAGGGTGCATATACGATGGATATGAACCGCACAGGCATGAAGGGTGACGGAAGTGGAGATTATTCTATTGAGCATCCGGTTACAGACGTGAACTGGCGGGAGGCAATGATGTGGTGCAACGCCCTGACAGAATACTATAATGCTAATAATGGCAGTGCACCTGATCTGGAATGTGTATATTATAGTGATTCAAATTATAATAATCCTATACGTAAAGCAACCTACTCAACAACAGTATCAACTACAAGCGGGAGCCAGGACAAACCTTATATCAAAGCGTCTGCCGTAGGAAATGTCGACATGGCGAATTGTATTGCAAACGGTTTCCGTCTCCCCTCCGGATTAGAATGGGAATGCGCAGCCCGGTACATCGATGGTCAGACTTGGACTTATGGGACCTGGGCCAGCGGATCAACCGGGAGTTATACGGATTCAATTGCAACACAGATGGTATCCTGGTATGTTGATAACAGCGGATATGATATCAAGGAGGTTAAAGGGAAAAACGCGAACTTTTTAGGACTCTATGATATGAGCGGGAATGTTGCTGAATGGTGCTTCGATTGGCATCCATATCTAGCAGCAAGCTATAATACCCGTATGACTCGAGGTGGCGCATACATCAGTAATGCTACATCATTGGGAGTGGGCGTGGATAATCTCGGAGACTACGAGGTCGATAGGATGGAAGTGTAAGAACAGAAATGTTTTCAGCTCACCATTACTAATCAGTCGTGAGGCTTGATCATATTAAAAAAAACGAAGGGATATTCCCTTCGTTTTTTTTTGTGCCCGGCATTGCTGACTGAAATACACACATGAAAGCGCGCATATATATGCGCGCTTTCATGTCTTTGAATGTAGATTCTGAGCACAAAAAAAGTCCCTTCTTTTTAAGAAGGGACTTTTAAAATTAACAATTAAATTTAGACTTGAAACAAGCTATATTTAAAATCTATTTCTGTGAGTACATCTTATCAATTTCTGAAGAATAAATATCAAGAATAACTCTTTTCTTGGTCTTTTGAGTCGGAGTCAGCATACCATTCTGTTCTGTAAATCTTTCAGTAAGAATTGTGTACTGCTTGATCTGCTCAAAACCCTCGAGTTCTTTATTCGCTCTCGCTACTTCTTCGGCAATAAGACCCCGGATGTTACCCTTTTCAATAAAATCTGCACCTACTTTAGCAACTATTGGGACACCTGCAGAGTTATCAATTACTATCTGGCTCTTGTCATATTCGATTCCCTCTTTGTCAAACATCTCTTTGAAAAATGTAAGACTTGGAACAATAAGGGTGCTTATTACGGCACGTTCATCTCCTATAGCAAAAACCTGTTCAATGTACGGGCTGGTTGCAAACTGAGCTTCAATTTTGGCCGGGGCAACATTTTTACCGCTGGAGAGACATATTATATTCTTAATACGGTCAACAATCTTGTAATACCCGAATTTATCAACTTCAACTTTATCACCTGTTTTGAACCATCCGTCAGATGTGAAAGATTCAGCAGTTTCCTGAGGTTTATTCCAATACTGTTTAAAAATACCGGCACCAGATATTTCAAGTTCACCGATTGATGATACGCGAAGTCTGCTTCCGTTAGAAGCAAGACCTACTGAACCTGGCCTGCAGGCAAGCAAAGGCATGTTAGAGCATGCGTTGAAACTTTCGGTAGATCCGTAACCTTCACTGACTCTTATTCCGATTATATAGAAAAACTTGAGCAGCTCTGGGGATATTGATGCACTTGCTGAAAATGAATGTTTGAAGTTTTTACCGAATACTGCTCTGACTTTGGCAAAAAGTTTATTAGCAATTTTATATTTGATTTTAAGACCCAGAGGGAGATTTCCCGTGATGTCGAAATCGTGACCCATATTGTATGTATCAGTTTCAGGCTGATACCTCTGCATGAATACTTCTTCACCGACCTTCATAGCCCAGTCAAAAATTTTACGTTTGAGTCCTTTATCACCAAATTTCTGCTGGAGCTGGATGTATATTTTTTCATAAAGACGCGGTACACAGTTAATCCAGTGCGGATTGTATTTCTGTAAATCGTCAAGAAGTGTGCCGGGAGAATCTGCATAAGCTATTGTACAACCGTTGTATATAGCGGCTCCCTGGCATGATCCTCTGTCGAATATATGGGCCAGAGGGAGGAAGCATAATGTTGTATATTCGGTTTTGAAACCCATACCGCAATAGTCAAAAAATTGATTTACTCCATGCATTCTTGAAGAGCAGTTATGGTTGGTAAGAACAACCCCTTTACCCTGGCCTGTTGTACCGGAAGTATAGAGAATTGTATATATATCATCTAGAACGACTCCATCTCTTCTTGCAATGAAAGCATCAAAATTTTTACTGTCTTTCTTCCATTCGATACCCGCTTTTTCTAAGTCGCCCATGCTTATTACGCGCGGATCGCTGCTTTTGTATTCACGATCCATTACGATAATTTTTTCAAGTTTCGGCATTTGATCAAAACCGTCGAGCATCATTTTAAGAACATTATCTCCTCTAAGAAAAAGGAATTTACTACCTGAATCATTTATAATGTATGATGCTTCTTTGAAAGAGAGTGTTGGGTATATGGCTACACTTACTCCGTTTGCGCACGCTAATGCCATATCTGCATGAGTCCAGTATGGACCGCTTGGAGCCATAATTCCGGCCATATCCTGTTTGCCAAGGCCCATGCTTATAAGTCCGCAGGAGTAGTTTTCGATTCTTGCGTAAGCTTCACCATAAGTCATTTTTCCATTGCTGTCGCCATTATAAAGCGCTGCATTAAAAAGCTGAAAGTCTTTGGCGGCATAAGTTTTAGAGTTATCAACAAATTTTTTTGCAACTGTTGGGAGTTGAATTTTTTCCCATTCCCACTGATCTTTCCATGGAAGATTAAAATAATCAATATTTGGCATAGTGGTTCCTCTGTAGTTTTTTTATTTTTTTATGACTATTCCATAAGTTTTTGTACATAAAATGTATAAAAACTCAGTTTTATTGATTCATTTTTGTGACAGAATGTCAAGCAGTTTGTGGTTTAACATTTACAAAATGTAATTAAATATCTCATTTTGTGAATGCTGTTCTTTATTGATTATACATATAAAATGTTAAGTTTTATTATAAATTTGTAAATCTGCTTTAAATAATTAATAAATTGATCTTGTAAATTTTAATTAAAAAATTTCAAACTCAATACCGGCTACTGCTGCAACTCAGTTTTTCTCTCCAAAACAGGGGGGTTGTGAGTTTGAAAGTTTATTCCATATCCCAGAAGAAATCCCTGTTCGTAAGTTCTTTCTCTTTTTCCGGTGCTTCAATCTGGAATTCATTTTTTATCAGTTCGTTTGAGTAAATAATCTTGACCTGATCCTGAAGATCCGATGTCTCTTTTTCCCAGTACTCTTCAGTTCCGAAGTGGGGAAATATCTGCGGAAACGCAGGGTCCTGCCATCTCCTGGCAATCCAGGCAGCATAGTTTATATATCTTAATCCGCGAAGAGGTTCAATCAATTTTAGCCATGAATTTTCAAAATCACGGAACTCTCTGTAACCCTGAAGAAAAAGATCAAGTTCCCGCCGGGAATTACTGTCCCGTGAACTTATAAGCATCCAGATATCCTGAACGGCAGGACCCGCAAGAAAATCATCAAAATCAAGAAAAAAGAAAGCCTCATCTCTCTTGAGGAGATTGCCCAGATGACAGTCACCGTGAATTCTGTGAAAAGGTACATCAGGTATCAATGAGTTGTATACTGTTACTATTTCATTAACTGCTTCGGAGTATCTCTTTATGCAGTTTGCAGGGAGAAAATTGTTTTCTGTAAGATATTTGAGTGAGTTGATTCCGTAAGCTTCTCCGGTTAATTTTAACCTGTGTTTTATCTCTTTTGAAGCTCCATTGTTGTGAATCCGCCCGAGAAGTCTGCCAACACTGATCATGTCGGAGTCTGTAAGTTCGTCAGGTATTCTGCCTCCAGTTCGGGGCCAGATAGCAAATAAAACACCCTCCGCTTCATGGATTGTTTTACCGTCATAAAAAGTTAACGGGGCGCAGACCGGAATTTCATCATCAGAAAGATCAGAGAGAAATTGATGCTCCTCCTGTATCTGCTCGAGTGACCAGCGTCCAGGCCGGTAAAATTTTACTATTATGTGAGTGTCATCTTCAAGCTTCAGGTCATATACACGGTTTTCATAACTGTTGAGTACCATATAGTGACCGGTTATAGAAAAGCCGCTTTTTTCAACAGCTTCAATTACGCGATCAGGAGTGAGGTCATAAAATGAATTACTCATATAAATCCTTTCAATTATTTTATCGTTAGTTTATTATGTTTATAACTAATATTAAGTAAATACATTTATAAAATAAAGATGTTTTGCCGGCAGCAAATTTTTTTCGGGAGTGCGTATGCTCTGCATACGTTGGGAGTGGGGGATTACGGGGGCTTAGGTGCTTTAAATATCATTAAATATTTTTGACAATCGTCTGTAAAATGGATAAGATATAACATAAATAAAAAATTTAATAAATGGTATATTTAAATGGTAAGTATATTAAAAAAAACTGATAAACCTTCATCGCGCAGAGGAAAAGCTTATTTTATTACAGCAGTAATCTTTTATATTATTTTTATAATAGGTTTTGTTTTTCTGATGAAAAAATATGCAGGTGAATACGTTCTCAAAGATATAGACCGCAAACTTCTCATGGTTGCGAAAACTCTGCCTCAGATTCTTCCTCATGATTACCATGACAGGGCTGTTAATTCGAAATCGATAAGCTCTGCTGAATGGAGTGACATTGAAAATAAGCTGACCATACTAGCAGAATCATCCGGTGTAATATATGTCTGGAGCGATATACAACTCAATAACAGAGTCTATTTGACAACATGTAATAGAACAGGTCAGAGCAGTGCAGATGGTCTTCAGATTTATTATTTTATGCCATACACCGATGGAGTCAGTGATGAGGAGATGAAAGCTTTTAGAGGAAGTGAACCTGTATTTGCGAATTTCACTGATAAATGGGGACACTTCAGAGCTGTTTTTATACCATATACTTCACCGGGAGGGAGGAGGTATTTATCCTGCGCTGAGTACACTATTGATTACGTTGAAGAACTTTTAAGTAAAAGTCAGCTTCTTTCCATGCTGGTGGCCTTAAGTTTTTTTATCGCATTTCTTCCTGTATTTTTTGCATATATGTATAATTATAAAATTGAATCCAGGGAGCTTGAAATTCATGCAGCTGCTCTTGAAAAAAGTGAAGAGAATCTTAGAATAACACTTCACTCTATCGGTGACGGGGTGATTGTAACCGACAGAAAAGGGGTTGTTACTATCATGAATCCTGTTGCTGAAAGCCTTACAGGATGGAGTGCACAATCTGCACAGGGTTTAATAATTTCCGATATACTTAAAATTAAGGACTCCGAAACCGGCGAGGCTATATTATATTCAACTGATAATTTTGCGGAGTATGATAGTAAAACAAAACCGATAAGAAATAAAATTCTCGTGTCATCTGATGGAACAGCGAGAAACATCAATGAAAGCGTATCTCTCATTAAGGATAAAAATAATGAGCCTCTCGGAGCAGTAATAGTAATCCGTGATATTACAGAATACATGAAGCTGGAGGATGAGCTCAGACAGTCCCAAAAACTTGAGTCTATCGGGCAGCTCGCCGGGGGTATTGCCCATGATTTTAATAATATGCTTGGTGCTATAATGGGAAGCGCAGAGCTCCTTCTTATTCATTTGAAGAAAGATGATCTTCTCAGAAATTACGGTGAAACTATATTAAATGCCTCCGAGAAAGCCGCGGAGCTTACACATAAGCTTCTTGCTTTTTCGAGAAAGGGTAAAATTAAGAATGAACCCGTTGATGTGCATAAATCGATTGATAATGTAATTACTCTTCTTCAGCGGAGTATTGATAGAAGAATTGAGATAGTCTTCAGTAAAAAAGCAAAACAGAGCATTGTAATGGGGGACAATACATTAATTGAAAATGCAGTACTTAATATAGGGATTAATTCCCGTGATGCCATGACTGAAGGGGGTATCATCAGAATAATTACCGACAATGTTTTTCTGGATGAAAAATTTTGTGAAATATCTCCTTTTAAACTTACCCCCGGGATTTATATCGAGATAAAAATTTTAGATAATGGTTCCGGAATACCCAAGGATATTCAGAAAAAAATATTTGAGCCGTTTTTTACAACAAAGGAGCAGGGAAAAGGGACAGGGCTTGGTCTTTCCGCAGTATATGGTACTGTTAAGGAACATTCGGGAATGATTAAGCTTGAAAGTGAAGTAAACGAAGGTACTGCTTTTACTATTCTACTCCCTGTTGTTGAAGATGAATGTGAAACCAGTATTAATGATGAGAAATATACTTACAAAGGGGAGGGGATAGTTCTCATCGTGGACGATGAAAAATTGATCAGAGAATCAGCCGCCAGTCTTTTACAGAATATGTGTTATGAAGTATTGACTGCTGAAGACGGAAAAGAGGGTATTGAAGTACTTTTAAAAAACAGGGATAGAATCTCTCTTGTTATTCTAGATATGGTAATGCCCAAGATGGGGGGACGAGAGACCTTTTTTAAACTCAGGGAGATAAACCCCTCTCTGACTGTTATTCTCTCCTCCGGTTATGCCCGTGATAAGGCTGTGCAGGATCTTCTTGAATCGGGCGCTGCAGGTTTTATTCAGAAGCCCTACAGAAGCTCTGAACTTGCATATACACTGATGGAGATTGACAAAAAGAACAGAAATTCAAAAAGCATGTAATTTTATTGACAATTCTATAGTTATAATTAATAGTTAAAGTTAACTTTAACTTAAGGTAATTATGAAAAAGGATACATACACAATATCGGAACTCGCTGCGGAACTGGATATCAGTCCTTCCAGTATAAGGTTTTACGAGGAGAAGGGTCTTTTATCTCCAAGGAGAAGTTCCGGAAATCAGAGAATTTATTCTCATAGGGATAGAGTGAGAATTAAACTTATTCTCCGCGGTAAAAGATTCGGAGCTTCTCTTGATGAAATTGCCGAGATGGTGGGGATGGCAAATGCAGATATCAATGAGAAGAAGCAGATTGAAACAAGTCTATTTTATCTTGAGAAAAAGTCTTCAGAACTTGAAAATCACAAGAGGGAACTGAAACTTTTTGAACGTGATCTCGCAGATTTAAGAAAAAAATTAATGGAAAGATTAAATCAGCTTAACAGCTGAAACAAAAACCGGGAGGTCTTCAATGTTCGATTTTACCATGAGTGATTCGCAGATTAAACTGAGAGATGAAGCACGGGAATTTACAAAATGGGTACCACGGGAACTGATACTTGCCATGGATGCCGAAGAGATACATTTCCCCCATGAATATCTTAAAGAGTGCGGAAGACGGAACCTTCTTGGAATCAGAATTCCGGCAAAATACGGCGGACGCGGTTTAGGATGGGTCGAGGATGGAATTGTTGCCGAAGAGATTGGTGTGGCAAGCTATTCTCTTGCGTGCTTGTGGGGAGTTGGTGCTGATATTGTATGCGAGGCAATTGTTAAATACGGGAGTGAAGAACTCTGTCAGGAGATTGTTGTTCCTCTTCTTAAAGGTGATGTCTATGCTGCGGAGTGTCTTACTGAGCCTCGCGGCGGTTCAGATTTTTTCGGTGCAACAACGCGGGCCAGAAAAGATGGAAGTGACTGGATTATTTCCGGACAGAAGAGATTTATTGTCGGAGCGGAGGGCGCCGACTGGTTTATGATATATGCCGTTACCGATCCCGAGGCGCCCCCTCACAAAAGGATGACATGCTTTATGGTTCCCAAAACTAAAGGTGTTGAAACAAAATATTTATACGGTCTTATGGGTGTGAGAGGGGGCGGAGCAGGGCGTCTTATACTCGATGAAGTAAGAGTTCCCGAGAGGTACGCTCTTAACGGACTTAATAGAGGATTCGAAGTATTTATGACAAATATGATTCCCGAGAGACTTGGTACAGCTGCAATGACAATTGGTTCTGTACGTCCGGCACTTGAAATTGCCACGAGGTACACTTCCAGAAGAAAGGCCTTCGGTACAGAGATTATGAATTTTCAGGCAGTGGGGTTCAAGGTTGCAGACTCTGCAATGAAAATGGATGCAATGAGATCAATGGCATATACAACTGCACTTGCAATAGATTCCGGAAAAACCGACGCAGGCCGAAACAGGCGGATGGTTTCACAGACTAAAAAATTTATTACCGAGGGAGCATGGGAGGTTGTCAATAACTGTATGCAGGTAATGGGCGGCATCGGTTATACAAATGTATTTCCTATAGAGCGGATACTCAGAGATATAAGACTATCGATGATTTGGGTCGGATCTAATGAAATTATGCAGCATATAATTCAGACCGAGTGGTATAAGGAATCCCTTAATAGCAAAGATGATGTAAGGGATGTGGAGATGGATGCAATAGCCGCTTTTGAACCTGACGAGAAGATTTATGAATGATTAATTTAATCGGACACTCTTTCAATAAGTGAAGGTGTGTTTGATTGAAAAAGACTGTGTTTTCGGACACAGTCTTTTTAATTTTAATTGATCATCAATAGATGGCAAAGTTACTCTCCACCGCGCCAACGGTACGGTGGAGACAAAATACTGCAGGTTTATGAGTAAAAACCCTTAATTGTAATTAAAGAAATTTTTTCAGTTTGCTTTTTGCTTTATCTTTTGCTTCATCAGTTTTTTCTCCAGCTTTTTCTTTAGCTTTGTCTTTAGCCGCATCCTTAACCTGTTCTGTTACATTTCCGGCAACATCTTTCAGCGCATCTTTTATTATATCTGAAAGGGATCCGAGTTTTGGCTGAAGAAGTTTTACATCAGGTTTTGAAGCAGAGCCTTTAATTCCATACTTTAGAAAAATTTCACCGCTTTCATTAAGCATCGGTTTTACCGCAGCTTCAGCTATTACTTCAGCCTTGATGTAATCCTTTGCTTTGCCGGTTATAGCTTTTTCCGCAAGCTTCGCAGTCTGAGCTTTTACTTTGTCGGTATTCTTTTTTGCAAGAGTCATATCTGAACTGAGATTTAAATTCATTGAAGCTAT
>PGXT01000106.1 GCA_002839285.1 Spirochaetae bacterium HGW-Spirochaetae-5 | reverse complement strand
CAATATGTATGCACGGAGTACGGAGTTGCGGATTTAAGCTTCGAAAGTATAAACTCCAGGGTAAAAAGTCTTATATCAATATCGCATCCGCAATTCAGAGATGAGCTGACATTTGAAGCGAAGAAGAACAGATGGATATAGAAGAAATCCCCCCTGCCTCCCTTTGTTAAAGGGGGTTTTCACAGGTTGATTAAAAATAACCTTAAATTATAAAAAAAATTTTAAATACAGCATGTTTAGATTAAAATTTTAGTTACTGAACAACCATATATTCCGCAATTGCAGTTGATGCTGGTATGCTAATATTGTCTTCTTTCATGCCCTCAAGGTGCATTTCAATAGCTTCATATATATTTTTTTCTACTTCCTCGACTGTCTTTCCTGTTGCGATACATCCGGGAAGATCCGGGGAATATGCCGAGTAGTTTTTCTTCGCTTTTTCTATAACTATTAAAAATTTTTGCATTGGTTTACCTGCTATCAATTTATAGTTGAGCCTGTTTCAAGATACTGTTTTCAGTACCGGGGGCGATGTCATCAGATGGTTTTCCGGCAACAGTAACCCTGCCTGCTTTTATAGGATGCTTGTATTGCCTATGACTCCCTTTAGTGGCCACCAGATACCAGCCGTCAGATTCTATGAGTTTTATTATATCTCTAATTTTCATATATTTTGTTTAAGATTATATTATAAAACTACAATTAAATTTCAACTGTTTTATTTTGTACTTATAGTTCAGAAATAGCAATTCAGAGATGAGCTGACATTTGAAGCGAAGAAGAACAGATGGATATAGTAACAAAAAACCCCGGCTGCGGGCCGGGGTTTTTTGTTCTGTATAACTGGCGGTATTAAGCCTCTTCACCATCTTCGTCTTCAGGTTCAATTTTAATTTTGAAATTAAAGTTTTTCATTCTCTTGTCTTTTTTTGTTCCATGCATAATCAGCTTAAAGAGCGGGTCAACGCTGAGTATAGGCTGAGTCTTGTCCTCAGGGCAGCCATACATAAGCCACCTGATTACTATAAATTCAACGCTTCCGATTATTACAGATCTTACAAAATAGGGATCGGTATCGCTTTTCAGTTCCCCGCTCTGTATCCCCTCTTTTATAACATCGGTCATTGTTTTATAATACTCTTTAAGGTCTTTATAAGTATCGGTCTCCATAAACTTTTTGTTTGTCTTCAGAGTCATGAGAGATATTGATGCAAAGTAGGGATTATCCTGATAAAATTTGCAGAGGTGATAAATCATACCCCTAAGCTTGTTTGTTGTACCGCTTATATAGTTCAGATGCGAATCGAGCATCTGCTTGCTCAGCTCAATACCCTCTCTGGGAATTGAGAAAAGAAGTTCCTCTTTTGATGAGAAATATTCGTAAATGGTGGTATCTGACACTCCCGTCTCTTTTGCAACGTCAGAAATAGTTGAATTTAAAAAACCCTTATCCGAGAAGACCTTTTCAGCAGATTTAAGGATCTGATCCCTTCTCGCTTCTTTCAATGATTTAACTGTCATATTAGTCTCACCTCTTTATTTATTGTAACTATCCGGTAAAAAAGGGCAAGGGCACACCGCATTTAACCCTTCACGCCGTGGAAAAATTTTATCGCTGATTTACGCCAGAAGCAGATTTACTCCTTATCGTAAAAAATGATAAAATTCTTAGTTACTATCAAGTATTCTCAAAAAACAGACTCTTTGAGTCAAGACTTTTTTATGTAAAAAATTTTTACACTCTCTGGAATTAGACATAATAAATAAATATTTTACTTAAAGCAGAAAACGCAGTGGTCAGACCGACCGATCAGTCTGGCAACGTCACAGAAATTTATATTTCACTAAAATCGGCGAGTTCATTGCACTATACAGCAATTACAGCATTTACGATTAAAATAGTACAGACTTCAGGCTTCGACTCCGCTCAGCCAACGTTAAATTCCGGTGATCAGCGCTAAATTACGATCATCAGCGTTAAACTCTGCCCAGGGAATGTTAAACTCCTCCCGGGGAGCGGTAAATTACGCTCCCTGCTTGTATTGAGCTTATCTAAATGAACGGAGTCGAAGGGCTGATTTATTCATTCACCGCTATAATGCTCTGTGAAAGAAATGCAATCTTCGCAATACCGGCGAATCTCAACAGGATTATGAATAAAAAATAAAATTAATGACGATAATTATTTTAATCTGATTATTAATATTGACGAACTGAGGGAAAATATATGGATTAATCAATACATATTATATATTATTATACTACGTGCTGAGTTTTTTATTACTTTTATCGCTACAAATCAAATAACATCGCCGCGGAGGTTTTATGAACAGGCAT
Source organism: Spirochaetae bacterium HGW-Spirochaetae-5 (assembly GCA_002839285.1). Lineage (GTDB taxonomy): Bacteria > Spirochaetota > UBA4802 > UBA4802 > UBA5550 > WRGT01. Next base: position 12,154 of record PGXT01000106.1, on the reverse strand, counting down.
ATCGTTTCAGCAGTTACTCTGTTAATTATCGCAGCTTTTTCTGATTCAGGGAGAGCATCACAGCCTGTGACAGTTCTGAGCAAAATCTCTTCTGTTAAACTTTATACAAATAAGGCCGAAATCACCAGAATTTCTAAAATCAGACTGGAGAAGGGGCTTAACATCATACAGATAGATGGTCTTCCCGATAATCTCTACGACTGGTCAGCCCGGGGGAGTCTCCCTGAAAAGTATAACGGAAAAATTCTCTCCATGGAGATTTCAAGACAGGCTCTCCTTGAAAAACGTAAAAAGAAGGTAATGGAGATAGAAAAGAAGCTGGAAGAGCTTAAAGACAAAGATGCCGACCTTGCCGATGATCTTGCAAACATTATGCATCAGGAGGATTTCCTGAACTCAGTAAACGATTTCACAAAGCAGAGCGCATCAAAGGAGCTGGTGACCAGGCTGCCGCAGACAGAAGTCTGGAGCAGCACCATGGATTTCACGAGCAATAAAAGAAAAATAATACAAAGCGCAAAGAGAGCAATCTATAAAAAAAGAAGAGATCTTGCCGCAGAGATTCAGAAATGGGAGTTTGAGCTTACGCAGATTGCCGGGCGAACATATTTTTCAAACTACAAATCGCTGAAGATGGCCGTAGATAAAAACACATTGTCAAACCAGGTGCAGCAGTACGGCGAGTTTACCGAACAGTATGCCCAGCAGAAGGGCTTCCTTGATACAGACACATCAAAGATCGACACAGAGAAGAAAATTCTTCTTAACATATTCTCCGCCGCCGAGGGTGAAACTGATTTCATTTTTACATATATGATACCCGACACATTCTGGATGATGAAGTACGACTTCCGGGCGAGCAAAAAAAGCGACGAAATAGAGATCATTTTATACTCCGACATTTATCAGAAAACAGGGGAGGATTGGGATAACATAAGCCTCAGCCTGTCAACCGGAGCACCGCTTAACATCATAACACTCCCTGCGCTCAATCCATGGTATCTCAGTGCAAGTAAACCATATAAAGAAGATTTTGCCTTCGCTGCAAAATCAAAAAAGGAATACGCTGCCCAGAGACAGGAGGGTGCTGCAGGGATGAACGACTTTGACGAGGCAGAGGAAGCACTTCCTGAAACATCTGTCAAAGAGAGCGGACTTTCATTTGAAATATCATTCCCTCTGAAACAGACTATTGAGTCTTCAGAAAAATATCAGAAGAAGTATATCAAATCATATAACATCAAATCCGGCAAAGGATTGAAGTTCTACTATCAGACAATTCCCGAGTCTTCAGGGAAAGTTTTTCTCATGGCAAAGACTGTGAATCAGACAGAACTTCCATGGCTTGGCGGAGAGGCACAGGTTTTTCTTGAAAATGAATACATAGGAAAAGTCGATGTCCCGCAGACACCGGTAAGCAAAGAGAAGGAACTTGTACTGGGGATTGTTTCCGACACAAATTCAAAAAAGGAACTTGTTAAAAAATATGAAGATACATCGGGAGTATTCGGCGGGAATAAACGGATTGTATACTCGTATAAAATTATAGTCGAAAATGACTCAAAAGAGACGCGTGAGATTATCACAATGGATAATTTTCCGGTGCCTTCATCTGAGGAAGTAAAGATCGAGATCAAAGATCTCTCTTACTCTTTCATCGCTGATGATATTACAAAGAAGAGCACTGAGTATGCACAGGGGATCAGAAAATTTATTCTGACTCTGGCTCCCGGTGCGAAAAAAGAGATTACTTACGACATCGTTATTACCTACGATAAAGAATTAATAATAAACGGGCTGAAATAAAATTGAAAACGAGAAACAGGAGAAGATAGATTATGAGACGAACAAAGATTATTTGCACACTGGGCCCGGCGACTGACGATCCGGAAGTATTGAAAAATCTGTTTCTTACAGGAATGGATGTTGGAAGATTAAACTTCTCTCATGGCGCTCATGAGGATCACCTGGTGAGAGCTGAACAGTTTAAAAAAATGCGCGCTGATTTGAATCGTCCCGCGGCGCTCCTCCTTGACACGAAGGGACCGGAAATCCGTCTCCGTAAATTTAAGGATGGAAAAATTCATCTGGACAAAGGGAATACTTTTACGCTGACCACTGATGAGATTGACGGTGATGTGGAACGTGTTTCCATTTCATATAAGGGACTCCCCGCTGACCTTTCAAAGGGTGACAGAATACTTATTGCTGACGGACTTATTGAACTTAAGGTTACTGCAATAAAAGGGAATGATATAATTACAGAGGTTCTCAACGGCGGAGATCTCAGCGACAGAAAAGGTGTAAACGTCCCGGGCGTCACTACAAGACTCCCCTTCATGAATGAAAATGACAAAAAAGATATTATATTCGGAATTGAAAACGATTTCGACTATATAGCCGCGTCTTTTGCCAGATCTGCCGATGACGTAAAAGAGATGAAAAATTTTATTGAATCAAAGGGCGGAGGATTTATAAAACTGATTTCAAAAATTGAAAATCATGACGGTGTCCGCAATATCGATGAAATAATCCGGGTAAGCGACGGAATCATGGTTGCCCGTGGTGATATGGGTGTGGAGATACCTTTCGAGGAGATTCCTCATCTTCAGAAGCTGATTATTAAAAAAGCACTCTCTGCCGGAAAACCTGTAATCACAGCTACTCAAATGCTGGAATCTATGATCAAAAATCCCAGACCAACACGTGCCGAAATTACAGATGTTGCCAATGCAATTTATGACGGAACAAGCGCCATAATGCTTTCAGGAGAAACATCTATCGGAGAGTTCCCTGTACTTACCGTTGAAACAATGGCGAAGATAGCAAGAAAAACAGAAACTGACATAAACTATGCACAGCAGCTTGAAAATACCCACATTAATATTTCAAAGAACGTAACGGATGCTATCAGTTATGCCACCTGTTCCGCCGCGCATTCACTTAACGCATCGGCTATTATCACAATCACCAAGTCCGGCCACACTTCCAGAATGGTTTCACGATACAGGCCTAACTGCCGTATCATCGCCTCAACTCCGCTGAAAAAAGTATATCATCAGCTGGCTCTATCCTGGGGAGTATGCCCCATGATGGCAGATGAAGCCGAAACAACGGACGAGATTTTTGAAAACTCGGTTAACAGCGCAGTTGCCGAAGGGATGATCCATAATGGTGATCTTGTAGTCATTACAGGGGGAATGCCTGTAGGCGTAAGCGGTACAACAAATATGATCAAGATTCACATTGTAGGCGACATTCTTCTCGAAGGGAAAAGTCTCAATGGTCTGTCCTCAGCGGGTATACTATGTGTAATTGCCGACAATAAATCATCGGTAAACGATTTCAAAGGGGGGGATATTCTTGTAATTAGAAAATCTACAGACAGTATTCTCCATCTTATAAAAAACGCATCGGGAATAATCACCGAAGAGGATGGAAACGAATCACCTGCAGCAATTGTTGCGAAAGCGCTTGACATACCGGTGGTAACCAACGCAGATAAAGCCACTGACAGACTTACAAGCGGCATCGCTGTAAGAATCGACGGCGGAAAGGGACAGATTCTCAGCGGACAGAATGTTATTTCAAGTTAAATGAAATTTAATCCGCAGCGAAACGGGGGGATTTGTTCTGTTGAAACATAAATTTTACATAAACCGAAAAGCAGCAGCCATATCTATTCTCCTGATTTGCATATTCACCGGGACAACGTCACTCCATGCAGAGACTAAGCTCATTACAATATCTTCATATACAACATCAGTTCAGGATCAGGATTTTAATGTTAAAACTAATATTGCCATTGCCGCCGGCAAACTGAACGGTTTTGCTGTACAGCCGGGGGAGGTCTTCTCTTTCAATAATGTCGTTGGCGAAGGATCGGCAGCAAACGGATTCCTCACAGGGAGAGTTCTCTATCAGGATACAGCCGCATACGAATCGGGCGGCGGCATCTGTCAGGTGTCATCCACTCTCTTCAATGCAATGCTTCTTGCAGGCTGCTCTATCACCGAAAGATACAGACACTCACGGCCGGTCAGATATGTACCATTGGGACTTGATGCCACGATACGGTACGGTAAAAAAGATCTCCGGATGAAAAATCTCCACACTCACCCTGTTTATATTTTTACATCGATGAATGATAGAAGCCTTACTATAATTATAAAAAGTGAAAGGGAACTGCAGAACTTATACGAAGTGGTAACTGAGGAGGAGGAGATAAATCTCCCATTTGCCAATGATGAGAATAAAACCATCCGGTCCGGAATATCTATTTACGTTTACAGAAAAAGAATACAGGGTAAAAACATAATTGAAAATCATTTACTATATAAAGATTTTTATCCTCCGGTTAATGTAGAGAGATAGTCCCCCGCTGCATTCATAAAAAATCAGAATTTATACTTTCAACAGCAATTCCCGATAAACGGAGTATACAAAACATAGGTACTCCTGAAATTAAAATCACTACCGTATTTAGGTAGTAAATTATTTTCCGGGGTGCGCAGCGTGAAGCGCTGTGCCCCCAAAAATAAACTGCTACCCCGCAGTTACCCCTTTCACAACCTGATTATTTAGTTGACTTTATAAGCTGATATCAGCAATTGATATCAGCTTATAAATAATCTCACCAGCAATGAGTGAATTAAAATTAGAATATCAAAAATTGCCGCAAACTACACGGCAGAACATTATTATTAGAGAGAGTAAACATGATAAAAAAAAGTATTATCGCTACAATTCTTATTCTAGCTATATCAGGCGCGGTGTTTTATCTTCAAAGCTCAACAGGTGCCGTTGAAATACCGGAAGCAAAAAACATCAGAGCGGATTTTAAGTACCCCGATTTTTACAAAGGATTCTACCTCAACAGCGCTTCAGGAAAAAATTTTGAAAAACTTTCAGGTTTTATAAGCAGAGCCAAAACGGCGGGACTCAATACAGTTGTAATTGACGTGCAGACCTCGGCCATGAATAACTCGGTAACTCCGCAGAAAAATGTTGAGTACTGCCTTGAACAGGGTTTTCACCCCATCGCACGGGTTGTAATCTTCCCCGATGGTCTCGGCGAGTATCCCATTTCATCGGCACTTCTGGAAAAACGGCTCTCCGTTGCCGAGGAGGCATGCCAGGTGGGGTACAAAGAGATTCAGCTCGACTATATAAGATTTAACGATCATGGATCATTGAAGTATCTTACAGTTAAACAGAGATATGAGATAATCAAAGAAGTGGTTGAAAAATTTAACGTGCGTCTTAAAAAATATAATGTCAGAATTGCCGTGGATGTTTTCGGACGTATTCCGCTTAACACAGACGACCCCATAGGTCAGAAGATGGAAGTTTTTGATGAAATAGTTGATGTAATATGCCCCATGGCCTATCCGTCACATTATACATGGAGTGAAAAAATGATGTCAGACCCGTATTATACTGTTCACCTCACTTCAGTCAAAGCAAAAAAACGGGTTAAGAAGAGTATTATTGTTCCATGGGTGCAAACCTTTCAGATGAAAGTAAAAAAATCGGGGCTTACCTATGATAAATATATTGAACAGCAGATAAAAGCAGTTCATGATGCGGAAGTAAATGGTTTTCTTTTCTGGAATGCTGCACAGGATTATGATATTCCCTTTGCTGCTACCGGAAATTTTTACAGCAAATTTAAAACAGTAGCATCAGCAGAATAGTTGACTCTTTATACTTCATGAGTTATACAAAAAAAAAGAATTAACAGACTGCAATAACAGATTACTATTGCAGTCTGTTATTGCAGGGAATTCAAAATTGTTTAATCCCCTGCGAAATCAAAGAGCATATGGAGACAAAGATGGCCGAAGTTATGAAACATGAATTTCTACTGGGATTTATAAAAATATATATACTTCAATATGCTCAAAGGGAATCAGTATACGGAAAAGAGATTCATGAACATCTTACAGAAACCGGTTATCATTTATCATACGCGACTCTTTATAATACTCTGCACGGACTTGAAAACAAGGGTTATCTTCTGCATGAAGAACGCAATGTAGGCGGCAAAATAAGAAAATATTATAATATAACTGACAAGGGCCGGAACGCCCTGATGATCTCCATGAATCATGCTCAAATGCTTTTTGCCGATTTAGATTATAACAAAAATACCGGAAGTCCTTCAAAAACGGAATAGAAAATAGTATCTACTCATAAACTACTGCTCTCCGCCGCGCCGGAGGCGCGGCGGAGATAAATACCACCGGTTTTTGAGCAGTTACAGAAAATAGTAGCGGTTTATTTTCGGGGGCAGCGCCCCCGTAATCTCCCATTTCCATCGTATGCGGAGCATACGCAACCCCGAAAATACAAATGAATAATCCGCATCTTTATTGACAAATTATCACCGGCGATTCTCTGATGTAAAACATATAGTTTCAGTAATAACCAATCCGGGTGGAATAAATAATGCCAAGCAGAGTACACAGTGAACTGGTTTTCACGGTAAAGGACAGGTGCAGAGTCTGCTATACCTGTGTCCGGGAGTGCCCTGTAAAAGCTATAAAAATTATAAACGGTCAGGCAGAGGTGGTTGCATCACGGTGTATCGGTTGCGGAAACTGCACCAGAGTCTGCAGCCAGAACGCGAAAGTTTTTCTTGATACAACTGATGACGTAAAGGAGATATTGAAGGGAAATGCTGTTAAAGTTGCATGTATTGCACCGAGTTTCCCGGCAGAATTTTCAGATCTGAAAGAATACAAAATTCTCGTCGGCATGATAAAAAAACTGGGCTTTGACCATGTTATAGAAGTAGCATTCGGGGCCGATCTGGTTGCCCATGAATACGAAAAAGTTCTCGATGACAAGAGTGCCGATCATACAATTTCCTCAGACTGCCCGGCTGTATTCTATTATGTAAAATACTACTATCCCGATCTTGCAAAAACGCTATCCCCTATAGTTTCTCCAATGGTTGCAACGGCAAGGGTGGCAAAAGACTTATACGGTAAAGATTGTAAAACAGTTTTCATAGGACCCTGTGTGGCAAAAAAAGCTGAATCCGCCGAATTGGACGCTGTATTAACCTTCATTGAATTAAGAAAACTATTTCTACAAAGAGGGATTTCAGAAATTAATTCTGTGCCGTCAGAATTTGACGGACCACTGGGGAACAAGGCTGCGATATTCCCCATCACAAGGGGCAAACTCCATTCAGTCAATAAGTCCGGTGATATATGTGAAGAGAATATTTTTGTCGCTTCAGGGAGAGTGGACTTCAGAGAAGCAATTAAAGAGTTTAACACGGAATCTCTCTCAACCCAGCACCTGGAACTGCTCTGCTGCGAAGGGTGCATCAACGGCCCGGGAATGTCCAGAGAAGGAAGCAGTTTTTCTAAAACAGCAAATATCCGGAATTATGTAAAAGATAAACTTGAAAGACTCGATTATAAGAAATGGGAAAAAGATTTCAATCACTATAAAAATTTTGATTATTCACGGACCTTCACCTCAGATGACAGACGAAATCCTCTCCCTACAAAAGAAGAGATCGAAAAAGTTCTTCATCAGATCGGGAAATTCTCACCGCAGGATCAGCTGAACTGCGGAGCGTGCGGATACGACAGCTGCATTGAGCACTCCATGGCTATTCTCTCCGGCCTGGCAGAAACTGAAATGTGTCTCCCATTTACAATTGACAAACTCCATAATTCCATTATTGAACTTAATACAACAAATGATAAGCTAGCCTCAGCGCAGCAGTCATTAATACAGTCAGAAAAACTTGCAACAATGGGTCAGCTTTCAGCAGGAATTGCCCATGAACTGAATAACCCCCTTGGCATAATAACCATGTACAGCAACATTCTTCTTGAAGATCATAAAGACAATGAACAGATTAAGAATGACCTGAAACTTATAGCCGAACAGGCCGAGAGATGTAAAAAAATCGTCGGGGGACTTCTCAACTTCGCACGAAAAAACCAGATCAATTATGCATCAGTAAACATTGAAGATTTTGTTAAACACAGTATCAGCTCCATTATTATTCCTGAGAATGTCCGGGTTACTTTCAGTTCAGATTTAACCGACAGCATAGCTGATATCGATCCGGATCAGTGGATGCAGGTTTTAACCAATGTTGAAAAAAATGCTATCGAAGCTCTCCCCCCCGAGGGAGGTATTCTTAACATAAGCCTATCCGGAACCGAAGATGATATTCTCTTCTCATTTGACGATAACGGAACGGGAATTTCACAGGAGAACATGGACAAACTCTTTACACCTTTTTTCACAACCAAACCGATCGGAAAGGGTACCGGATTAGGTCTTTCTCTGATTTACGGTATTGTTAAAATGCACAGGGGTCATGTTTCCGTTAATTCAAACACAGATCCTGACAAAGGCCCCATGGGGACAACATTTAAAATACAGATTCCAAGAAGAAGATAAAGTATGGCAAAACTGAGAGTACTTATAGTTGATGATGAACCGGGAATATGTTCAGGAATAAGCAGAATCCTTTCAAATTATTCAGTCACATTCCCTTTTCTTGAAGAGGAGTTCACCTTTGAAACACAGGAGGTAGGTTCCGGCGAAGAGGCGATTGAGATTATAAATAATAACGGTGCCGATATTATTCTCCTCGACAACAAACTCCCGGGCATTTACGGCATCGACGTGCTTGAACATATCAATAAAAAACAGATCGACTGCAGTGTTATGATGATAACCTCATACGCTTCACTTGATCTGGCAATTAAAGCAACAAATAACGGCGCATATAATTTTGTCCCTAAACCATTTACACCTCAGGAATTAAAGACTTCGATGGAGAGCATAACCAAGCATCTCTATCTCAGGAGAATGACAAAAAATCTTAAAGATGAGGATAAACAGATACGGAATCAGTTCCTGTCAGTTCTTTCACACGAACTGAAACTCCCGCTCAGTGCCATAGAGGGGTATCTGCGGATAATGAAGGAGCGTCTTGCCGGAGATACAATGGATTCCTACGACGAGATGGTAAACCGGTCCCTTGAAAGAATTAAAGGGATGCGGATGCTGATTACAGATCTCCTGGATCTTACTAAAATCGAATCTGACAAAAAGAATAAAGACATAAAGAGACTCAATATTACTGAAATCGCCGCCTCATCCAGAGAGATAGTTTCACCCATGGCTACACAGAAAAATATTCAGATCTTTATTGATTCCGAACCGGAGCAGATTTTTTTTAATGGCGATCCTGAGAAAATTGAAATCATCTTCAACAACCTTATCTCTAACGCCGTAAAATACAACAAAGACAATGGAGAGGTTCGATGTACTCTCCGTGATAATATGGATAGTATAAAAGTTACCATTGCGGATACAGGAATCGGAATGAGCGAAGAGGATATTCCAAAACTATTCCAGGAGTTTGTGCGGTTAAAGAATGACAAAACAAGGAAAATCAGCGGCAGCGGACTCGGTCTTTCAATTACCAGAAAGATAGTGGAGGATATTTATAATGGAAAAATTTCTGTAACAAGTGTTCCTGACGAAGGGACGACTTTTAGTATCGAGCTGCCTAAGGGGAATCTGCAGGAGTAAAGAAAAATGTTCAACTATACTATGCTTTCCCCTCGGTACATTTCTCGTTACACGGTTACCGAGTGGCCAACGGCCGTATCGAGGTGCGAAACACTCGGGGAACGTCTTATTTTGAAGGTATGAGCTCCCCGAGTGACAGCGTGGAAGTAAAAATTTAAAAATTGGAAATTTTACGCTGTTGTACCGAGGGGGAAGCACAATAACAGTGAATAATTCACTGCTTAATATTAAATTTCAATCCCCCAGGGCTTCACCACCTTCCGGAGTGCAGCTCTGCCGTTTACTGCTGATAAAAATATTCCGTAATTGGTATAAGGTACACCCACCGCGTCAAGGTCACGGATCCGTGCGGTCATCTTCTGTCTGCTGATCATGCACCCTCCGCAGTGTATTATAAGAGAATACTTTTCAAGCTCACTGTTATCCTGAAACTCCCTTCCGAAATTATGCTCAACTTTTACTCCGGGATAAATTTTCTCTACTAAAGCCGGTATCTGCACAGTTCCGATATCTTCCCCCACACGGCTGTGATTACATGCCTCGGCTATAAGAATGGAGTCTCCGCTTTTCAGGTTATCAGCAGCCTCTACTCCCTTCACAAAATTAGAGAGTTTTCCTCCGCTCATATAATTTATCATGACAATTGAAAATGTTGTAAGATCGATATCATCGGGGCACCATTTACTCATAATATCCATTGCCTGTGAATCTGTTATAATGCAGCGCGGTTTTTCTGCCAGGCCGTTTATTAAAGCTAAAAATCTTTTCTTCTCAGCATCAGGATCATCTCCCCTTGCAGATGCAAGATCAAGCCTGAATGATACAGGATATGCCCAATGGCGTGTTATGTACTCCTCTGTCATTGCCTGCGGGCGGAGATATCTTCCCGGCGGTGTTTCAACATCCATCGGTATAACAAGAATATAATAACGGTCGCGTTCAATGAACGGAAGCAGGTCCATTAAGGGATTTTCAGGCTCATAATTTTCGAGTATAAAATCGAGCAGCTGTCTCCGGAAACTGCTTTCATTTGCTTTTATCAGAATTTTTTTGTGGAATCTCAGCAGAGCTAATTTCTCCTCCACTTCATTTATCCGGCTTTTATCTTCATCACTAAAAATATTGTATATAATTATAATCTGCCGGTCAAGCTCTCTGGCTTCTTTCAGCAATTCTGCTTCAGCATTGAAATCAGAAGTCGACGGATCAATAACGAGCAGAACAAGGTTCGTCTCCTTCAGGTCGCTCATTACTTTTTTTCTCTTCTTTTCTCCAAGCTCGCTAAGTTCGTTTATACCCGCGGTGTCGAAAATCCGTACCGGCCCGATACCGTGAATCTCATGCAGGGAAATTTTTGTATCGGATGTTGTGCCTGGAGTTGAATCAACGATCGATGTCTCCTGCTGAGTCAGAAGGTTCATCACTGAACTCTTTCCCGCATTCATCTTTCCGAATATCCCTATATTATCTCTTTCAACGAGAACTGTCATCTTTTACCCTCCTGAGGAAATGCATAGAAATGCCGGGATCCTCTGTAGCAGGTACAAGCCCAAGCTCTTCAATCCGTTCTTTCACAGAGTTAACAAAATCCCTGCACTCCCTTACACCCTGCGGTTTATTATCATAAAGAGCATAATCAGTTCTGCTTGCAAAGGGGGAGAACTGCGGCATTATAACATTAGCACCGGCAAGAAGCCCCAGTTCGCGGCCGCCAGGTGAGAGAGTTTCAAGAGCAGTTGTTGATGCTATATTTATATCAGGCATAACAGTTCGAAGTACTGCAATCATATTGAGTCCCAGATTTAAACTCTCTTCAGACAGATACTCAATGCCGGAAAGCGGAGTATCACTATGCGGAATATATGGCCCCATGCCGCACATATCTATATCGAGTGTTGTAAAAAACAGTATATCATCTGCAAGATTCGCAAGAGTCTGATAAGGTGAGTTAACCATTACTCCGGTCCCTACCTGGAAACCGATATCACGGAGGTCATTGAGGCACTGCACTCTTCTGCTGAAACTCATCGGCTCGGGATGAAGTTTACGGTAATGACTTTCGCTCGATGTTTCTATCCGGAGAAGATAACGCGTGGCACCCTGCTCGTAAAACTCCTCATAAATGCCTCTTTCCTGCTCCCCCACGGAAAGGGTTATATTCATGCGGGGATGTTTATGCTTAATCAGTTTCAGTGAATAAGAGAGATGGGATGTAAAATCACGGTCTCTCCTCTCCCCGGACTGCAGCAAAATGGAAGTGAGTCCGGCTTCTGCCGCCTCATCTGCTGAAGCAAGAATCTCATCGGGAGAGAGTCCATATCTTCTTATATTTATGTTGGATTTTCTTATCCCGCAGTAAAGGCAGTCATTTGCGCATATATTTGAAAACTCGATCAGACCCCGAAGATATACCTTATCGGTAATATTATCTTTCCTGATTGCAGAAGCACGCTTATGGAACTCCCGCTGCTCCTTACCGCGTAGTTTGAGCAGTTCAACTATCTCAGGTCTAGAAATAGATGTCACGGATTCCTGCCTCTATCTTTTTAAGATTTTCTTCAGCTGCTTCACGTCT
>PGXT01000283.1 GCA_002839285.1 Spirochaetae bacterium HGW-Spirochaetae-5 | reverse complement strand
AATTCAATTCTTTGCCCCCTCCGGGGGTGCGGGGGCCGAGTGGTTCCGGGGGCTACCCTTAAACATCTCCACCAGTTTCCTGAAAAAATCAAAATTTGAATAAAAGTGAATATGCGGATACCCCGCAAGAACGTTCTGCTTTTTCAATCCGCAGTTCCAACTATCCCCTGTCGATTCCTTTGTTACAATGTATTTAAAAACCGAATGCTCATCACACTCAACAATTATACTGTGATGAAACTCATGCCCCTTTACTTCAATACCATCGAATTGTATATTCACGTATCCGAAACGCTGCAGTCTCTTTGTCATAACAGATCTGCATTTAAAAAAATCAGCCATGGGATAAAAAACTCCATCATGCCCGGTAATCCCCGATGTAAGATAGATCAGCCCGCCGCACTCGGCATAGACCGGCATACCATTCGTGCATTTAGTCCTCATATTATCTAACATTGCTGTATTTGCAGAGAGTTCCTTTGCGAATACTTCAGGATAACCTCCGCCGAGATAAACACCGTCAATACCATCAGGGAGAGTTTTGTCCTCCATTGGACTGAAGTAAACGAGCTCAATCCCTGACTCTTTGATTAGCAACAGATTCTCTCTGTAATAAAAACTGAAAGCGCGGTCCATTGCAACTGCAATTTTTAATCCACTACCCGACCCTTTTATATCCTCCGGCAGTTCATGAACAACATGAGAAGAGTAATCATCCACTGCAGCTTCAAGAATTCCACCTATATCTATCGTTGACTCAGCAAGTTCAGCCATCCGTCTGATTTTATCGTCAAGCCCAAGCAGCTCCTCGGCCGGAATAAGCCCAAGATGTCTGCTCTCAAGAATTATCCCTTCATCTGCGGGGAGATAACCGAAACATTTTACATCGCAGTTTTCATCTATAATTTTTTTCAGAAGGGAGTAATGCCTCTCCCCCGACACTCTGTTTAAAATTACTCCCTTAATATTTATCGAAGGATCAAATTTACAGTATCCGTTTATAGCCGCAGCAATGCTTCTCGACATCCCCTTCGCATCAGCAACAAGAATAACGGGTGATCCGGTTATCCGTGAAATATGTGCTGTACTCCCGGAGTCACCGCTCCCGCATCCGTCAAAGAGTCCCATTACCCCTTCAATTACAGCAATATCCGCAGTTCCTGAATTTTTATAAAAGATATGGCGCACGGTATCTTCATCGAGCATCCAGCTGTCGAGATTATGCGAATCCGCACCGGTGATAAACTCATGAAACTTCGGGTCGATATAATCGGGACCGGTTTTGAAAGGGGCGACTTTCAATCCACGGTCTGTAAACACTTTCATCAGGGCAGCACTTACTGTTGTTTTACCTGCACCGCTGTTGATTCCGGCAATGATGATTTTTTTCATAG
>PGXT01000105.1 GCA_002839285.1 Spirochaetae bacterium HGW-Spirochaetae-5 | reverse complement strand
ACTACCAGATTATTGCCGGGGGGAGCGTGGCGGCGGGAGATTCAAGCGGTGAGAGCATAGCACATGGTCTATATCTTATGAACCAGTATTATCCCGGCAGATGCAGTGTATCTTTCGGATATCAGGATGTGAGCATCCCTCTCCTCTCCTGTGATTATTTTCTAATGCCTTCGATGCATGAACCGGGGGGAATATCCCAGCTTGAAGCAATGGCTGCGGGATGTCCTGTAATAGCCCGTGCAACAGGTGGACTCCGGGATACAATTAAACCGGTTTCAGGCACAGGCAAATTCGTCGAAGGATACGGATTTCTATTTGCAGACTTTACACCATGGTCATTTTATGACGCTATGGATAGAGCCTCGCATTTTTTCAAAAATTCCGATGACGAGACAATGGCTATTATCAGGGAGAATGCTGAAAAAGCTGCATACCACTGGGACAAACCGGCAAATGAGTACATAAGTACAATTTACGACCTTACGGAGACTATAAATATTGACTAGTGCTTTGACCGTATGATTATTAATTAAAAATTGATATATAAAGTCGCAAACTTTCCGAACTCACCCCCGGCCCCTCTCTTTGGAAAGAAAGAGAGGGGAGTTCAAACAGGAAATTTTTTGTATTTTTTAGAGATATAATTTATTTTACGAAGCCCCTCTTTTTTTCATCAAAGAGAGGGGCGCGGCAGTAGCCGGGGGTGAGTGTAAAAAATTTTAATAAAAATCATCCGGTCACGGCACTAGTGCAAAAAGCAACTTTACCAGCAGTTTAAGAATACTTACAATTTTCATTAAAGCACAACGTCAAAAAATGGCCAAAAAAAAAACGGGATATTGCTATCCCGTTTGTTGTAAAAGACCTACCCTGACTGCCTTTAATTTTCAAGGAAGACCATTGGAGTGTAAAATGAAAAAAATTCTTCATTTGATTCATTATCGGCTTATGGAAATATAACTTTAACAGTTTTTTTATATAACACGAACTTTTTTTCTTGCAGAGTACCACGATATCAGGTCTTTTAACAACCACCCGGCCCCCTAAATCCCCCGGAGGGGGACTTGACAGCAAGTTTTTTTAAAGTCCCCCTCCGGGGGATTTAGGGGGCTTCTTAGATGGGGGTAATGATCAAACAGAGCAGAAGGAGCAAAATCCATAATGGCACTGAAAAAATACCCGACTTCAAAACAGTTTGCTGCTGAAATAGCAAAAAGCATAAAGGGGAGAGTTTTCCTTTTCCTTGGAGAGGAGGAGGGTGAGAAGGATAAGGTAATAAGCACAATACTCTCCCACATATTTAAAAAGGACGAAGACCGTATTCAGAATACTGGAAAATACTACCTCAATGAAGATAAAAACACCCAGGAGGAGTTTACCGCCGCAGCTGATTTTGCTTTAGCCGGATCAATGTTTTCCAGCAGCAGGGCGTGCATAATCCGGAACATCGAAAATATAAAACTGAATGACACTGTAAAAAATATCATGGAAGACATGATGACTTCAACACCTGAGGGAACTGTAATAATTATGACATCCATGGCAAATCAGGCTCCGGCATGGATTGAGAAAAAGTATGAAGACCTTGTGAACATTGTACAATTCTGGAAAAATTTCGACAGCGACCTTCTTGCATATATAAGAAAAAACCTTAACGATAAAAAGATTAAATTCGAAGACAGAATTATTCCCCTGCTTATTGAACTCACCGGGAACGATATTAAAAAGATAGATGAAATGCTCGACATGATTTCAATGACTTCAAATGACATGACCCTGAGCGAAACACTCGTAAGGGATCTGGCCGGAGAGATCCGCGAAATAACAGTCTTTGAATTTGTAGACTCTCTTTTTCTGAAAGAAAAAAGATCACTCTCCTATCTTCAGAAAATAATCGATGATGGTACTGCAGAACTTCTGATACTTAATATGATTATAAGACAGGCCGATACGATTGAAAAATACTACACCCTTCTTGATGAGAAAAACAACCAGGATGAAGCATTCACAAAACTCGGCCTTGCCGGATCAAAACTGAAACGTGAAAAATTTGCCTCAATATTGAAACGGACCAGCCGCCCGGACCTGAAAAGAATTTACCCCCTGATTGCAAAAACAGAATACAACCTGAAGAGCGCCGCAATAGGGAGTTCGATTATCAGCAATCCGGTTTTTATACTTGCATCGGAGATGCTGCTGATGAAGTGAGCTGGATCATGCCGTAATATTAACCGCAGGAAAAAGCGCGTACGGCAGCAGAGAGGAGCCTCTTCGCTCAACATCTTTAGATAACGTAAACTCCCCCTTCATCAGTTCATTGATATTGCCGCTGATCATACAGTCTTTAACCCGTCCCTTAATCTTACCTTTTTCCACAAGATATGCAAGGTCCATATTTGCCGAAAAATCCCCGGTGATTGTATTAGACTGACCCAAACCGATAAACTGCTCGGCAACAATACCTCTATCTATACCGGAGATCATCTCCTCGAAGGATTTTTCTCCCGGCTCTACTGCAATTCCGTGGAACGATGGTGACGGAAGAGATGAATATCCTCGCGATGCGTTACCAGTTGGTGAAAGCCCCAGCCTTTCGGCATATTTTAAATCATTAATAAAAGTTTCGACAACACCATTCCGGATTAGAAAGTTTTTTGCAACAGTTACACCCTCCCCGTCAAATGGAACATTAAATGGAGAACCTTCCAGATAGGGGTTATCAGTCATTGTAAAGAATTCGCTGAAAATCTTCTCCCCCTGCTTTCCTGCAACTGGAGATACACCCTTCCATACCGATACACCGCTGAAACCCGATGCGATAAAACCGATCAGCCTTCCAAAGGCCTGAGGGGGGAATATAACCGGATAGAGCCCGGAATCTATCTTCTCAATTGTAAGGGCTCTCTCTATTTTTCCCAGAATCACATCTTTCAGTGCAGAGCAGTCTACAGGTTTGAGCTCGGACCTGCTCTCCCATGTTTCGATTCTTGTACCGTCGGACATTATATACGAACATGATACAGATAGCCCGTAATATGACTCGCGATAAGATACGTCAACACCACGTGAATTGATCAACCGGACAGTTCCCGTTGACGAGGATATACCCAGATCTACACTTATCGAAGGATAGACCGATTTTATATCCTCTATCATTTTTTCAGCAGATTTAATTTCATCGGATACATTGAATTTTGAAATTGCATCATCGTACGGTTCAAATGAAACAGTTGTGTTCTCAGGGAGAGTAAAATTCTCCTCGTCACCGAAACTGCACATGGCAAGAGCCCTCTTTGCCGTATCTGCAATATTATTCAGTTCATTGGTATATGAAAATCCCGTTCTGCTATCTTTATTTATTCTCACCCCGAATCCTGAGTTTTCACTTTCGGAGAGGGAGTAGAGTCTGTTATTCTTGAAACTTACCGGTGTGCTTTTACCTGATACATAAACAGCGTCATACCAGCCGCTCCCCTTCGGGATTACTTTTTCTATAAGCTCTCTCATTTTTTCCCTCCGATAAGTATGTCGTTAATCTTCATGTGGGGCCCTCCGAAGGAGACAGGGAGAGGGCTCTGTCCCCCCTTGCCGCATCCGCCAAGTCCGCCGAACATCTCACGGTCATTCCCGATCATGGAAATATTTTTAAGGGTGTTGAACACATTCCCCGATAGAACGATATCACGGTACATCTTCCCCGGTTTGCCGTTCTTCACTTCATAGCCGTATGCAGCAGTGAAAGTAAACATCTCCAGATTAGTCTGGCCTCCGATTACATCAACACAGTAGAGTCCATCATCCATTGAGCTGAAAATTTCCTCTCTGGTGGAATCCCCGTTTTCAATATATGTGTTTGTCATGCGGACAATGGGCTGTTTCATTACACTTATTGCCCTTCCGTTCCCGGTAACATCTTCATTCATCCTTCCGGCGGTTTCGCGTGAATGAAGCCGTCCTGAAAGAAGTCCATCTTTAATAAGTGAAGTTTTCCGTGGGGCAATCCCCTCATCGTCAAATGGAATGTAACCGGCACCCGGCATTGTTCCATCGTCATAAACATTAAGCATAGGTGAACCGAACTCTCTCCCCAGAACCATAACGTCCTTCATCCGGGGATTTTCATAGACAAAGTCAGCTTCAGACATATGCCCGAAAGCTTCATGTATAAATACACCGCAGAGTTTCGGATCTACAATTATATCGTAATTCCCTCCGGGAACAGGTTCCGCATCGAGCATGTCAACTGCAGTTTTAACAACAGCCTCTGCAAGATGATCCTTACCTTCAACAATTTCAAATCCCCCGAATCCCGAAATCGATTCGTGAAATGGCTGAATAACACTCCCCCGCTTTGCTATAGATGCAAGCGAAATCCCGCAGTAGAGTTTATCGTAAGAGAGAAAACTCCCCTCTGAATTCATAAATGTATAGTTAGTATTAACGTCCCGGTACCCTGCCCGCGTAGTCTGAACAGATTCAGCACCGCGGAGTATATCGTTATATTTTTTAAGCAGCGTATACTTCTCGTCAGGGGTGACATCCATGAAGTTCCGGCCATACGATGTCTTATACTCACCACTTACGGGGGTCCCCCGTGCGATGACACTCTTCTCAACCGGCGAAACAATTGACGCGGAGTTAACTGCTCCGGCAAAAAATCTCTCCAGTATAGATATATCATTGAATGTAGCAAATCCCCATGAACCGTTTTTTAAAACTCTCACTGACCCGGCAACAGACTCACCGATAGTGAAAGAGTCAACGTTCTCACCGGACAGGGAAATACCGGTCCCGACACTCGAAGAGAGTCTTATCTCGGCATAATCACAGGAAGATGATTCCAGAATCTTTCTCCCCTTCTCTACCGCTTCTGAATATTTACTGTTCATTATTTACCATTCCATTTAACAATCTAATCTTACCCAACACCCATTGCCCCCTAAATCCCCCGGAGAGGGACTTGAAGATATTATTCGCAAATTATTTTTTAAAAGACACTATCATTTATCAACACCTTCTTTTAAGTCCCCCTCCGGGGGATTTAGGGGGCTGTACAAAAAAGATGCTGGTAATTATTTAATAAGCATTTGCTACAGTTTTTTAATTAACTGCTTCCTGCACCCTCATCCGCTGCACAGCAATAAGTGAAAGAACTCCAAGTACGCTACCTGCAACAAATGGTATTCTAAAATCGAGAAGCCACAAAGCTCCACCCGCCACCGGAAGGACAACAGCAACAATATGATTAATTGTAAATCCCACTGCCATTGATGAAGCTATATCCGCAGGATCAGCCGTCTTCTGAAAGTATGTACGAATTCCTATTGCAAAGTTAAATAAAATATTATCTATTATATAAAGTAAAGCCGCAACTAAAGCGCTGTCAATAAAAGCATAGGCAAGAAAAATGAATATTACGCTGAAGTATTCAAGGGAGAGCATTCTCTTCTCTCCAAATCTATTAATTGCCTTACCTATATATGGAGATGCGAAATAATTAACAATATTGTTTATAATAAAAAGTATGGTAACCTCCTGAAGAGAAAACTTGTAGCGGTCTACAAGGAGAAAGACTGCAAAGACTACAAATATCTGTCTTCTCGCCCCGCTTAAAAGATTTAATATATAGAAGAGAGTATACTTTTTTCTCAAAATCAGCTTTTTGTGCTGAATCGGCAGATCATCCTTTTCAGGATTAATTTTTATGGCATAAAGGGAAATAAGAACCACGACAATACCTGTAAGAACAAAAAGCCACTTTATATTCAGAATGTATGAACATCCCCATATTACAACACAGATAACTACATTTGCGAGAGAGTTATAGCTTCTCTGCTTTGAAAGAACAACCGGCGCCTCAGCATGATTAAAATACTGCAATGTGAGCGATTGATTAGTAGTTTCAAAATAGTGAAATCCCAGTGACATTATAAAAGTTGTAATGAGAATCCCGGCAAATGAAGGGAAGAATCCCGTGAGAACAACAGCCAGGCCAGAGAGCAGAACCGAAAAGACCGAAAGCCGGTGTTCTTTCATAACCAGAAGAACATATATCACAAGAAGAGATATAAAACCCGGGATTTCACGCACAGATTGAATTGTCCCCACCTGAAGACCATTAAGGCCCGCAGTATCGACTGCGAAATTGTTAAAAAGAGTATTCCACCCCTGAAGTGATACGGCTGAAGCGACAGTAAGGAGAATGAGGTAAATATACATCGGATTTGTTCTAATCTGTTTATACATAACTATTTCCACTGTTGATCATCAATGTCGTTACCGCCAATTGTATTTTTGCGTTAGTACTCATAGATTAGTGTTAAATTTTATATCTGCCGCTCCCGTATTGCGGCGGAGATAAAAATGTCACCGGTTTTTGAGCAGTCACGTTTATACGGCGTTGCCATATCCCGGGAAAATGTACCACAACTTTTTACCGGGATAACAGAGCGATCAGGAATAACTATTATTCATATGGCTGAATTAATAATATGAGTCTACTGATATATAATCAGCCCCGGTTCGGGATTGAGTCCCAGAACCTGAGCCGGTGTCATTAGAGGATTGTCGTAATGTACTCCCGATTTACTGGAGTAATAGTACCAGAGTTTAAATCCCTTATAGGGAATATTAGAAGCTTTGGAATTCCTGCTGTGTGTACTTAATTTAGCCTGAGGGCTCCCCCAGCCCGATGTGGCGTGTACAAGAATAACCGGATCGTATGCGGCCTTCACATCGTGTATATCTCTTATCATTTTACTCTGAAACTGATGGATTACAAGCTGACGTTTACCCGGAATATTATTCGCCGCCATATACTCTTTCATCTGCTGCTGCGCAGCATTGAGCTCCTTTCCCGTAATTGAGCCCACCTCTCTCATAGGCCTGATGGTCCGCCACTCCGGATCAAGTGCAAGATGAACATTCGGATATTTCAGGAAAGGGAGTATATGATCCATTGCCTGACTTATTGTGTACTTACCAATCTGATGATCAAGATATACAAGAAATCCCTTTGCAAGCGCATACTGGATGTATGAATCAACCAGTTTTTTATCAATTATATTTATCTCACCGGCAGGCTGGCATGTCCCGTAAATAAGATAGAATGCAGGAACTATCCCCTTTTCACTGTTTTCTGAATCGTAATTGCCGGCTTCTTTCATAAGCATCACTGCAAGATCCGGAATAGAATGACGGCCGACTATTCCCATGATTTTTGATTTAGGGTGGCCATAATATGCAAGTATATGATTATTCTCGAAAAGAGATGGTGATACATACATGATGTTGAGAAGTCTTTTATGTATAGCGGCGGCGTTTGCACTCTTCTCTGCCCATTTTGCCGAGAGATCCAGCGCTCTCTTAAAGTAGGAGTATGAATAGTTAGAGTTAAGAATATTGCCCGGTATAAGAACGGCTAAAAAAATAATTGTAAAGATTATGCGCCTTTTTGCTATCATAAAATGTCCTCAGCAGGTAATATTAAATTATCGGAAGCAGCACCATACTTCCGTTATAATGGTTTTCTGTTTATTTATTTAAAATGTTCAGAACCCCGGATTACAAACCGGGGATTTAAGAAAATAAATCATGGGGTGTTTGGTCAAACATTATAAGCGGGGTATGGAAAAAAATAATAACTATCTGTAAATCTTCAATTCTTTGATGACTTTTGCAATATTACCGGGATCAGAATCAATCCCTCTTTGATTTATAATCATAATCTTCGCGGAATAATATTTTCCCGCGAATATCTTTTAATTTTTTTCTTTTCCTGTACATCACATATTCTTTCAATGCCAGCTCAACAAGCTCTCTCATGGTTGTTATATTATCTGAACACCTGAAAGCCTCCTCCACCAGCTCATCATCTAAACCAATATTTATTCTCATATGCTCACATTTATACACAATATTAAACCTTATCGATTATCGGCTTGAATTTAACCAGCTGAATATTCGGGATCTGCTTGTAGTGTTTATCATTAGCAGTCAATAGAACTTCTGAATTATTTACACAGGTAGCCGCAATCAGTGAATCTGCCAGCTCAAGTGAATGACTTAGCGCAAATTCTTCCATATATATCATAGCACGGGTGGATATATCATTATTTATTTGAATAATATTTACACTCCATCTCCCTATTTGCTTTACAAAGGTGTTGAGTTCATACTTATTCCGCATACCCTGTACAAGTTCTATATATGTAACCACAGAAATATTGAATGGTATATTTTCATGAATAACTTTTTTTGCACTCAAATTACCACGCAACTCCCAAATAAGAACATCTGTATCAATTATCAAAAGTTTCTCCCCTTGCGAAGATTCCTCACATGTTCATTGACAGAGAGTTTTTCTGTATTATTCTCCCACATTCCGAATATTTCATCTTCGTCAGTATTCTGTACGGGATCTGTTTTATAAGGGATCAATTTTGCCAATTTTTTCCCTCTCAAAGTAATAATAACCTCGATACCCCTTGCTGCCTGTTCAATAATCCTGGCAGGTTTGCCTCTCAATTCTTTTGCTGAAATTTCCATAACAGCCTCCATGCCAAAGTGTTCACTACAAGTATACACTTTACACCATCACTGTCAAATAATTTTCACAAAGACTGCAGACTTACGCCGGGAGATTATTTGTGTAAGTCTGCTGCAAGCAGAGTAACTTATTAAAAATCATAGATATCAAAATCAATTTACCAGCCACTAAGCCGCAGAGTAATTGATTTAACCATCGATTTTTAAACAGCTTTTATTACTTAAAAAAAATTCAATTATTTTAAAAAAAATAAAAAAATGTTATAATAAATGAAAACATACCGATAATGTAGCATAGACATTGAACAAGGAGGTTCTGGTCATGAATATCAACGTTAAATCCAACTACGACACAGCTGAAGCGATAAATATCAGATTATTTTCTGATAAATTAAAAAACAGGGAAGTTGATACCGCTAATGCTGACATTGAAAGTAAAGCAAACATCAAAAGTATAGCCGATGAAACTCTCAGAGTCGAAAAAGACAAAATTCAGGAAAAAATACACCAGGCTGTTACTATGGATGTTTCCGAAGTTAAAGACTTTCTCTTTATGCTTATCGGTGCTGAAGTTAAAGTTAAGCCTGATAACGATAATTCAGGAACATTGATTAACAGACTCGCCTAAGTCTGTTAATCAATTTTAAACAGACACAAATACCTCTATTTATTCATTTTTTATCCTCCGGCAGAAAAATTTATTGACCTTTCTGATAAAAATTATAAATTTTTACAAAAATGTGATTCATTAACCATTTTAAATTATATATATATTTACATTTCCTGTATCCAGTTTATAAAAAAATTATTTGATGATATATTCGTTTGATGACGACTATTATTATAAGCTATTGTTTCACCATTCATATAATCAGATATTTAAACAGGAATGAGTTAAGTATGAGTAAAGAACTGCAGGAAAAAGCTGATAAAATAGTCCAGGAGCTTCAGGAAGCGCTTATCCCGATCAGAAAAGAAATTAATACAATAAACAGCAGAAATAGCGGCGGAAGAAGAATTTAATCTGGCTTATCAATATCCCACCGGAAAATCTTTATACTGCTAAAACTTATATATAAACACGAGGTAATATTCATGCCACCAAAAGGTGAGAAACGTAAACAGCAGATTATCGACACAGCCAAGGATATGTTTATAACCAGAGGATTCCAGAGCACACATATAGGTCAGGTCTGTGAAGAACTTGATATAGCCCGAGGTACCGTTTACCAGTACTTCAGCAATAAAAAAGAGATACTATACGCCATACTCGACACTGTTGCAGAAACAATAGAAGATATACTCGACCCCGATGATCTTAAAGAATTTCTCAGAATGAAACCGGAAAATGATGTTATGGTAAAATTCATCGATAACAGAATAGCCTCATGCCTTTCTGTGATTTCTGACGAGCCCATAGTGATCCGCCTGATCTATAGAGATATCGCCGGAATTGATGAAGAGGTATCCGAAAAAGTATCTGAATTTCTTGAAAAAATCACCATGGTAATTTCAAAAGAGATTGAAATTCTCCGCAACAATCATATATTCAAAAATGAAATTGAACCCGACATTGCCGCCTCCATGCTCGTAGGGGGAGTAATGATGATCGTATATCAGTACAGCAATAAAAATAAGGATTATCTTGATAAAGCAGTTACAAAAGCTATGTCCGTACTGTATCTTCACGGAGTATACGAAAGCGCCTCCTGATTATGTTCAGATATTTTAAATCATTATTGTTATCATTAATCCTGCTTCAATCTTTAAATATATCCGCGTCGGAATTGATCGGAGATAAAGACCTTGTCTCCGCCATAACCGGCGGAAATAAAAACAGATTCCAGCAGGCCGTGAGCTACATACAGTTAAACCAGCCCGCCGCAATCCCTTCTCTGCTGAAAGATGAATATCTTGATGATGACGATGAGGAGATGAGAGAGAGGATAATTACCGCTCTAAAAGAATACCCTATCCATGAACACTCCGCTACATGGATAGAGATTTTAAAATCTGAAAAAAACAGAAAAATTGAAATTAACCTCATTGAATTATTAAGCAGCTCAAAGTCGCCGGCATTTACTGTACCGATAGCTGAAAAATTACTGGTACCAAGAAGTGAAGTAAGAGAAAAGGCAGCTGTAATGCTGAAAAAATCGGGTGATGACCGAATGCTCCCGGTTATTCTCTCACTTGGTCAGAGTAAAAATCCCATTGATAGAATATATTTTCTCGAAGCGCTGAATTATATTTACGATGTCAGATTCCAGAAACTTGCCATCTCCATGCTTCAGGATGAAAACAAATCTGTAAGAATCTATGCCATCAAATGTGTAAACTATAACGAGGTGAAAGAAGCCCTCCCCTCTTTAAGAAAACTGGCAGCCAAAGATGACAACAGCGAAACAAGAAAAATGGCCATCTTATCACTGGTATCATTTAAAGATAACTCTTCAGGATCGATGCTGACGGGGATTCTTAAAGATCCCGACATTGAAATACGGATGGAAGCTGTTAAAGCGCTCAGAGACCTGAAATATTACTCTTCCGCTGAGAGGATATCGGATATGCTCACAAGCGAAAACAGCAGAGAGATAAAGCAGATAATCCTTGATACGATTATCTCTTTTAAAAAAGCCGGCAGCATAAGCGGATTGAAGCATATAATACAGAACGACAGCGATCCGAAAATGAGGATCAAAGCAGTATATGCTGCAGGAGTTTCACTTGACGAGAGCCGTTCCGTCGATCTCCTGAAAGATGCTCTTTCAGATGAAGATTACAGAGTCCGGGGTGAAGCATGCAGCGCTCTTGGATCGTTTAAGAGAAAAGGGGTATCGGAAATTCTCATCAACCAGATTAAGACCGATAAATCGAGATATGTACGAAGCGCAGCGCTCTATTCGATTGTAAAAATTAATGATGCTGATAATATTGTTAAACTTTTCGATATTTATTCATACGAAGAGGACATGGTGTTCAAAGAGATCCTCCGCGATATAATCCGGACCGGTATTCAGAAACGGATCAGATAACGCCCCACAGCTTCTGTTTCAATCCGCTCATTCTTCGTGTGGGAGTTACAATCATCTCTCTGATAATATCCGCACCGGCGGCAATAACAACACCATTCCTTGCTCTTGTCACTGCAGTGTACAGAAGTTCCCGTGTCATTACCATATTCCATTTATCAGGCATTACAACAAGCACATTATCGAACTCCGAACCCTGACTTTTATGTATGGTCATTGCAAAGGCTGTTTCATGCTCAGGCAGCCGTGAGGGGTGAACAACCCGTGGCTCTCCGTCATTACCGGGGAAAACAACTTCAACAGAATCTGCATTTGTTGTAATTCCGATATCTCCGTTAAACAGAGAGAGAGAGTAATCATTCCGGGATATCATAACCGGACGCCCGTGGTAAAACTTCTCTCCGGGGGATATCACTCCCATTTTAAAGAGCACGTTCTCGGCCATTGAGTTCATCCCCTCTGCGCCAAGCGGGCCGCGCCTGATGGCTGTAAGAATTGAGTATTTCCCGATCAGTTCCGCAATTTTTTTCTCAGTAGTACAATCAAGCCCGTCAAGTATTGATAAAGCCGAGGTTCTATATATATCTTCAATCTTTTCAGAGGGGGAACCATCTGCAAACTTTACATCGGGATAGGTCTCATCGCCGAGTATATCAAGCGCAGCGGAGGCATCGCCCTTTTTAATCAGATCCGCAAGTATACCTATACCGCTCCGGCCGCTGAACCTGTAGCTTTTTTTAAGTACTATAAGTGAATCATTCATCTTTGAAGCATGGGAATTTTTAATATCCGGTTCGGGAAAAGTAATACCGAAAAGCTCTCTCCCCTTCATTGCAAAATTTTCAGTATAAACACCTTCGTCGGAACCGCAGAGATCGCCAAAGACCGCCCCCCCTTCAACCGATGAAAGCTGGTCCTTATCACCAAGGAGTATCAGCTGCGCCCCGGGCTTTACAGCCTGAACCAGTCTGCACATAAGAGCCATGTCCCCCATTGAACACTCATCGACAACTACAACATCGTGCGGAAGATGATTATCCCTGTTATGACGGAACTCGTGAGAATTTCTTATTGATCCGAGAAGCCTGTGGATAGTATATGTTTCGGATGGGATTAGCTTCTTAACATCATCCCCTGACGGTAGGTTTTCAATTGCGCTGTTCACAGATTCACGGAGCCGCGCCGCGGCTTTACCTGTGGGAGCGGCGAGAGATATTAAAACATCTCTCCCGGTTTTTATTCCCGATTCTGCAATCAGCGCGAGTATTTTTACAACAGTTGATGTTTTCCCGGTACCCGGTCCGCCGGATATGACGGTTATCCCTCCCGATAATGCGGAGTATGCAGCCACACCCTGCCAGTCGGTTTCATCTGCAGATTGCGGAAAGAGTTTGGAAAATGTATCTTTTACATCGGATATTCTTTCAGGGAGAGTTTTCCTCTCTGCCAGATCTTTTACGTAAGAAGAAAGCTGATTTTCAAATGTATAATATTTATGAAAATAGAGCTTGTGATATTGATCAAGAATAAGAGGAAGATAATCACCATCATGTCCGACTGCTCTGCTTTTTTCGAGTACCGCAATCATTTCACTTTTACCGGGAATGATTATCTCATTATTCAAACCATCTTCATCATCACCGAAGAAATAAGAGAGAGGCTTACCCTCGATATCATCCAGTGAAAGACATACATCTCCACTGCTTAATCTGCTGCTGAGCATCATTATTACCAGATGAAAAAGCGGTGAATGCTCCCCCCCTTCACCGGAAAGAAATTCCGCCAGATGAATATCTATATCACTGAATGAGCCTGTCTTTTTTAATTCATCAATTGAAATATTCATTATTTTACCCCGGCAAAATATTTATCCAGTTTTTCAAGTACAGAAATATCGGGTCTGTCAAAGAATATTCCCGGGCTGAATTCCATTTCAGGGTATTGAAGAAAGTAGTTATGCTTCTCCATCTCATCTGTTAATCTCTCTCTGGTATAATCATTATAAGAATTACCCAGATGGTTCGACTTCCAGTCTGCTATATAAAATTTCCCATTATGCTCAAATACCAGATCTATAAAACCTTTCATCATCCCGCCCGGTTCCGAGTGATCCCCGGCAAGTCTGTTATAAATTTTATTACAGATCAGATCCCCCCCTTTAAAAATATCCCTGAACTTAATCGAATCAAAAAGATCCACGGGGAAGCTGAATTCAAGCTCTGTAAGTCGTGAACAATCATCAATATAGGAGAGTTTAAGACCTGTACTGTCATCAAGAACTGAATTCACAACATTAAAAAACATATCCGCAAGATGAACCTTCGATGAAATATCAAACCGGTACTTTTCAAGAATCTCAGAGCACCTGTCTGTAACCGATATCCTGTCACTGGTTGTAAAATCCGTTTTTTCAAATATTTCATGTATACACAAACCGGCCCTTGTTCCGGAGGCGAAACCGAAGATACCTTCACTCCGCCCCTTCCGTGCATGAAACTCCGACTGAAAATCCTTCCCCTCTGCATCGACCTGAGCCGCGAAACTATGAGCAATTGCGCTGTAGCTGTGAGTCTTCCAGCATGACCTCACTTCACCGGTAAACTCACGTACAGCAATCTGCTCCGCTGAATGTTTCTCGGCGATATAAGCTGCACCCTCCGAAACAGTTCCATCTGAAAAAGATATCCTCCCGCCGGAGTTATCATGAAGGTCCCGGAGAGCTGCTGCAAGTATGCTGCGATTATAACCGGAGACATCGTATCCGGCACTCTTTACAAAGATATGGAACGCCGCGGATTTACCGAAATTTTTATTTGGAGCAAACATAACACGGCATGCCGACTTCGCCCTGGTAAGTGCAACATATAAAAGCCTTACATTTTCCGCAAGATCCTCAGAGGCCTTAATTGCTTTCACCTCATCGGGAACATTTTTATCGAGGTAAAGTACGGGCCTGTCATGATCGGAGGGATCGTGATATATCACATACTCACCCTTACCGTCATTGGAATGGGCAAGAAAGGGGCAGTAGACAATGGGGAACTCAAGTCCTTTACATGCATGCATTGTAACTATATTAACGGCATCGTCATCACGCTCAAGCCTCATGGAGTACCCGTCATCATCGGGGGGATTCGATAGTGTATTTCCGAACCATATAACAAGTTCTCTTGGTGTAAAATCCATTTCATGCTCTGCATCGTGGAGTATTTCAGCAACATGATTTATATTTGTCACCATTCTCTCCCCGCCGTTAAGAGCGAATAGTCTTGAAGCCACAGATTCTCTTTCAAGAAAGCCGGTTATCATATTGAGGAAACCTCCGGAAATCCACTGCTCTCTATAGTTATAAAACCTTGTAGTAACTGAATCAAAACCATCCTTACCATCTGATGAATTCCGGTGATAACCATAAAGCAGATCTGCGCTTCCCCCCATTGCAACTGTAGACAGGGCGGCCTTTACCAGATTGTAATTTGCAGGGTCAGCAATTGCCGAAACAATAAAATATAAATCTTTCGCCTCTCCGGATTTAAAAACATTATCCATCCCGCGCGAAACCGATGGTATGCTGTATGCCGCAAAGGCATTGCGGACTTCAATCCCCTGCTTCCGCGTGCGGACCAGCACTGCAATATCACCGGGAGTGATTGCCCTTTCCCCCAGAGTATAGGGATTATCATCCCCCCTGTTTATAAGAAGCGATATCTCTGATGAGAGCTTTTCAATCAGCATATCACCGGCAGATTCAGCACCATCTGCAGAAAGCCATATATCAAAAGGGGGGACCGGTATACCCCTCTTCATAAAATGATCACCCTGATTCTCCTCTCCGGGGCGTACAGGGTAAAACTGAATTTTATCAAATATAAACGGATCGGTGCACCTGCTGAATACGGCATTGACCGATTCAATCAGCTCCGGTCTTGAACGCCAGTTCTGCGCGAGAGTGTAACGGTTTTTCATAAGCTGCGATGCTTTCATATAGGAAAAAATATCTGCACCGCGGAACCGGTAGATTGCCTGTTTAGGATCGCCGATCAGAAAGAGTATTGTCTTCTCATTATTGAAAAGCCTGCTGAAGATATCAAACTGAAGATTGTCAGTATCCTGAAATTCATCAATCAGGGCAGCTTTGTAGCGTGCACGTACTTTCTCTTCAAGGAGTTTACCCGACTTCCCGTTTAAGCCCCTCTGCGCATCTTTAATCAGATCATCGAAAGATCTTTTGCTGTTCTGGCTTTTACTGCTGAGGACCAGATCATCGATAACATCAAAGAGTCTCTTCTTTATGCTGATAAGCATCAGCGCGCCGGCATTATTATACTTCTCATTAGCGTCATATATTTTCTGACAGATCTCAAACACCTGTGATTCCGGGTAGTCACACCCCTTCTTCAGTGAATCTTTTATTTTTCCCGAGGTATAATTATAAAACCTGTCGAAAAATGCGAAGGGTATTTCACCGGAGATGTAATCATTCATCTCTTCTATAAGAGCATCCATAGAATCTTCACGGTATATATTCCCTTTAAGAACTTTTGAATTACAGAAAATATCAGCGACTCTGCCGGACTCCAGTTTCCAGAGATCGGACAACTCAGCATAAAGTTCAACAATAAGAGTGCGGCATCTCTCCAGCGACTCGATATCGGCGTCGGAATCTTCGGGTTCGATTCGAAGGTCCGGAGAGAGAGGTCTTTTTTTATAAAGCTCAATAAGCTCCTTTACGCTGCAGTTCTCCATAAAATATGAAACCAGCGCCGGAGATGTATTGTATAAGGTAAGTCTGCAGAGATCGGTAACACCACGTTCTATAAAAGCATTATCATTAACAATTTCAGAACTGAAAAGTGAACCGCTTTCAAAGGCATTGTCCACAAGCATCTGCTGACAAAATGAGTGAATGGTATACACCGATGCCTGGTCAAAACTTTTAAGTGAAGTGAGTATCCTCTGCTTTACAACACTGTCCCCTTTATACTTCTCCATCAGAAGAGTAACGGTTTTATCTTTGATCGGCTGGTCTTCAATTACAGACACGGCATCACGGAGCCGGTCACGTATCCTCAGGCGGAGTTCCATCGTTGCCGGAATTGTAAAGGTCACTACAAGTATATCTTCAATTCTGAAATTATTTTCTACTATCAGTCGTAAAAATATTATCGAAATAGCATAGGTCTTCCCTGTTCCGGCACTGGCTTCAATGAGATTTGTTCCGGACAGCGGAGATTCAATTACATCGAATTCGCTTACACTTAACATGCTCATATCTCCGCCTCCATATTTATATTTTCAAAAAGAGGGGTATATACCTTCAGAGTATATTTTCTGAACTGGTCTGAAAGAGTATATGAATCGCCGAAAAATTTACGGACATAAGGATCATCGGAATCTCCGCCGGTAAAACTGTTTCTGAATGAGGAGGAAGCAGCTTTAAAGGCGCGAATACCCGGTTCCCCTTTCTTCCCGTCAAAAAAAGTCACGGCAAATTTAAGAGAACTTTTGGGGAAGAGCGGCAGAGGGATGGTCATACCCTCTTCATAAATATCAATAAGAGTCAGAAGTATTTCCCGGCTTTCCGGAATATCCTTCCAGCTGAAGCTGCCGCTCTTTGAGATCAGAAGAGTCTCACCGGTAAAATTTCCCGAAGCGCAAAGTGCTAGATGAGTTATCCAGGCATTGAGAAGATCCATCCCTTTAGCGGATGCATAACGGAAGAAAATGGCCTTCCCGCCGTAAATATTATCAGCTGCTCCGGTAAGAGTGAATCCATCCAGATCAAGATCAATAATTACTCTATCCATTTTATCTTTAAGCAGATAACTGAACCGGTCGTAAAAATTTTTCACCTGTGTAAATGAACTGTCATAAGTAATCACTCCCGGTGTGCTGTGCGGGAGTTCACCGGCTGCTTTCACAAGTTCAAAATGATTTTCACGGCTTACCCCGCGGCGCAGAGAATCCATAATCGCCGAATTCAATTTATATTGATCCAGAAAATCCGGTGTAAATGGTTCCTCTTCAATATATTCATCACTGCGCAGATCAAGATAGAGTCCAAGCCGTTTATTCATCAGCGCCTTTGAAGGATTAATCAGAAATGCCGCCAGTCCGCTTATGCTTATATTTTTTTCTTCATCAATCAGAGACGGGAGAGATTTACCCATGAACCTGTATTCCGATTTTTCACTCAAGGCATAAGATCTTGCACCATCGATGCGGCTCCCCTGATATGTAAAGAACCCGCTACCGGGGAGAAAGTACACCGGGTTGTACGGCTGAATACGGTGCGCTTTAACGATATATCCGCTGATCTTCTTATCGCTGTTTTCGATTTCATAGAATTCATCTATATATTCAATAAGCTCGCTTATAACAACGGACGGATTAAGCTGATTATTACTGCTTAAACTCTGACCGGTATAGCTCAAATAAAGATGATCTCTGGCAGAAACAAGCGTTTCGAGAAAGAGGTAGCGGTCTTCATCCCGTACAGATCGGTCACCGCGCTTCGGACTTTCAGAAGTAAGGTCAAAACTTAGCGCTCGAGATTTCCGCGGAAAAGCGGAATCGTTCATTCCAAGAATACAGATGACACGGCTGGGAATACTTCTCATAGGGAGCATCTCGCAGAAGGTCAGACTTCCGCTTACAAAATCCTTCCCCGATCCCGACTCCAATACCGCCTTATCGAGATACTCCCTGATTACACCGATACTTATCTTTTCAGTGAATACGGATTCACTCTGCAGATTCCTGATTTTAAGTGCCGCATCAGATACAGGAATTATCGGCGCAGGGATTTCTTCATCGGCAAATATTGAATCAATGATAAAGGT
This sequence comes from Spirochaetae bacterium HGW-Spirochaetae-5, assembly GCA_002839285.1. Taxonomy (GTDB): domain Bacteria; phylum Spirochaetota; class UBA4802; order UBA4802; family UBA5550; genus WRGT01. The sequence continues at coordinate 1,613 of PGXT01000105.1, read as the reverse complement.
TATAACTTCACTCCACTCAGCAAGAGTATAATCCTTACTCAGCATATAGTATATTTCACGCAATGAATTAAAAAGAGTTATAAATCTCCCGAGAATCTGCAGATCACTCCCCTCAATCCCGGAATAGGGGAGTATCCCCATTGAAGTCTGATCTTCGCAATTCATAATTCCGCCCATGAGCATTCGGTTAAGACCGAACTTCCATGTATTTTCCACGATCCCCGGCAGACCAAGCTCCTCTTTATATTCCCCGTCTATACCCCAGAAAACCGCGGTTTCACGGACCCATCTCCCCGCCTTATCCATATCTTCAGATGTAAGATTAAATCTCTCCCGCACTTCATCGCAATCAGCAATTGCCAGAAGAGATGACGATGTAAATCTTTCATCACCGATTGAAAGAATTTTAAAAAAAGTCTCAACCGCCACACTGGTATTTTTCAGTTTTCTATCTACAATTCTAAAGGGTATACGCGGAACGCCATCACTGCTCCTGCCGAAAATCCCCTGGATAGAACTTGAGTACTCTTCGATATCGGGGGACATGACAAGAATATCACCAGGCGCAAGAGTTTTGTCGTTGTTCAACAGCTCAAGAATATAATCGTGAAGAACCTCAACCTCTCTCATTGAACTGTGACATGAATTAATAATAATTGAATTATCTTTTACGATCTCTACTTCAGAGAGAGCAAATCTCCCCTGCCCCGGTTTCCCGTTATTCATTGTATATATATCATTCTGAATCATCGACAGAAGAGACTTACGTTCCGGCTCTTCGAAGAGTTCAACTGTATCCAGATCGGACATGAATATGTTAAACAGGAAGTCTCTACCAACGCGGCCCAGTGATGCCAGGAGAACATTACCCTGCTCAATATGAAGATAATCTTCGGGATCACCGGGAAGAATAGGTGAAGTGGAAATTATTCTGCGTTTCTCCTTCTCGGTCAGAATGTTACCCCAGTATTCAGATGAAGGATTAAGAATAAAAAGATTTACATCGGAATAAAGCGAGGCAGCGCGTAAAATATTAAGGTGATACATTGGCAGATAGGAAATTCCGAAAACAGTAATCCGTTCAGGAAGATCAACGGGTATAATTATATCACCGGACTTAAGAATATTGTACACTTCATAAAGAAGCGCAGGGGGATGATCACCGTTCATGCCGCCGGTAAGTTTACGCCAGAGGTCACTCTGCCATCCGGAGGTCACTTCTCCATTATCCCAGGCATTTATCATCTCAGGGCGGAATGTCATATACTGATCATAAAGATCTACAATTTTAGAGGATATCTGAAAGAGTTTAAGGCCTGTTGAATCATCTTTAATGTATGACGCAAGTTCAGAAAAAGATGCATTGTTTTTTTCTTGTAAAATAAGTCCGGCACATCTCCAGGTCATTATATCTTTATCGAAAAATCTTTCGCTCCCTTTCCCGGGAAGAAACGAATTGAGAATATTCCCCACCATTCTGTTCGGAAATATATACTCGTAGTTAGACCATATACCAAGCCGTCTGCTCATCTCAACAGAGAGCCATTTCATCATCCCCATACTCTGAAGAACAATGGTCTCTTTTTTCATAACAGGGAGAGGTGAAGTAATCA